>CAMAUI010000008.1 GCA_945861385.1 Prosthecobacter debontii
CGGACGCCCGCATCGGTCATCCCGTTGTTTTGGAAAATCGCCGCGAGATTCACGCCGCGCACCGCGCGATCCTGGTCGAGCAGGAACTGCGAGCGATACACCCGCCGGTTGTCGTTCAGTTCAACCGACTTTTCCATGTCGCGGATCGCCTCGTTGTAGCGGTTCTCCTGCTTTTTCTGCACAGCCGAGTAAAGCCACGGCGTCGGGTCGCGCGGATCAATCTCCTTCGCCCGTTCAATGTCCTTGCGCGCCGCCGCCGCGTCGCCGACTTCGCTGAAAGCCTTGCCCGAATACGCGTGGAGCAGGGCGCGCGTGGGCTCCAGCGTCACCGCAGTCTGCAAGTCCCTGCGCCCTTCCTCGGCGCGGCCCTGGCGGATGAGCGTCAGGCCCCGCCCGAGCCATGCGTTCCCCAGCGCGCCATCGAGCGCGATCGCTTCGTCGAACGCCGCCCGCGCATCCGCGATCTTGTTCTGCGCGCTCAGCAAAAACCCGCGCAATGCGTGCGCCTGCGCATTCCGCGGCGCGAGCGCCAGGCCGCGCTCCAGCGCCTGCAATGCGGGGCCGGTGCGGCCGAATGAAAACTCCAGCTCCGCCACGCGCGCCCACGCATAACCGTTTTTCGGCGCGATCTCCGCGGCCCGCTTTGCCGCCGCCAGCGCGGGTTCCAGCCTGCTTCGCGACTGCTCGTAGTACGAACGCGCCATCCATTCGCCGGAAGTCTTCGCATCAGCCGCTCCCGCGTATTCCTCAAACTTCACCGCCGCCACCATCTCCTCGATCGCACGCCGTCCCGCCGCCGACTTCGGCACCGCGCGCAGCATCGCCTCCGCCTCATCCACGCGCCCCACCGCCAGCATCACCGCGGCGCGGTACAGCCGCGCGGGCGTCGAGCCCGTCCGCAGCCATTTCGGATACTTCTCCAGCGCGCCGAGCAAATCCCCCGCACGATACGCAGCCAGCGAGGCCGCGACCTGCTGCTGGTCCGCAGCCGGCATGCCGAGTTCATCCGCATCGAGGACCGCCGGGTAATACAGGCACCATTGGATGATGTTCGTCGCATCAATCACCGCCGTCTTCCGCGGCGCACGCCCCGCGACCGCCTCGCCAAACTCCCCCGCGCGCAGCGTCACATTTCCATGCGCGTTCGACATCACGAGCTCGCCCTCGAACAAACCAAACGTCGTCTTCCCCCGTGAAACCGACACGAGGAACGCCGTCCCGCGCACCGCGCCATTCACCGCCGGCGTGCGCACATTCATCTCCGGCTGCCGTTCGCGGCTGAAAAAATAACCCTTCCCCTCATTCACATCGAGCGATCCAGGCGCACCCGCCTTCACCGGCGGCGTGATCTCGATGTCCGTCAGCTCGTCCATCCGCAGCATTGTGCGGTCGAGCAGGCGCACGACAGCCCGGCTGAACTCCCCCGTCCTCAGCCGGTCCTTCAGCAAAAGCTTGAAACCCTTCGGCGCATCCTTCCAAGCCTGGCCCTGGCGCTGCGACTCTACCACGTTCTCCCTCTCGATGACTTGCGCACCGCCCGCATCCGCGCCCCGCACCGGCGCGATTACGAAGACTGCGAGCAATGCAAGCAACAGCGCCGGGGTTTGTGCGGCTGGCAAGCGACAGGTCATTCCATCCGGTTATCAGCACCGCCATCCGGCGGGAAGCTCAAAAGCCCGAGCCGCAAATTTTACGGCGGATCGGGCGTCACTGGCGAGGTGCGATCATGCAGCGCGTCTGTGGCACCTGCACCCTCGATAGGATGAAAAACACGTTTGCCCAACGACTCCGGGATCAGATGCCGGGCCAGTCGTGGTGATTGCGGCTGGATGTTCGCAGGCAGCCGTGCCCAATCTGCGCCAATGCGAATGAAGCGCGCGATCATCGGCCTCGTTTTCGCGGTGATTGCCGTTGCCGCGTGGCTGGCTGTCCGACCGAATCGGGACGCAGTTCTTCGACCGTCGGGAAACCCCGCACCAACGCCGCCTTCGCCAAATGATGGCCTGGCAAAATCGGGAGACGCAGAACCGACATTCCAAGCGGGGACGAGAGTCGCGGGGATCTCCGCGGAGGATTTGGAGTCCGTCCGGCGGCTCATCGGCGAGGGTTCCGATCCGCAGCGCGTGAAGGCCTTGCTGGGTCAGCTTTCCGAAAAGCTGGCAGCCATTTCCCCCGAGAAGGCCGCTGGGCTTCTCAGGGACGCGCTGTCGAGCCGGCTCGATGCGGTGACGAAGCTGCCATTCGCCATTGGCGACGGTGGCAATCTCGCCACAGCACCGACGTTTCGCGTGTGGCTGCTCGATCAGCTTGGCCGCACGGATCCGCAAGCCGCCGCGGATTACGCGAAGCAGATTCTCGCCACGCGGGAGAGCGCCGATGAGTGGGCCGTGGCATTGCGCGATTTTGCGAGGGTGCGCGGTGCGGCGGGGGATGTGGCTTTTCTCAATGGCAAGATGCGCGAACTGCTGGGCGATCCGCGCTGGCAGGCTGAGCAGAGCGCGGGGTGGCTGGAGGCTTTCGACGTGGCGGTGCATGCGAAGGCGGTGGAACTCACGCCCGACCTCGCGCGCCTGCTCATGCGCACCGGAAAGCAGGACAAGGCCGCGGCGCACGCCGCGTTCCTCACGCTGGACCGGCTGGTGCAGGCTGCACCGGCGGACATGCTCACGCGCGTGCAGGCGGAGCCGGGCTTGATGAAGGGGCGGGAGCTGACGCGGGCGAATTATTTCGCGCGCGCCGATGTGCGCGATGCGCGGCAGCGTGAGATCGTCGAGCGGTATATTCTCGATCCGGCTCGCTCAGCGGAGGAGCTGGCGAAGTTCGCGGGGCTCTATCCGAACGCGAACATGATGATCTCGAAGAACCTCCTCACGCCCACGGTGACGCCGTCGCGCGAGGACATCATCCTGCGAGAC
The DNA here is from genome assembly GCA_945861385.1 of Prosthecobacter debontii. GTDB lineage: Bacteria > Verrucomicrobiota > Verrucomicrobiia > Chthoniobacterales > Chthoniobacteraceae > SXWH01. The sequence goes on from CAMAUI010000008.1 coordinate 2,916, forward strand.
CGGGAGGCTCTCCGCGTGGCGCGGGAGTGGGCGGCTGATCCGCGGTTCGCGCCGTTGCAGGCGCATGTGCAGGCGATCCAGACACGGCTGCGACAGTTTGTGGGCGAGTCGGAAAAGTAGGGCGGTGACAGTCGCAGCGGAATATTTAGCTCAAATACTTGACCGGACACTCCCGCGCCGGAGCGAGTATCTCGCGCACAACTGAGGTGCGTGGGTGCCGATGCGAGAACGATCGGGCGGGTGTGTCCATTAAACGCAAAAACCGCTGCCGAAGAGTGCTTGTCAAAGCGGCGCGGACGACCATGCTCACAACCAACGCTTCCGCGCATGAATTCCACCACAACCGAGTCTCCTCCTTGGAAATCCGACTCTCGGAACAGCACCGGACCTCCGCTTCATCCCTTCTCCATATCGAGCTCCTCCCGGACTCCCTCACTCCCCGGCGGCGATCCCCGTTCTGACCGTTTCCTGAGCGGCGGGCGCGAAAGCAAATTCCTGGCAGAAGCTGGAGCGATCGCATCTTCGCTCCGGCGCATTTTTCACCTCCTCTGCTGGGTGATCCTCCTGGCGCATCCGCATCGGAGCGCGATCGGGCAGAACGCGGCGGGCGCACGGTTCAATCCGCGTCTGGTCACGACGGGGAGTGTGGGCTCGATGGCGGTGCAGAGCGATGGGCGCATCGTGATTGCGGGCCTCTTTACTTCGGTCAATGGCACGCCTCGCGGCGCGCTCGCGCGACTGAATGTGGATGGAACGCTCGACCCGACGTGGCGGTGCGACGTAGGCGGCTACGTGAATTCGATCGTGATCGTGGACGACTTTCTCTACGTCGGCGGCGAATTCCGCACGCTCGGCGGGCAGTCGCACTTCAATCTCGGACGCGTGAGCCTGGCGGGCGTCGGCGTGCCGGATGCAGCGTGGAATGTGAACACGGGCGGGGGATTCGGCCAGGGGCGCGTGGTGAAGCTGGCGACGGATGGGACAAATCTTTACGTGGGCGGTGATTTCACGTCGCCACGGACATCTGTTTTCAAAGTCTCGCCTGCGGCAGCGGGCAGCGTCGATGGGAGTTGGACGGCGAATGTCGGCTTCGATGGCGTGCACGGCGGCGTGCGGACGATCTTGCCAGCGGGCGCGGCCGTGTTCATCGGCGGTCAGTTCGCCAGCAAGCTCGCGAAAGTGAGTGCGGCGACGGGAGCACCGGTCGCCGGGTGGGCACCCGGCAGCTTCGCCGGGCCCGCCAACGGAAACGTGCAGGGTCTCGCGCTCGATGGAGCCGGATCCGTGTACGCGGTCGGGCGTTTTAGCGCGGTGAACGGAGCGCCTCGCACAAGTGTGGCTAAACTCAATGTGACAACGGGGGCTGTCGATCCCACTTGGGTGGTGAGTCTGGCACCCAAATTCTCGCCTGGGCTGGTCGAGGCGCTCAGGGTCGCGGTGTCGGATGGCAAAGTGTATCTCGGCGGCGACTTCACGACCGCCGCGCCACCGCTGCGCGATTTCCTCCTGCGCGTCGATGCGACGACGGGCGCGACCGATCCCGAGTGGGCACCGGCGCCGGATAATGTGATCGCGCTACTCGACGTGCGCCCCGGCGCGATCTTCATCGGCGGCATCTTTCGCGAAATCGCCGGCGCGGTCGCACTGGGTTTTGCAAAGCTCGATCGAAACGTCGGCTCGCGCATCCCGGAATTCGCGGCGCAACCCGAGGCGGCGGGGCAGGTGTTTGCGATCGCGCGACAGTCGGACGGGCGCCTGGTCATTGGCGGAAATTTTCACCTTGCAGAAGGGCTACGTCGGCCAAACCTCGCGCGGTTCAATCTCGACGGAAGCATCGACCGGACGTGGGCACCAGCCACGGACAATCCCGTGCAGGCTCTCGCCATTGATGGTGAGAGCATCTTCGCTAGCGGAGATTTTACGACTATCGACGGCCTGCCGCGCCGACGGATCGGGAAGATCAGCGTGGCAACGGGTGCCGTCGATGCTGCATGGGCACCGGAGATGAACGGCACAGTCCGCGGGCTGGCGACAGCGGATGGCGCAGTATTCGCCGGCGGAAATTTTACGACTGTGAGTGGAGTGTCCCGCGTGCGCCTCGTGAAGCTCGCCGCCGCCAACACGGGTGCCGTCGATCCGGGATGGCAGGCGAGTGTGACTGGCGGCGCGCAATACGTCGAAGGGCTGGCTGTAGCGGGCGGGCAGCTCTATGTCGTGGGCGATTTTTCGAGCGTGCGCGGGGTGGCGCGCAGCAACTTTGCACGAGTGAGTACGGTCGATGGCGTGCCGGATCCCGGGTGGGTGCCCGCTTCGGGAGGTCTGATCACGACGATCGCTCTCACGGCGACGGATGCGTTCGTCGGCGGCAACTTTCACGGCAAATTCAGCCTCGCCGGCAACGGTGCCCGGGATTCGAATTGGAATCCACCGATCACTGGTGGATCGAACGACCAGACCGGTGCGTTTGCCGTTTCCGGCGGCGACGTTTACGCTGGCGGCGGCTACGCATCGGGGCCGCTCGGTGGCAGCCCGGTGAAGCTAAACGCGACCACCGGCGCGAATGACCCGACGTGGAATAAACGAACCGCTTTCCTGCTCTCGGGCGGCGACATCCAATCCTACGTGCAGGTGCTGTTTGCCGATGGCGCGGATGTCTTCGTAGGCGGCAATTTCACGAGCGTTCGCGGCGTGCCGCGCAATGGCTTTGCGTGGCTTCCGGTCGTGAGCGCGCCGCTGGTCTCGCTCGATGTGGGGAGCGGGCGCGTGGTGCTCGCTCCAGCGGCAGGCGAGGCGCTGAAGACGACTCACTTTTTCATCGAATCCATCGCGGGCGGCACGCTCGCGCTGCCGGAAGGGGTGCCGGTGCCAGCGGGATCCTTTGTGCTCGCGGAGGATGGCGCGGCGGGGCTCGTCTTCACCGCGACGGGCGGCGCGGCTTCGCTCGTGGTGAAATCCGCGATTGCGGAGCAGGCGGATGGCGTCGGTGCGGTGGCGACGAATTTCGCCTTCGAGGCGCCGGTTCTGCCGACGGTGCAATTCGCGAGCGGTGCCGTGAACACGAGCGAGGGGCAGGCGAGCATCACGCTCACGGTCACGAAGGATCGCCCCGGCGCGGTGAGCGTTCAATTCGCGACGCGGGCGGGCACGGCGGTGGCAGGCGGCGATTTCACGGCGCAGAGCGGCACGCTCGACCTCGCGGATGCGGATACCAGTCGCACAATCAGCATCGCGCTCGCGACGGATGCGGTCTTGGAGCCGGACGAGATGTTTTTCGTTGATCTCTCCGCGCCATCGGGGGGGCGGCTCGGGACGAGGATCGTGGCAGCGGTGACGATTCTGAACGACGACGTGCCGGGCCCGACTGGCGGGGATGCCGTGGCCACTGCGCCGCAGACACCGGTGCCGGGTTCCACCGGCAGCCTCACGATCACGCTTACGCCGGGCGGCGTGGGGCGGTGGCGGCCGGCGGGCGACTTCGACTGGTACGAGAGCGGCCGCGTGGTGGGCGCGCTGCCGCCGGGGAATTACCCGATCGAGTTCGATCAGGCTTCCGGCTTTCGCGCGCCGGAGACGATCGTGGTGCCGGTGGGCGCGGGTGAGGCCGCGGCGGATAGCGCCGCATATTCGCTGCTGAACGCCGTGGGCACGGGCGGGCTGCTCGTCACGATCAAGCCTTCGACCATCGCGACGCATGCCGACCTGGCGCAGCGCGGGCAGTGGCGGCGCGTGGGCGAGACGGATGGCTTTGGCACGCCGCTGTGGCGGGATAGCGATGCCGCGCTGGAGGACTTGCCGGCGGGGCCATACGTCATCGAGTTCAAGCCGGTGCCGGGCCGCACCACCCCGCCGGCGACCGTCATCACCGTCGTGGCCGGGCAGGTGAATGCGACGACAGCGACGTATTTCATCCCCGAGCCGGTGCAGGGCGAGGCGGTGGCGGTGCTGCCCTTTGCGACCGCCACGGGGGGCGAGCCGTACCGCTACGTGGGGCAACTTCAAACGAGTCTCGGCTTTTCCTCCGGTACGGTGGTGAAAAGGCACACGGTGCTCACGGTCGCGCACGCCGTTTTCGACGACGAAGCGCTCACACTCGCGGCGGAGATGCGCTGGTTTTTCCAGCGCCACCACGGGCTGCACGATCCGCCGCCGCGGTTTGCGCGCGGCGCCTACATCTTCCAGGGCTACGGCGCGGCGCGCTCGGAGCAGGAGCCCGGCATCTCCACGCCCGAGTCGCAGCGGCTCGATGCGGCGGCGCTGTTTTTCCTCGGCGACGCGGGGCGCGGCGGGAGCAGCGGCTTTCTCAGCGCCACCTCGTCGCCGGGCGAGTGGATCGCCGGTGCGCGGCAGAAAATCCTCGCAGGCTACGCGGTGCAGGGCGTGCCGCTCGGAGATCGCGGGCGGCTGTGCGCGACGAGCCCGCAGCCCGCACCATTCACCCTGTTGTATGGGCACGTTTTTGCCACCACGGCGCTGCGCGGTTTTCCCGGCGTGAGCGGCGGGCCGCTTTTTGTGCAGAGCGATGGCGGGGCGTTTTTTCCGGCGGGCGTTTTCCTCGGCGGCACGGGGCAGACGCTCGTGCGAGCGATTGATGCGGAGGTGGCCGATCTCATCAGCCGCGCGGAGGTCTCCGGCAATGGCGGCGAGAACAACACGAGTGGCGGCATCATCCTCGTGGATCGCGGCACGACCGATGGCCAGGTCTCGGGTGCGACGGTTTTTTCCGGCGCGCCGGTGGAGGGTGGCTTCATCGAGGTGCGCGGCACCGCGGGCACGGGCGGGTGGCGCGTCCTGGGAAACACGGAACAGGCGTATCGCGCGATCAACAGCCCGAAGCGCGCGCTGGTCGCCGCGCGCTACCAGGTCGAATTCCGGCCTGCGCTGAATACGATCGCGCCGACGACGCTCACCGTGGAGGTGCGACCGGGGCAGACGACACTGATCACCGCCGCCTACGCGCCGTTGCTGCCGCCCGCGATCACGAGCGCCGGTTCAGCACAGGGGCGGCGCGGGGCGGCTTTCAACTACATGATCACGGCGAGCCAGGCTCCTACCTCTTTCGACGTGCTCGGCACGCTGCCCGAGGGCTTGAGTCTAAACATAAAAACTGGTCGCATCGCCGGGACGCCCGCGGCGGCGGGAGTTTTCCCGGTCACGATCTTCGCGGCGAACAGCGCCGGCACTGACTCGAAACTGCTCACGATCCGGCTCGCACCCATCGTCACCGGCCCGGCCACGGCACAGGGGCAGCGCGGTGAGCTTTTCAGCCAGGCTGTCGCGACTTCCGATCCCGTGGACAGCTTCAGCGCCACGGGGCTGCCCGCGGGGCTCGGCATCAATACGGCCACGGGAGAAATCTCCGGCACTCCTGGCGAAAGCGGCGAGTTTTCGGTCAATCTCGGCATCAGGGCGGCTGGCGGCGATTCCACTGCGGAGCTGCTGCTGCGGATCAGCCCGCAGATTTCCACGCCGGCAAATCTCGCGGTGGTGCGCGGGCAGCCGGTGCTCTTTCCGATCACGTCGCCGGATGCGATCACGAGCTTCGGCACCGCCGGGTTGCCCGCTGGGCTCGGCCTCGATGTGGGCTCAGGCGCGATCACGGGCGTGCCGCAGCAGGCGGGAATCTTCGCCGCGACGCTGAGCGCGACGAATAGCGGTGGCACGACGCTGAAACCGCTCTCGATCATCGTGAACCCCGCGATCACGAGCGCCACGGAGGCGCAGGTCACGAAAGGGCAGGGCTTCAACTACACGATCACCGCGACGGATCCCGCGACGAGTTTTTCCGCGACAAATCTGCCCGCCGGCCTCGCGGTCGAGAGCGGCGGCGGCGTGATCTCCGGCGTGCCAGCCGAGTCGGGTGTCTTCAGCGTGATCCTCCAGGCCACTGGGCCGGCGGGCACTGCGGCGGGCACGCTCACGCTGCGCGTGGCACCCTCGGTGGATGGCGTGCTCGCCGCGAGCGGGCTGCGCGGGGTGCCGTTCGAGTACCAGATTCCCACGAGCGATGCGGGCACCACTTTTTCCACGGCGGCGCTGCCGCCCGGGCTGATGCTGGATACGGCCACGGGGCGGATCAGCGGCACGCCCGCTTCGGCGGGTGTCTTCGCCACGAGCGTCACGATCTCAGGCACGGGCGGCTCGGCATCCAGCCCGCTCACGCTCACGATCTCGCCGAGGATCACGAGCGCGGTGCAGCTCCAGGCCGTGCTTGGCAGGCCGGTCGTGCCTTTTGCGATCACGGCGACGGATCCATCGTCGGCATTTTCCGCCACGGGCCTGCCGCCGGGGCTGGTCGTTGATGCGACCACGGGCGTGATCAGCGGCAGCCCGGCAGCCACGGGGAGTTTCGCCGCCGGAGTGAGCGCGACGGGCGAGGCGGGCACCGCGCAAGCGACGGTGCAGATCGTGGTGACGGAGCCCGCTCTCGCCGTGGTGACGGGCACGCGCGGAACGGCGCTGAGTTTTTCCACCTCAGGATCCGGCACGGCCGCGAGCACGCCATTGCCGCCGGGCCTCGCGCTGAATCCCGCCACGGGCGAAATCTCCGGCACGCCCTCGCTGGCCGGGCAGTACGACGTGAGCCTGTCGCTCACGGCGGGTGGCTCCGTGAGCACGCTGCCGCTGCGCTTCGAAATCCGCGGCCTGCTGAATGTGCAGGTGAGCGGGAGCGGCGGCATCACGGACGGCTTTGCGGGGATCACGCCGCGCGTGATCGGCTCCCCGATTTCGATCATGGCACGCCTCGAGAAAGGCAGCGTTTTCTCCGGCTGGTCCGGCGATGTGGAGACGGCGGAACCGGCCCTCGATTTCCCGATGCAGGACGGGCTGACGCTGACGGCGAATTTCACCACGCGCCAAGCGGTGCGCGGCACCTACACCGGGCTCGTCCGCGATGGTGAGCCGGGCACATTTTCCCGTTCGGGGCTGCTCACCGCCACGATCAGCGCGGCTGGCCGCGTCACCGGGAAATTCCACCGCGGCAGCGCCACGGAGACCTTCTCGGCGAAGATCGGCGATGGTATGTTTGACGCGGTGACGCAACCGGGCGATGTGGATCTGGACTTGCGATTCACCGGCGTCGGTCACCGCCGTCTCGAAGGAACGGCCGACGGGCTGGCCGTGCAGCTTTTCCACCTCCCGCACGATCGCTCGAACCGCGTGCCGGATGGCGTGGCCGGGCGCTACACCGTGCTCATCGGGCCGGTGCCAGCCGCTGCGGACGATGCCGGACCTGTGGGGCACGGCGCTGCCGAGCTGTTCGTGAGCCCGGGTGGGGGGATCGAGATGCGAGGCACGCTCGCGGACGGGACGGCGATCACCGCAGCGGGCAAGCTGGATGTCCGGAAACGGTGGTCGCACTTCGTCCACAGCTACAAAAAAGGCGGCGGCATCATCGGCGAAATCACGTTCGACGAATCAGCGCCCGAGCACGATGCCAGCGGCGTTGTGACGTGGTTTCGCCCGGCGAATCCGCTGGCCGCGCGATTCCCCGACGGCTGGCCTGCGGGCCTCGTGCGCGACTGGCGCGCTTCGCAGTTTGAACCGGGCCACCTGCTAAAGGGAACCACGACGCTCGAGCGAACCGGTGGCGGCCTGGCGGATCGGGACATCGAGATCGAAATCGCACCGCGCTCTCTCGTGACCTCGACGGAGCGGGGCTTTTCGCTGCGCTACTCGCCGGCGACCGGGCTTTTCCGCGGGAAAATCCCGCCGACACTGAACGAGCCGACGCAGACTTTCAAAGGGGCGATTTTCCGAAAGGACGACAGCGGATCCGGCCACTTCATCGGCGGCGATAAGGCCGGCGCGATACAGTTCGCGCTGCCGTAGCGCAGCGGCGGCCGGGCCCGGATCGGGCGCGTCATGGAAATGTATTTTCGGGAATGCCGTTGTGCGCGGGGGGGAATCCGCATCTCTTGGGAACGGTCACCGATTTTCCTCTGGGGCTGCTCCCAAACAATGCCATGCAAACATCCGCATACTCCAACTCCTGCGCCCCGACCTTCTACGCCGGGTGATTTTTCAAACCGGATCGCAAGCTGGCGGCATTCGCCATCGCGGCGGGGGATGTGGCTTTTCTCAATGGCAGGATGCGCGGTTGCTCGGCGATTCGCGGTTGCAGGCGGGGCGGTAGCGCTGGGTCGCGAGGGGAAAGAAGGCCCGATCAGCCGCCCAACGCGGGACATCGAAGCGGCGCAGACGGCCTATGCGAGGATTCCCTCGATCACCTTCCCAGCCACGTCCGTGAGCCGGTAATCGCGGCCGGAATATCGGTAGGTGAGCTTCTCGTGGTCGAGGCCCATGAGGTGCAGGATCGTCGCGTGGAAATCATGGACATGGACGCGGTCCTCGACGGCAGTGCAGCCAAATTCGTCGGTGGCTCCGTAGCTTAGGCCCCGTTTCACCCCGCCGCCGGCGAGCCAGTTGGTGTAGCCGTAGTGGTCGTGGTCGCGGCCCTTGGCGCCCTCGGAGGTCGGGGCGCGGCCAAATTCCCCGCCCCACACGATGAGCGTCTCGTCGAAAAGTCCGCGCGCTTTCAGGTCGTGGATCAGCGCGGCGATGCCCTGGTCGCAGGCTTTCGCGAGCTTGGCGTGTCCATCCACGATGTTCTCGTGGCCGGTGTCCCATGCGATGTCGTAGCCATCTATGGAAAGCGAGAGCTGCACGACGCGCACGCCCTGCTCGATGAGGCGGCGGGCGAGGAGGCAGCCCTTGGCAAATTCGCTGCTTCCGTAAAGGTCGCGCGTGGCTTGCGACTCCTTGCTGATGTCGAAGACCTCGGGCACGGAGGCCTGCATGCGGAAGGCCATCTCCATCGCTGCGATTCCCGCTTCGAGATCCTGGTCGCGCTCCATGCGGGCGAGATGGGTCTGGTTCAACTGCGCGAGGAGATCCACCTGGCGGCGCTGCTCGGTCATCGAGAGGCGCGAGTTTTTCAAGTCGCGCATCACGGCGTCGGGCTTCATCTCGGCAATGTTCACGTAGCTGCCAGCGTAGGCGCCGGGGAGAAATGCGTTGCCCCAGTTCGCCAGCGTGCAGCGGGGCTGCGCGCGCGGGGACATGGCGACGAAGCCGGGGAGGTTCTGGTTTTCCGTGCCGAGGCCATAGACAAGCCACGCGCCCATGCTCGGGCGGTTCGGCTGGAGCGCGCCGACGTTCATCATCATCATCGCGCCGGCGTGCTCGGGGATGTCCGTGTACATCGAGTGGATGAAGCTGATGTCGTCCACGCAGTGCGCGACGTTTGGAAAAATGTCGCTGACCCATTTGCCGGTCCTGCCGTATTGCTTGAAACCGAACGGCGAGGGCATGAGGCCGTTCTTCGTGTTGCGCAGCGTTTTCCGGTTAACGAGTTCCGGGCGCTTGCCCGCGTGTTTTACGAGGTCCGGCTTGTAGTCGAAAGTATCCACCTGCGATGGCCCGCCGGGCATGAAGAGCTGGATGACATGCTTTGCCCGCGGAGCAAAGTGGGGGGCCTTGGGAAAAAGCGGGGATGCGGGAACCGGCGCGCCGATCGCGCGCGTCTGGTCGAGCAGCCCGGCCAGACCGATCGCGCCCATGCCCGCTCCGAGGCGGCTGAGAAAATCGCGCCGTGAAAACTGGTTCGCAGCGCGGCGGAAGGCGGCTTCGTGTTCGGTGAATTGCACGGTGGTTAAAAGGCTCGCAGCGGCATTTCAATAGGGCCATTCCAGCGTGGCCCCATCAGTCTGCCCTCCCCAGCACGCGCTCGAATATCTCAAGGGCCTCGGGGATGTGCCCTGGCGACACCATCAGGTTTGTCACCGCACGGATATTGTCCGGGCCGAGAGCCAGAACGCGCACGCCGGCCTGGTCGAGTGCGGCCATGAGGGTGGCCGCGGGAATTTTCCGCACGCGCATCATCACAATGTTCGTCTGCACGGTGGTCGGATCGAGTTCGAGGCCGGGCAGCCGGCTCAAACCCTCGGCCAGCGCGCGGGCATTGGCGTGGTCTTCGGCCAGCCGGGCGCGGTGATGCTCCAGCGCGTGGAGCGCACCGGCGGCGATGATGCCCGCCTGCCTCATGCCGCCGCCAAACATTTTCCGGAAACGTCGCGCGCGCTGGATGAATTCCGCAGTGCCGCACAGCGCGGAACCGACGGGCGAGCCGAGGCCCTTGGAAAAACACACGCTCACCGAGTCGAAGTGCTCCGCGTATTCTCGCTCCGGGATGCCCGTCGCGACCGCCGCGTTCCACAAGCGCGCGCCGTCGAGGTGGAGCCGCAGGCCGTGCGCGCGGGACAAGTCCGCGATTTCGCGGATGCGCCCGATCGGCCAGATGCTGCCGCCGCCGCGATTGTGGGTGTTTTCCACGCACACGAGCCGGGTGGGCGAACAATGAATATCCGCTGGGCGGAGCGCGGCTTCGACATCCGCCGCCGAGAAGACGCCACGCACGCCGGGCAGGCAGCGACACATCACGCCGGCCAGCGCGGCGGGCGCGCCCGTCTCGTAGTAATAGATGTGGGCGTTGGCATCTATGAGGATTTCATCGCCGGGCTCGGTGTGGACACGCAAAGCGAGTTGGTTGGCCATGGTGCCGGACGGCGTGAACAAGGCGGCTTCCTTGCCGAGGAGTTCCGCCGTTCGCGCTTCGAGCCGCGCCACCGTGGGATCGTCGCCAAACACATCATCGCCCACTTCCGCCCGGGCCATCGCCTCGCGCATGGCAGGTGTGGGCAGAGTGATGGTGTCGCTTCGCAGGTCAATCGGCATGGGGTGGTGGATGAAACGGCAATCGCGTTGTCCGCCAAGCTCTATTTGTAAGCGGGGACGGGCTTGGGCGTGATTGGAAGTGAGTCCACCTGGAGGAGCAGAAAGGGCCGTGGAAGCTGGGGCGAAGGTGTGGAGAGGCGGCGCACAAGGAGCGGCGACATTCCTGTCGCCGACGCTGGTTGCGCCGGAGGCGCACATGCTCCGGCAAGGTGGCGGGCGGTGGCGAGTGAAGGAAATTTTTTGCCACGAACGGTGCGCCGCCGCGTTGCCGAGGGTGTGCGCGCCTCCGGCGCATGTGCGGACGGCGACAGGAATGTCGCCGCTCCCTGCCGCCGCCTGCCCGCTTGCGGACCGGAAATCAATCACGCCCGACACAGAAGGAACGATGGTTCTGTAATTTCAACCGGCGGCGGGTTAGTTTCCGGCATGCTTGTTTCCATTCCTGTCCAAATTACGACTGCCGCCATGGCCGCATTGCCGGCGCGGCTTGTGGAACCACCGCCTCGCGCAGCTCACTGGCGCTGCGCTGCGGATCTTCTGCCATGAAGAGCTCGCCCGTCGGCAGACAATTGGGACTGCTCCCCGTGCTGGCTTTCACCTGCGCGCAGGCGATGGCGGCGGGCGCGATTGATTTCAATCGCGATGTGCGGCCGATTCTTTCCGACAAATGCTACGCCTGCCACGGGCCGGATGCGAAGTCGCTGGAGGGCAAGCTGCGTCTCGATCTGCGCGCCAGTGCGACGGCTCCGGCGGAGAGCGGCGAGATTGCCATCGTGCCGGGGCGGCCGGAGAAAAGTGCGCTGGTGGAGCGGATCGAGTCGGCGGACAAGGACGAGCGGATGCCGCCGCCGAAGTCGCACAAGACGCTCGATGCGGCGGAGAAGGCGGTGCTGCGGCGCTGGATCGCGGAGGGCGCGGAGTATAAGGATCACTGGTCCTTTCTCACGCCGTCGCGCGCGGCAGCGCCCGCGGTGGGCGAGCCGGCGTGGGAGTCGAATGGCGTGGACCGGTTCGTCTTTGCCACGCTCGCGGGGCGGAAGATGACGCCGTCCGCGGAGGCGGATCGCGCGACGCTCATCCGGCGGGTGTCGCTGGACCTGCGCGGGTTGCCGCCGACGCCGGTGGAGATCGACGCTTTCACGAACGACACGGGCGAGCGCGCCTACGAGCAGATGGTGGATCGCATGCTGGCGAGTCCTCGTTTCGGCGAGCGCATGGCGGTGGTCTGGCTGGACCTCGCGCGCTACGGCGACACGAATGGCTACCACAACGACTCCGACCGCCCGGTGTGGCTGTGGCGCGACTGGGTGGTGGACGCTTACAACCGCAACATGCCGTTCGATCAGTTCACGATCTGGCAGCTCGCGGGCGATCTGCTGCCGGACAGCGGCGTGGAGCAAAAGATCGCGTCGGGTTTCAATCGCAACGTGCGTTTCAACGAGGAGGGCGGCGCGGACCCGGCGGAGTTTCTCGCGGCATACGCGGCGGATCGCGCGATCACGATGAGCCGCGTGTGGCTGGGGATGACGCTGAACTGCGCGCAGTGCCACACGCACAAATACGACCCGATCACGCACAAGGAATTCTACCAGCTCACGGCGTTCTTCAATTCGCTGGAGGAAGTCGGCGCGGGGGACGTGAGCGGCTTTCACGGAAAGCCCGTGCCGCCAGTCATGCGCGTGCCGACGCCGGAGATGCGCACGAAAGTCGCCGCCGCGAAGGCGAAGCTGGAGGGATTGGAAAAGCAGTTGGCGAACGGTGTTTTCACCTCCGCCGTCGAGGGGCCCGGCCGGAACGGCGAGCCGCTGGCGATCGAGCTGCAAAAGCAGGAAATCAAGGCTGCACGCGACGCGGTGGCATCGCTGGAAAATGACAAGAGCATGCCACTGCAGATGGTCAGCGTGGAGATGCCAAAGCCCAAACCCGCGTTTGTGCTGATGCGCGGCGATTTTCAAACGCCGGGCGACGCCGTGGAGCGCGATGTGCCGAAGTTTCTCCCGCCTTTCCCCGCCGGCCAGCCGCGCAACCGCCTCGGCCTCGCGCGCTGGCTCATGCAGACGGAGCAGCCGCTCGTCGCGCGCGTGCAGGTGAACCGTTTCTGGCAGATGCTTTTCGGCGAAGGGCTGGTGCGGACGATGGGCGACTTCGGTATGCAGGGCGCCTTTCCCACGCACCCGGAACTGCTCGACTGGCTGGCCGTGCAGTTCATGGATTCCGGCTGGGACGTGAAGCGCACGCTGAAGCTCATCGTCATGAGCCGCACGTATCGGCAGGCATCGAATGACACGCGCCGCTACGCCGAACGCGACCCGCAAAACAAGCTGCTCTGGCGTGCGCCGCGTGTGCGCCTCGCGGCGGAGGCGGTGCGGGACAACGCGCTCGCCGTCGCCGGATTGCTCTCGGAAAAAATGGGCGGGCCGCCGGTGTTTCCCTACCAGCCGGCGGATTTTTACAAGGGCAAGAGCAATGGCTGGCGGTGGAATCTCAGCAAGGGTGAGGACCTTTACCGGCGCGGCCTCTACACTTTCTGGCGGCGCACCACGCCGTATCCGACCTTCGTCATTTTCGACGCCCCGGATCGCGCGGAATGCACCGCGGAACGCCCGCGCACGAACACGCCGCTCCAGGCGCTCGCCACGCTGAACGACCCGCAATTTGTCGAAGCCGCGCGGGTCTTCGCGCAGCGCTTGCTCGCCGAGTCCGCGCCTGACACCGACGCACGGATCGCCCTCGCCTACCGGCTGGCGCTGGCCCGCCCGCCCTCGCCGCGCGAGCAGCAGGTCATGCGCGACTTTGTCGCCGCACAGCTCGCGCGCTACCGCGCCGACGAAAGCGCCGCCAAGGCGTTGATCGCCGCCGGGCAGGCGCCGCGCCCCGCAGGGCTGGATGCCGCCGAGCACGCGGCGTGGACCACGACGGCAAATGTCATTTTGAACCTCGACGAGACGATCACGAGAAACTGACGCCCATGCCGTCGTGCACGCCAACGAATCAGCTCCGGGCCGCCACATTGCTGCTCGCGGCCTTCGCTTTGCCCGCGCAGGCGGAGAAAGGCACTGCCGGGCTGGAGTTTTTTGAAAACAGAATCCGTCCGGTGTTCGTGGAGCATTGCCACGAGTGCCACAGCGCCACGGCGAAGAAGGTGAAGGGCGATCTCAAGCTCGATACGCGCGAGGGCTTTCTCAAAGGCGGGACGGACGGCGTGATCGTCGTGCCGGGCGAGCCGGAGAAGAGCCGCCTCATCCACGCCGTGCGCTACGAGGATGAAGACACGCGGATGCCGCCAAAAAAAGATGGCCGCAAGAAACTGCCGGATGTGGCGATCGCCGATCTCGTCGCATGGGTGAAGATGGGCGCGCCGTATCCCGAGACATCGGCCGCCGTGCTCGCGAAAAACAAGGCTGCGCGGCCATGGGCGTTCGATCCGGTCAGGAATCCGCCGCCACCCGCCGTGAAAAATACGGCGTGGCCGGCGACCTCAATTGATCCATTCATCCTCGCGAAATTGGAGGAGCGCGGCCTGCAGCCCGCCGCGCCCGCCGACAAGCGCACGCTCATCCGCCGCGCGACCTACGACCTCACGGGACTGCCGCCGACACCGGATGAAATCGCCGCCTTTCTCGCCGACGAATCACCGCGCGCCTACGCGACACTGGTGGATCGCCTGCTCGCGTCACCGCGCTACGGCGAACGATGGGGGCGACACTGGCTGGACATCGTGCGCTACGCCGACACGGCGGGGGACACGGCGGATTATCCCGTGGGGCTCGCGTGGCGATACCGCAACTACGTCATTGACGCCTTCAACGCCGACAAGCCTTACGACGAATTTTTGCGCGAGCAGATTGCCGGCGACGTCATCGCGGAGCAGGGGCCGCGCGAACGTTACGCCGAGAGGCTCACCGCGACCGGCTTCCTCGCGATCTCGCGGCGGTTCGGATTCGATTCGGAGAAGTATCAGCACCTCATGATTCAGGACACGATTGACACGCTCGGGCAGACCGTGCTGGGCCTGAGCCTGGGTTGCGCGCGCTGCCATGACCACAAGTTCGACCCCATCTCGATGCGCGACTACTATGCGCTCTACGGCATTTTCGACAGCACGCGCTACCCATTCCCCGGCTCCGAGCAAAAGAACAAATCCCGTTCGATGGTGCCGCTTGCGCCGGCGGCGGAGGCGCAGCCGATTTGGCGCGAATATGAGAAGCTCGTCGCGGCCAGACTGGCCGCGAAAAAGCAGGGTGCCCCGCCGGTCGTGCTGCGCTCCCTCCATGATCCGGATGGCGATTTTGAAATGCAGAAGGATGCGGCGGGCGGCAGCTACGGCGTGATCGTGGCCCCGTGGATGTGGGAGGGCAAACTGAGCGTGACGGGCCCGGCGCAGAGCCCGTTCAAGAATTTTTACCCGTTCGGGAGTTTTGGCGTGAACATCGCCGGCGGCGACTCCGACTACCGGCTCGCGCAATCGCTTCACCCGCGGCGGACGGCGGAGAAAAATCGCGTGCTGCATGTGAACCTCGACTTCCGCCCGGCGGCGCCCGGCGCGAAAGGACTGCATCGTTTCTGGCTCGGGGCGCAGGCCGGTGCGCCAGCCGTCGAGCTGTTCATCTCGGCGGAGGCGGTTTTCGTCCGGGCCGGGGAAAAAATGGAAAGCGTCGCCGCGCTGAAACCAAAAACCTGGCACAACCTGCAACTGACGCTCGACCTCGGGAACCGCACGTTCGGCGGAACGGTCAGCCAGACGGATGACGCGACAACTTTTTCGGACAAGGCATTCACCGCGGGCTGGCCGGGCGTGATTGATTACGTCGCGCTGGACTCCACCGCCCGCGATGGCGCGGCGTTGCCGGGCTTGGAACTCGACAACTTCGGGACTCAACCGGAACCGATCGCGCCGGCATCCACGGCGCCGCCGGTCCCGCCGGCGAGTGCCGAGGCGGCAAGGCTGAACGCTGAGTTGCAAAAACTGACCGGCGTGGAGGGAGACCTGGAGGATCAGAAAAATGGCGCTGCTCCAGCCGGGCTGTGGAACGCGGGATCCAAGAGCGTCGTGAAAATCTCCGCCGACGCGCAGAGTCCGTTCCAGAATATCGTGGGCGCTGGCAAGCTTGGCGTGGAGATGCCGAACCGCGCCCCCTACGACGGCTTCGGCCTGCGGCTGGCCACCCCGTGGGCGGCGAAAAACACGGAGCGTCTGTTTGCCAGCGTGGACTTCCGCTGCGGGAAACAGGACGCAGGCGGCGAGGGAACGTGGCACTTTTACATCGGCCACGGAGCCGGCAAAGCCGCGGTCGAATTCTGCTTCAACGGCAGCGAATTTTTCGCGCGCACCGGCGAAACCTGGGCCGCTGTCGCCAAGGTGCGCCCCGGCGAATGGCACCAGCTCCAGCTCACACTCAACCTCAAGGACAAGACCTGCGCGGGCACGCTGGCGACGGCGGACGGGAGCACGCAATTCACCGCCGGGTTCGCCGCGGGATGGGACGGCACGATTGATTACAGCTACATTGACAGCGTCGGCAACCGTCCCGGCGCGCGGCCCGCACTCAGCGCGGACAACTTCATCTTCCGCGAAAGCGCGTTCCCGCCGCCGGACGGAAAACAACTCGCGGAAAACGAAGCCCGCCGCGCCAAGGCCGCAAACCTGCGGAAGCAGCTTGCGGCGCTGAACGACGAAGCGAAGAAGACCGACCGGGATCTGAACTCCCTGCTCGAAGACGGTCCTTGCGAGATGACCTACGGCGTGGTCGAGGGCACGCCACACCATGCGCGGATGCAATTGCGCGGCGAACCCGATCGTCCCGGAGACGAGGTGCCGCGCGGCTTCATCAGCTCCCTCGGCGGCGGACCGCTCCCGCCGGGCACGCAGGGAAGCGGAAGGCTGGAACTCGCGCAGTGGCTGACCCGCCCGGACAACCCGCTGGCCGCGCGCGTGATGGTCAATCGCATCTGGCAATACCACTTTGGCCGCGGGCTTGTGATGACGTCGAATGACTTCGGCACGCGAGGCCAGGCGGCGACGCATCCTGAATTGCTCGACCACCTCGCGACGAAATTTGTCCAGGGCGGCTGGTCGGTGAAAGGAATGCACCGCGCCATCATGCTCAGCGCGACGTACCGGCAGGGCTCGATCATTCCGGAACGAAACGCCGGCGCATTGGCGGAACACCACTCCACATTTCCGCGGCGGAGGATCAGCGCCGAGGAAATGCGCGATTCCATCCTCGCGATCAGCGGCGAACTCGATCTCACGCCGGCGCGCGGGCATCCGTTTCCCTCGCCGCTCAAGTCCGCGTTCACCCAGCACATGCCGTTCAGCGCGGTGTATGATCACAACCAGCGCAGCGTGTATCTCATGACCCAGCGGATCAAACGCCACCCGTTCCTCGCGCTGTTCGACGGCCCCGATCCGAATGCCAGCACCGCCGACCGCCGCAACACCACGGTGCCGACGCAGGCGCTTTATTTCCTCAACGCCCCATTCGTCCATGAAAAGGCCGGCAAAGGCGCCGCACTTCTCCTGGCTGCACGGACGGACGAAGCGCAGCGGATCGAACTCGCGTGGCTCCTCACCACCGGACGCCCGCCCACCGGCGCCGAGCAGTCCGAGGCCGCCGCATTCCTCGCCGCCTACCGTGCGGAACTCACCGCTTCGGGGCAAAAGGATATCGAACTTGCCGCACTCTCTGCCTATGTTCGCACGCTCTTCGGCAGCAACGAATTTTTGCACCTCGACTGACCTGAAATGAAACCTATCACGCGTAGCCTGGCCGTCCTGTTAACGGTGACTTTTGGGCTTGGGAGCTTGCAGTCCGCAGGGCCGGCTCCTGAACCGAAGCCGGCGGTTGCGGGTCAATCCAACCCCGGCGACACGATCACAAATTCCATCGGCATGAAGCTGGCCTTCATTCCGCCAGGTGAGTTCGTCATGGGAAGCCCGAAGACGGAGGCCGGGCGGGAAGGACACGAAACCCAACACAAGGTAACCCTGACCAAAGGATTTCACCTCGGCATCCACACGGTAACTCAGGCCCAGTGGAAGGCCGTGATGGGTGAAAGCGCGAGCCGCTTCAAAGGCGACGACCTGCCCGTGGATGAGGTCTTGTGGAGTGACGCAGCGGCCTTCTGCAAGAAACTGAGCGAGAAGGAAGGCAGGCATTACCGTCTCCCCACCGAGGCGGAGTGGGAGTATGCCTGCCGGGCGGGAACAACGACCACTTTCAACACTGGGGATGGCGAGGATGCACTGGCCGAAGCAGGCTGGTTCGGCGGCAACAGCGATGCCAAAGCGACCCATCCCGTCGGCCGGAAGAAACCCAACGCATGGGGCCTCCACGACATGCACGGTAACGTCTGGCAGTGGTGTAACGATGTTTTTGGCAACTATTCCAATAATGCGGTCACGGACCCCGCGGGACCGGTGGACGCCGGCCGCCAGATCTATGTGCTGCGGGGCGGGGATTGGCGCTGCGCTCCACGGTTCTGCCGTTCCGCGAAGCGATTCGGAAGCGGACCAAACTTCCGGGACGATGTCTTCCGTGGCTTTCGGGTGGCGCTTGCCGCGAGTGGGAAATGAATGAAACAAGAGCTGCCATTCCTTGAACTCACACCATGAAGCCTGACACCCATTTTTGCCCATCCCGCCGCGGCTTCCTCCGCTCGCTGGCGGGCGGCTCGATGCTGCTGCCGGGACTCCTTTCGCAACTCCTCGGCAACGAGGCCGCTTCCGCCGTCGGCGCCGATCCGCTGGCCCCGCGCGCCCCGCATTTTCCGCCGAAGGCGAAGCGCGTGATCTTCCTTTTCATGAGCGGCGGCGTGTCGCACGTGGACTCGTGGGATCCGAAGCCGAAGCTCTTCGCCGACGCCGGGAAGACGACTTCCGTCAATGAATTCCAAGGCCGCAAGGGTGACTACAAAATGTTCCTCAAGCGCCCGCAGTTTGAATTCAAGCCCCACGGGAAATCGGGCACGGAAGTCAGCACGCTCTTCCCTCACATGGCCGGCTGCGTGGATGACCTGTGCGTGATCCGCTCGATGAAGTCGGACCACACAAACCATTACGAGGCCACGCTCGGCATGCACACGGGATCGTTCAGCTTCGCGCGCCCGAGCATCGGCTCGTGGGTCAGCTACGGGCTGGGCACGGAAAATCACAACCTCCCGTCATTCGTAGTCATCGCGCCGAAATCGCCCTACGCCGGCGGACAGGTGTGGGGCAGCGACTTCCTGCCCGGAGCGCATCAGGGCACGCTTGTGGTGCCCGGCGCGGAGCCCATCGCGAATGTGCAGCGCCGCGCCGCAAGCACGCGGCTGCAGGAACTCGAACTCGCCGAGATGGCGCGGATGAACCGGCGCCACCTCGCTGCCCGCGCCGGCGATCCGTTGCTTGATGCGAGGATCCGCTCGTTTGAAACCGCGTTCGGCATGCAGATGGAAGTGCCTCACGTCTTCGATCTCTCGCAGGAAAGCGACGCGACCCTCGGGCTCTACGGCCTGAAGCGCGGGCAGACCAGCGGCTTCGGCTGGCAGTGCCTCGTCGCGCGCCGCCTCGCCGAGCGCGGCGTGCGTTTCGTGGAGCTGATTGACACGGGTTCGTCCGCCAACTGGGACGCCCACGGCAACATGCAGGACCATGTGCCGCTCGCGAAAAACGTGGACCAGCCGATCGCCGGCTTGCTCCGCGATTTGAAACAGCGCGGCATGCTCGAGGACACGCTGGTCGTCTGGACCACGGAGTTTGGCCGCACGCCGTTCAACAACGCCGCCGGCGCCGCAGGCCGCGAGCATCACCACTGGGTATTTTCGTCGTGGCTCGCCGGCGCGGGCGTGAATGCAGGCACGGTTTACGGGGCCTCCGACGACTACGGCATCAACGTCGGCAACGACCCCGTGCATGTGCATGACTTCCACGCCACCATCCTCCACCTCCTCGGCTTCGATCACGAACGTCTCACCTACCGCCACACCGGGCGCGACTACCGGCTGACCGATGTCGCAGGCAAAGTCGTGAGGGGCCTTCTCGCGTGATCTCCCATTTCACCTGTCCAATATTGAACCTGTAAGAATATGACTGACGAAAAGATCCGGTTTGAAACTTCACGCCGCCGCTTTCTCGCGCAGACCGCGTCCGGCTTCGGGATGATGGCGCTGGCCGATCTGCTCGGGACGAAAGCCGTGGCGGCCGGGCTGGCGGAAACGGCCGGCCGCGGCGCGCTGGGCGGGCTGCATTTCGCGCCGAAGGCGAAGCGCGTCATCTATCTTTTCCAGGCCGGCGGTCCGAGCCACATGGACCTTTTCGACTACAAGCCCGTGCTGAACGAACAGAACGGCAAGGACATGCCGGCGAGCGTGCTCGGGACGCAGCGCGTTTCGCTCATGACGCGCGACAAGGGCCGACGCACTTTCGGTTCGCCGTACAAGTTTGCGCAGCACGGGCAAAGCCGCGCGTGGGTCTCCGAGCTGATGCCGTACACCGCGGGCATTGTGGACGAGCTGTGCTTCATCAAGTCGCTGCAAACCGAGCCGATCAACCACGACCCAGCGGTCACCTTCATCCAGACCGGACGCGCGATCACGGGGCGGCCCGCGTTTGGCTCGTGGATGCACTACGGGCTCGGCAACGCGAGCAAGGACCTGCCCGCCTACGTCGTGATGATCAGCGGCAACGCCGACCAGCCGATCCTCAGCCGCTACTACCACAGCGGATTTCTCCCGAGCCGTTATCAAGGCGTGCAGTTCCAGTCCGCCGGCGATCCCGTCCTTTACCTCTCGAACCCCTCGGGCATCGACCACCGCAACCGCGGCGAGATCATCGGCACGATCAACCAGCTCAACGGCCTGCAACTCGCGCAGAGCGGCGACCCGGAGATCGAGGCGCGCATAGACTCGTTTGAAATGGCCTACCGCATGCAGACCTCGGTGCCCGACCTGATGGACTACGGCAGCGAGCCGAAGGAAGTGCTCGAAATGTACGGCCCCGACGTGAAGAAGCCCGGCACCTTCGCCTACCAATGCCTCATGGCGCGGCGGCTCGCCGAGCGCGACGTGCGCTTTGTGCAAATCTTCCACGCCGGATGGGATCATCACGGCAACCTGCGCGGCGCAATGAAGGGCGTGACCAAGGCGAGCGACCAGCCCTCCGCCGCGCTGATCCGGGATTTGAAAATGCGCGGCATGCTCGACGACACGCTCGTCGTGTGGGGCGGCGAGTTTGGCCGCACCGCCTACTCGCAGGGTAACGACCTCAACGGCCGCGACCATCACCCGCGCTGCTACACGATCTGGATGGCCGGCGGCGGCATCAAGCCCGGCATCACCGTCGGCGCGACGGACGACTTCGGCTACAACGTGGTGGAAAACGTCATCCACGTCCGCGACCTCCACGCCACGATGCTCCACCTGCTCGGGATAAACCACCAGCGCTTCACCTTCAAAAACCAGGGCCTCGACGACCGGCTCACCGGCGTCGAGCCCGCGCGCATCCTCCGCGAGATTCTCGTCTAATGAACAGACCTCCTCGCTCCCCGACGCCCGTCGCCGTTCTGACCGTCCCCGATGCCGGAACCGCGAAAGCGAATTTCTGGCAGCCGGATCTCCGGGTCGTCATTTAGCGGCTTTCTCCTGCCGCAGCCGCATCGGGTGCAGGTCGAGCTTCAGGCTGTCGAAGTAGGCCATGCGATTGGGGATGGTTTTTTCGACGGTGTCCTTCAGCCTGGCATCTACCCGATCCGGCTTGTGGCGCAGGGCGAGCCAGAGCAGGAAGCTCTCCGCCACATCCTCGCGCTTCGGGTTGGTTTTCGCGTAACCCGAGATGAACCCGGGGTCTTTTTCCTGCGCCGCGAGCCAGTTTTTGTCCCGCGCATGGTGCGCATCGAGGGAGGTGTGCGCGGCCTCGTGGACGAACGTCTCGGCGAGAATCCCGCTCTTGATGTAGCTCTCGCCCATGTCGGTATGGATCAGCAGGTTTCGGTTTCCGCCGCCGAAGCCGTGTTTGCCCTTGTGAATCCAGACCGTTTCCACGTCCTGCCTCAAGGCGCCCGGGATCTGGCCGATGACGGGCAGGTATTTTTGCGCCTCGGCCAGGGCTTCGTCGGCGCTGAATTCCGGGTTCACTTGAACCTCGATCTTCCTCCCATCGTCGAAGTGCGCGACGAACAGGTGCGCCTCCACGTCAATTCTGCCCGGACCCCGGCGGTCGAACATGTGGCGCCGTCCTTTGCCGGATTTCTCGAGCCGGACGAACGACGTGGGGTCTTCGTCCGTGATGATCGCCTTGTTGACGAAGATCGTTCCGCCAAACGGGGGATTGGCGTTTGACGGTGAAATCGCGCCGGCGAGCAGCAAGGCCAGGGTGACGGACAGGTTTCTCATGTCGTGTGTGAGTACGCGTGCTGCGCGTGGAAGGGAATTGCTTTATCGCCCGCCGCCCGCCTGGGCGAAACCTTCGAAGCCCTCCTCACAGTCACGCACTCCGCCCCGGAATTTCATTTACGGGGGAGCCGGCGCGAAGGTCTGGGAAGTCGGGCTGGGCACAGTCTTACAACTCCACGATCTTTATATTGCGATACTCGCACTTCATCACCACGGCGGGGTGGATCTGCAGCCCGATCGGGGCCGCGCCGGAGAATTTCGCATCGGTGTATTCCGACGCCTTCTGGCCATTGATCCAGCAGGTGAAGGTGTCCCCTTTGGCCTGGATGCGGAAGGTATTCCACTCGCCCTCGGGTTTCATCAGCGTCTTGACTGTCTTCGCCTGGCCGGCCTCGGGATACCTTTCCTTGCCGCCGGTGTACCAGGAACCGGTCATATCTACCTTCAAGCTGCCAGAAACCCCGAGTTGGAGCTGGATGTGCGGCTTCCGCATTTCGATCCCGGTATCAACTCCGCGGGGCGTCGTGGAATTCCAGCGCACGTCGAACTCCAGGACAAAGTCGCCGTATTCTTTCTCAGTCCAAAGGTAGTTCCCCTTCTTCGCCGCGTCGTTTTCCCCGATGAGGACGCCTTCTTCGACGCGCCAGTAGGCCTTCGACGCTTCCGCCTTGAAGCCGGAGAGATCCTTGCCGTTGAAGAGCGGTGCGAATTTCGGTTCTTCGGCCGCGCTGCGGGAGATGGCCGCAAGTGAGAGGATCAGTGCGAGAGCGAATGGGCGAAGCGTCATGGCGCGCACGCTATTCATACCCGCCGACAGCGGAAAGCGATTTTTCGGCGCTGGTGATCTGGCACCCGCGCGGTCCGCGTTCCCCAGCTCTGCGCCCGGCGCGGGCAACCTTTCCCGCGTCCCTGCAGCACCGCGATGCCCGGATAGCGGCTCGGTGGAAAACCAGCGGATTCGAGAAATCCAGATTCGTTGCAGCAGTTCGTCGCGGGCGCATTTCAGTTTTTGGCACGCCCATCCGTGCGCCGGAGGCGCAAATGTAGGGTGCTCAAAAACTGGGATGCGCCCGTTCGTCGCGTGTCATGGCCGCACCTTACTCACTTCGCCCCGGCTTCGCCACTCACCGATGCGCTTCGCGAAAATCGCGCCCATATTTCAGGAAGGCGTTGAAAATTGGGTGTCAGCGGAATTCCTCCACATCAATGCCGCTTCCCTCAACGATGTTTTTCAATGTCCCAATCGGGATCGCCTTTGCACCGTGCATCGGCACGATGACTTGCCTGCCGTCCGCGTGCCGCCACTTCTGATGGCTGCCCGCCTGGCCGGTGAGCGCAAACCCGCTGCGCCTCAGCACGCGCACCACATCTTTCGCGGACAGGACCGGGAACTTCCTGCTCAAGGCACGGTGAGTTCGACGAGTTTGGCTTTCTTCGGCAGCTTCACATCGCTCGGCTCAAACCACAGCGCCAGGGCTTCCCTCGCATTCTGGATCGCCTCCTTCTCCGTGTCTCCCGCACTGCCGCAGCCGGGCAGCTCGGGAAATATCGCCGACCAGCGTTTCACCCCGGGATCGAATTCGATGAGCAATCGCAGTTTCATATTCGGACTCTACTCACTTCACCAAGACTTCGCCAATCCAAGTTCTCTCCCCGCCCTGGTTGTCCTGCACCGAGCAGGCGATTTGCTTTTTGCCCGTCGAGTCGCATTCATACTCACCGCGAGGATCGGCTGGGCGTGATTAGAATCAGGTTCAGCGACGGGAGCGGACGCGGCGTGTTTTGTGGCACAGTGCGTCAAGCCTGTGGGCCCATCGCGGATTTTGGGCTCGTTCGCGGCTGGCCATGCCGCGTGCGGTCGGGTAGCTGGATGGCATGCGCGCAATCGTTTTCCTTTTCGTCCCGGCCTTCGCGATGGCTGCGGACTGGCCGGAGTTTCTCGGGCCGAATCGCGACAACTCTTCGCCGGAGACGGGGCTCATCGAGAAGTGGCCGGCGGAGGGGCTGAAAATCGTCTGGCAGCGGGACATCGGGACGGGCTACAGCGCGCCGAGCGTGCGCGAAGGGATGCTCGTTTTGCATCACCGGATCAAGGATCACGAGGTCGTGGAGGCGATGGATGCGGGGACGGGGAAGACGCTGTGGAGTTACAAGTATCCGACGGAGTTCCGCGACCCGTTTGGCTACAATGACGGGCCGCGGTGCTCGCCTCTGCTGACGGCGGATCGCTGCTACACGTTTGGCGCGGAGGGGGTGCTGGATTGCTTCGAGCGAAAAACAGGAAAGCTGCTTTGGTGGAAGGCGACGGCCCGGGATTTCAATGTGCCGGATGCGTTCTTCGGCGTGGGCAGCTCGCCGGTGATCGAGGGGGGCAAATTGATCGTGCAAGCCGGCGGGCAGCCAAACTCGGGGGTGGTGGCGCTGGACGCGGAGACGGGGAAGACGCTGTGGGAAAACGTGGGGGAGAAGACGTGGACGGGCGTGCCGATGAAGGGCTGGCCGGGGGAGCCGTTCGTGAAATGGAACCCTGCGCATCCGGCTTTCAGCATGCAGGCGAGCTATTGCACGCCGGTGCTGGCGACGATCCATGACCGGCGGCATGTGCTGGTGGTCACACGGCAGGGGCTGGTGTCGCTGGATCCGGCGACGGGGGCGCACAATTTTTCGTTCTGGTTCCGCGCGGTGCAGGATTCGTCGGTGAATGCGATGACGCCGGTGGTGCAGGGAGATCTCGTGCTGATTTCATCGGCATATTTTCGGAATGGCTCCGTGCTTTTGCGCGTGAAGGCGGACGGGAAGGGTGTGGAGGAGGTGTGGCGGGCGCTCTCGCTGGAGATGCACTGGGCGCGTCCGGCATTGATCGCGGGCCATCTGTATGGATTCAGCGGGCGCAATGAGCCGGATGCGATTTTCCGGTGCGTGGAATTCGAGACTGGGAAAATGAAGTGGGAGCGTGCCGAGCGGTGGAACAAGGCCGGGCATGGCAAGCTGGATGGCGAGGCGTTCCCCGCGGTTTTCGCGCGCGGCTCGGTGATCCATGCGGATGGAAAATTGATCGCGCTTGGCGAGGCGGGGCTGCTGGGACTGTTCAAGCCGGGGCCGGATAAGCTGGTCGAGGTTTCGCGGTGGCAGGTGCCGGGGCTGACGTATCCGATGTGGGCGGGGCCGGTGCTTGCGGATGGAAAACTCTACCTTCGGAGCGAGGAAAAGCTCATCTGCCTCGACGTGAAGGCGAAATAGTTCCGGCACCGCCAAAGTGGCGCACCAGAGGAGAGATGCATGTCCCGGCCGCATGAAGTTCTTGCGTACGCTAAGAAAGTGGGCATCGCAGCATTACTGATGATGCCGCAACCAATCCGCGATAGACGAATTATCAAACACCAGTACTGATCGAACCGATGAACCGGTTGTTCCAAATCATTACCTTCTTTGCACTGGCCGCGACTATCGTCGCGCAAAAGGCCGCCCCGGTGCCCGCCCCGCCTCCCCAGCTTCCACCAACACCGGCGAAACCAGAAGCCACCAAGCAGAACCTCCAGAAAAAGGACAAACACAAGAAGGCCGCGGACGAGTTTTTTCTCGGCCCTGTCGTTCACCTGGAAATCCAGTTCAAGCCGGCGGATTGGGAGTTTATCAAGCGCGACCACCGGCGCTATTCGGAATGCACCATCACGGAGACTGCGCCGGACGGCAAGAAGACCATCTACAAGCACGCCGCGGCGAAATTGAAGGGGGCCGCGGGCAGTTTCCAGGGCCCGGATGGGAAGCCGGGGCTGACCATCAGCCTGGATGAATTCAAGGGGGCGGATCGCTTCCACGGGATGGAGAAATTTCACCTCAACAACGGCGCGCAGGACGGCAGCTTGCTGAATGAATACGTCGGCGGCCTGTGGAGCCGGGCGGCGGGCGTGCCGGCATCGCGCTGCACGCATGTGCTCGTGAAATGGCAGGGCCGCGACCTTGGGCTCTATCTTTTCAAAGAGTCGTTCTCGAAGCAGTTCCTCACATATTTCTACGAGAACAACGATGGCAACCTCTACGACGGTCACTTTATCTCCGAGGTGGACGGCAATCTCGAAAAGCAAAGCGGTGACGGACCGGACGACCGCAGCGACTTGAAGGCGCTCGCGGAGGCGGCCAAGGAACCCGACGTCAAGGTGCGCTGGCAGAAAATTTTTCAGCGGCTCGATGTGGATGAATTCCTGCGCGCGCTGGCGGTCGAGACCTTTGTCTGCCACTGGGACGGGTACAATTTCAACCGGAACAATTTCCGCGTGTACTTCGACCCGAAGACCAAGAAGGCAAATTTTTTCTGCCATGGGATGGATCAGATTTTCGGCGACGCAAACTGGCCGGTGGTGCGTGATCCGGGCTCGCTGGTGGGCGGCGCGGTGTGGAGCAACCCAGACTGGAAGACGCACTACCGCAAGCTGGCGGAGGAGATCTATACCAAGGTGCTGAAGCCGGTGGACTGGGAGGCGAAGATTTTTGCACAGGGGAAGAAAATCCAGGAGGCGCTCGCGAAGGTGAATCCAAAGGCGGCGCAAGATTACCAGGGCCAGATTGATGCCGCGCGCAACCGTGTGATGGCGCGGCTGACTGCAATCGGGAAGCAGTTTGGCGATTTGCCGAAACCGTTGCCGTGGCAGGGGAACATCGCCAGGCTCGGCACACAGCACTGGCGCACGGAGGGCGGCGGCACGATCACCGAACTGCAACTTAACGGGCAGCATTGCTTTCACATCCGCGCTGACGGGAACCCGGCGCCCAACTGGCGCCGCACAGTGACTCTCGAGCCGGGGAAGTATCGCTTCGAGGCACAGGCGAAAGTCTCCAATGTGGATGGTCCCGGCGACGGGAGCGGCGAAGGCGCCGGCATCCGGGTGAGCGGGGGATCGCGCGCGGGAAAAAACGGGCTGAAGGGCAGTTCCCAGTGGCAGAAGCTAGCCTATGAATTCGATTCGACGGGCGCGGAGATCACACTCGTGGCGGAGTTGCGCGCTCAAAAGGGGGAGGTCTGGTTTCAGTCCGGAAGCTTTCAGCTCGTCCGGGTGCAATAGGATCGCCCGGCGGGCTGGATTCCTCAGCCCGCAGCCTTCAGGTGTCGTGTGATGTGTCCGCTGATCTCCCCCGCCGAATACGCCGGCTGCAAGGCGAACCGTTCGAGCGGCAGCCCCGTCTTCCTGCACACGCGGGTGACAAATTCGCGTGCGCGGAGTTGCCCGCGATCATCGGTGCCTTCATCCAGGCAAATTGCGATTCGCGGGACGAATGCCTGGTCGCAAACGAGAAAATCGAGCGACTTGTTGGCGATGCGCGCGTGAGCCTCCTGGCGGTCGCCAGCCCCGTAGTTCACTTGCAGCAGGTCCGACAGGCGCACTTTCGCGAAAATAATGTGTCCGTCCGGGATGATCCCGAGAAGGGCGCGGTAAAATGATTCCTCGCTCCCGGTGAGGGCAGTGCCGTTGAGGCGGTAGGGATCCACCTCCTCCAAGCCGCGTGGATGTTTGCGGATGGGATCGGAGCGGCGTTTCCCCTTCCCGAGCATCCGCGCGAAAACCCAGCCGATTGCGGTGCAACCGGCCATGATGCTGGCGTAGGTGACAATTGCGGACATGAGTGGCTGTCGGCGGATTTGGGGGAAATTCGCCCGCGCGATCTATATTCAACCCCGCAACGGAGACGCAAGCCCTGCGGTCATCGGCGTGGAAGCAGGGACCGGTAGAGTTCGACCGTGCGCTTTGCGATGGCTCCCCAGCCAAAGTGCTCCTCGGCACGCCTTCGCCCCGCTTTCGCCATGCGCACGCGCATGCCCGGATCAGCCATGAGATGGTTCACGCGCCCGGCAAGGTCACGCGCGAATTGCGCGGGATCGGTCGCCTCGAATGGCGACTCCGCCATCTGCTCCAACTGCACGAGGCATCCTGTCTCGCCATCCACGACGACCTCCTTGATTCCGCCGACTGCGCTCGCGACGACCGCGGTTTCGCACGCCATCGCCTCGAGATTGATGATGCCAAACGGCTCGTAGATGGACGGGCAGCAGAAAACATCCGCATGGCTGTAGAGCTGGATCTTTTCAGGTGTGGTGACGAACTGATCAATCCACACCACTCCTTTCCGTTTCGCCTGCGCATCGGCGACCGCAGCCTTCATCTCCCCGGCAATCCCCGGCGTGTCGGGCGCCCCGGCGCACAGGACGACCTGGAAGCCGGGGGCCATGTGCTCGATGGCGCGAACGAGATGGATGATGCCCTTCTGGCGCGTGATGCGCCCGACGAACAAGACGAAGGGCTGCCGCGGATCCACGCCGAATTTTTCCAGGGCGGAGGTGTCGCGGACATGCCGGTATTCATCGAGATCAATGCCATTGTGGATCACGTGCATCCGTTCCTCAGCGACGTGGAAATGGCGGTGGATGTCGTCCCTGGTGCCCTTTGAAACCGCGATGACCGCATCCGCCATCTCGATCGCCGTTTTTTCCACCCAGCATGAAAAATCGTAGCCGCCCGCGAGCTGCTCGCGTTTCCACGGCCGCAGGGGCTCGAGCGAATGCACGGTAAGCACAAGCGGGAGCCCGTAGTTCAGCTTCGCGATGATCCCGCCGAGGTGTGCATACCATGTGTGCAGATGGACGATGTCCGCCTCGATCCGCGTCGTGTTCCAGTCGAGCCCCCGCTGGATCGCCGCGAAAACCGCATGCAACGGCTTTGGCGCGGTATAGGCGGATGTGTCGCAGCCAAAGCCGGTGGCCTTGAGCGTCGGCAGGTCGAGGCGCGGCTCGCGTCCGTCTTTCCCGTAACAGCGAACCTCCACCTCGATCAGCTTCGCGAGTTCCCGCGAAAGGTAGTCCACATGCACACCCGCGCCCCCGTAGATCGTCGGTGGATACTCATTCGTCAGAAACAGCGTCTTCATTGCTGCACACGACTAATTCCGGTTCGCGCCCCGAGTCGAGCGTCCACGCTTGCCATGCCGCCCGGCCTTTTCCACGCTTCGCGCCATGTCCAACTCCCAAAGCCGCTTTGGCTGTCTCGGTGTTTCCATCGTACTCCTGCTCTGCCTGAGTCTGCTTTTCAACGTCGCGTTCCTCGTCGGGGGTTTCCTCGGCATGATGGGGGACGAGCTGAAATTCCGCGAGACGGTGCTCGTGAAGCCGGCGAAGGGTGTGGAGACGAAGATCGCGGTGATCTCGATCCGCGGCCTCATTTCCGGCTATATGCGCGGGGCCGTGGGCGAGTCCATGGTCGAGGACGTCAAGCTCGAGCTCGAACAGGCCCTCGCGGACAACAGCGTCCGCGCGATCGTGCTCGCGGTGGATTCACCCGGTGGAGAGGTGACGGCGAGCGACATCATTTACGAGGCTGTGAAAAAAGCGGACGAGAAAAAACCCGTCGTCGTCAGCATGGGCGCGGTCGCCGCGAGCGGGGGCTACTATATCTCGATGGGGGCGCGCCACGTCTTCGCGCACGAGACGACGATCACGGGCAGCATCGGTGTGATCATGCAGACGCTGAACTATTCGGAACTTCTCGGGAAAGTCGGCGTGCAGATGGTCACGTTGAAGAGCGGGAAGTTCAAGGATGTGCTCAGCGGTTCGCGTGCGATCACGCCCGAGGAGCAGGAGCTGATGCAGGCAAACATCATGCAAACCTACGCGCGCTTCGTCGGCATCGTGGCAAAGAGGCGGAACCTCCCCGAGGCGGAACTGCGTGCCGGCATGGCGGATGGCCGCCCCCTTTCCGGGCGCGATGCGGTCAACGCGAAGCTCGTGGACGAAGTCGGCGACTTCGAGGACGCCGTGGCAAAGGCGGTGCAGCTCGGATCCGCGCCCGGCGCCGCAGTGGTGCGCTACCAGGCCACGCCCGGCCTTGGGCTGGCATTGCGGCTTCTCGGGCAGCAGAAGCAGCAGAATATCGAGGTGAAACTCGCCTCCCCCGCGCAACTGGACCTGCGCCCCGGCTACCAGTACCTGCTCCCCTCGTGGCTCGCGCAGTGATCCCACCGCGCATCAGTCTGGCGGAAGCCGGCGCGGGCCGTTAGCAACCCTTCCGTGATACTCGCCGAAATACTGCCAGCCCAGCCCAGCCCGGTCGCGCTCGCGCTGTGGCTCGCGTTGTTCTCGGCTCTCACGCTGGTTGTCATCGGCAGGATGATCTCGGGCATCCGCCGCTACGGCGTGCAGACCAGGCCGGACCTGCTCGACGCCACCGACGTGCTTGTCGCGTCTGCGATCATGATCTGCTTCCTGATGATCATCGCGAACCGCTTTGGCGCCAGCAATTCGGCCCCGGTGAAGCTCGTCGTGCTGGAGCCATGGCAGTTGGTTTCCTCAATGATCGGCCTCCTCATTTTTCCGTGCGCCGTGGTGCTGATGATGATCGCCCGCAATGTGAAACCGGTGGATGTGTTCGGTCTCGGGAAGGTCCGCGTGGGGCGTGCCTGCGCGGTTGGCGCGGGGATCGGGGTGCTCGCCCTGCCGCTCACGCTGGCGGTGAAGACGATCACGGTTCATCTCACCGACAGCCACGAGGGCTCACAGCAACTGGTGAAGGCGTTCTCAACTGCGGTGAGCGGCGGGGCCTGGCAGATGTTCGGGTTGATCGCTCTTTCCGCGGTCGTGGTCGCGCCATTGAGCGAGGAAGTTCTTTTCCGCGGCTATTTCTACCCGGTGCTTGGGCGCTGGTTCGGGCGTGTCTCCGCCTCCTTTCTTGCCGCCGTGTTTTTCGGCGCGATGCATGACACCTTGACGGACATCCCGGGCCTTGCGGTGCTGGCGCTCTGCCTCACGGTCGCCTACGAGCGCACGGGTTCCCTCATCGTGCCGCTCGCCGGCCATGCGTGCTTCAACGCGGTGAGCTTGCTGCTGCTCTGGTGCCAGGCGAAAAACATCCTCCCGCTATGAAACTTTCCATGCTCGGAGAAGACGCGCTCGTCGCTGCCCTCACCCGCGGCCTCCCCGCCGGGCGCGATGTGCGCGTGGGTGCCGGCGACGATTGCGCGGTGATCGGCGGACGCCGCGACGTGTGGTGGCGGCTGTTGAAAACGGACGCGGTCGTCGAGGGCGTGCATTTTCTCCCGACGGAAAAACCCGCGCGCGTCGGGTGGAAGGCGCTCTGCCGCGCGATCAGCGACATCGCTGCGATGGGAGGCATCCCGGAGCACGCCCTCGTGACAATCGCAATCTGCGCCGAGTGGGACGAGCGCTGGGTGCGCGGCCTCTACGAGGGACTGCGCCGCGCCGCACGCAAGTTCGGCGTGAGCATCGTCGGTGGCGAGACATCGCGTTCGCCGGGCACGGCATTCGTCAGCGTCGCACTGGCCGGGCGCGTCGAGCGCGTCCGGTGCCTCACGCGCAGCGGCGGCAAGCCGGGGGACTTCCTCTACGTCACCGGCCAGCTCGGCGGTTCGCGCGCAGCGAAGCACCTGGACTTCACACCCCGCCTCGCGGAAGCGCGCTGGCTCGCGGAGAATTTCCGCCCGCATGCGATGATGGACATCAGCGACGGACTCGCCGCCGACCTCCCGCGACTCGCCGCGGCGAGCCGGTGCGGCTTTGAACTCTGGGAGGGCAAAGTGCCATGCACCCCGGGCTGCGCCACCGCCGCCGCGCTTGGTGATGGCGAGGATTTCGAGCTGCTGTTCGCGGCACCTCCCCGGATCGCACGTTCGCTCGATCGCGAATGGCCGCTGCGTTTCCGGAAACTGCCGCTCACCCGCATCGGCGTCCTCACCCGCCGCGGCGGCGGCAAACCGATCAGCACCCGTGGCCATGATCATTTCGCATAGCCCCGCCGAGACCCTCGCGCATGGCCGCGCAATCGCCGCCACCTTGCGCGGCGGCGAAGTGCTCGCGCTCGATGGCGACCTCGGCACCGGCAAGACGCATTTCGTGAAAGGCCTCGCCGCCGGCCTCGGCCATGTGGGCGACGTGACCAGCCCCACATTCACTCTTGTCCACGAATACACGGGAGGGCGCATCCCGCTTTTTCACTTCGACTTCTACCGCCTCGCCGCCGCCGATGAGGTTCTCCAGCTCGGGCTGGATGACTATCTGGACTCGGGCGGCGTGCTCGCCATCGAGTGGGCTGGCAAGTTCCCATCGCTCCTCCCGCGCGACGCCCGCCGCTTCACGTTCCGAGCCGGCCCGGGCGAAACGAGGGAGATCTCCGAGACATGAACATCCTCGCGATGGACACCTCGACACCGCGCGGCAGCGTCGCCCTTCTGTGTGGCGATGCGCTTGTGCTCGATGAGATCTTTCCCGCGGATCGCAGCCACACGAGCGAACTGTATCCCATCCTCCAGCGCGTGAAGAAACTCACCGGTGCGGTGGATATGATCGCCATTGGCCTCGGGCCTGGAAGCTACGCCGGGGTGCGCGTCTCCATCGCAAGCGGTCTCGGCCTCGGCATCGCGTGGGGCGCGGAGTTGATCGGAATTCCCAGCGCCGCGGCCATCGAGACGGCTGAGGCCGCGTACATCGCCATCGGCGATGCACGCCGGGAGTCGTTCTATTTCACGCGCGTCAGAGGCGGTGAGTGCATCGAGGGCCCGCTGCTGCTCGATGAGCAGTCGTTGCGCGAAAAGCTCGCTCACCACCCGGAGTTCCCCGTCTTTTCGCCCGCACCGCTCCCATCATTCCCGCAAGCGCGGATCGCCCTGCCGCGCGCATCCATTGTCGCCGCGCGTGCCGCAGCCGGGCATAGCATCATCGCCCGCGGAAATCTCGAACCTCTCTACCTGCGCGACCCGCACATCACGACGCCGAAACCGCGGTGAGCGAAGGGTGCCGGATCTTTCCCGGCCCGCCAATCGCCCCGTGTGTTACCACGGGGCAATTGGCAAGGCACCGCGAGTGCGGTTCAGAATGTGATGCCAGTCTGCACATACACGAAGTCCGCGTCGTCGCTCGCGCCGGTGTCCGACAGGTAGTCGCCAGCGAAGAAGTGCGAATAGCCCGCCTCGATGCTGACGTTCTTCGAGAGTGCGTAGGTGAGCGTCACGTCGGCCTCCGCGCCTGCGTACCCGCTCGCGGAACGCGCGGCAGCATTGAGCGGGCGCACGGCAACGACACCGTTTGCGCGGTACCAGGCGTCATCAGTGCTCGCGAGCCAGAAGGCATGCAACTCGACCTTTGCAGTCAGCTTCCTGGTCGGCGAAATTTTCGCGCTCAGTTCGATGTCGTGCATGTTCTGCCAGGAAAAAACGTCCATCTGTCCGTAAAACTTGTGGTTCGTCGGAAAGAGGTTCTGGAACGTCTCGATGTCGCCGTCCGCCGGGTTGTCGTCGCCGCTGCCATAGTTATAGGCGATGCCGAGGCGGGGCTTCCATGGCGCGTCGAATGTGTAGCCGACCCCCGCGTGAATTGCGAAGGCAGTGAGGTCGAGGCCGCGCACTTCGCCAGTCTGGAACGCGCCCTCGAAGTCGTAGTCAAAACCAACTGGCTTTGCCGTTGGAGGAAGAGTGGATTTGCCGGCGGCGACTGCTTTTCCATCGCCCGCGGGCGTGGGGGCAAAGGCACCGGGTTTCGATTTCATCCGCAGGCCGAGCGTGAAGAAGTTTGTGCTCGTGACCGCCTGCTCCTCGTGCAGGTGCAGCACATAGAGGTCGGTCGTCTGCGGCCCCCACGCGGTCGTGCTTGCGTAGATGCCGCTGAAAACCTGCTCGCGCCTCGTCTTGTTGCCATTGAAGAGGTCGCTCTGGTTGTACTCCGAGCGCTGCGGCACGACGACCGATGATGCGAACGCATCCACGGTGAACACATCCGTCTTGTACGTGAGCTTCACCGCGTCGAAGGTACGCCCGATGTTGTTCCAGTCGAACGCTCCGATGATACGCTCGTCGCCATAGGAGAGAATCTGGCGCCCGATTTTCAGTCCGAACGGGCACTTCGAGTAGTCGGCTAGTTCGATGTACGCCTGCCGGAGGTCAACCGGGTCGTCGCCCTCGGCACCGAACAGGCCGGGGAAATCGGCGCGGTCGCTCAGCCACTCGCGGCTGTCCTGCACCTGGCCGTAGATCGTCAGCCACGATGCGGGCTTGATTTTCAGCCCCACACGGGCGCGTTGCAGCAACCAGTTGTCGTCAGTGAGCGAGCGGATACCGTCGTCGAAATCGAAAATATTCTCGCGCAATTCCCAGCGCAGGCGCTCCTGGATATCAATAGTGATGAGCCCATCCGCGAATGAGAGCGGGTTGTCTTCCGGTGCTTTTTGTGCAGGTACGGCAGGCGGCCCTGCGATGGCTGTGACCGCGATGCCGGCGAATGCGGCGAGCGCAATGAGTGACTTGGGTTTTGTGCTTTTCATCTGTGTTTGTGGTTTGTTGGTTTGGTTTGGTTTGGTCAGGCTGCCGCCAGGGCGGCGCTGCCGGGATTGGCGAACGCCACCCTCTTTTTGCGGTGTGCGTGGATTTCGAGAAACTCGATCAAATGCTCGCGAAGGCGGTAGTAGTCCGGATCCTCCATCACCGTCGTGCGGTCGCGCGGACGCTGGAATGGCACCGTCACGATGTCGCCGACTTCCGCCTCCGGGCCGTCGGTCATGCACACGATGCGGTCGGAGAGATACAAAGCCTCGTCCACATCGTGCGTGACCATCAGCGTCGTGATGCGCTGGTGACGCCACAGATTGAGAAGTACGGCCTGCAATTCGTAGCGTGTAAGCGAGTCGAGCATTCCGAACGGCTCGTCGAGCAGCAGCATCTTCGGCGCGAGCGCAAACGCCCGCGCGATGCCCACGCGCTGGCGCATCCCCTGCGAAAGTTCCGCGGGACGCTTGTCCATCGCATCGCATAGGCCGACGACGCTGAGGTAGTATTCGGCGATTTGCTGGCGCTCGCTTTTCGGTGCGGTGTAAAAGACCTGGTTCACGCCGAGCATCACGTTTTCCAGTGCAGTGCGCCACGGCAGCAGGCTCGGCGACTGAAAGACAACACCGCGATCCGGCCCCGCACCGGTGACTTCTTTTCCCGCGAGCACCATGCCGCCGCTGGTGACCTCGTTCAGCCCCGCGACCATCGTGAGCACAGTGCTTTTTCCGCATCCGCTGTGACCGATGAGCGTGACGAATTCGCTTTCGGCGATGTCGAGGTTGAAGTCGTTCACGATGACCGCCGGACCCTTGGGCGTGGCGTAGGTTTTGTTCAGCTGGCGCAACTCGAGGTAATTCCGTCGAGGGCTCACACCGGGAAGCGGGAGGATGTCTTTCATTGGTCTTGGAAAATGAACGCTCATGCGAGGAGTGGTGCAGCCAGCGGACATCCTGCCCGCAGTGTCGTGAACAAGCGCAGAACCATACTGCCAGGATGGCCGCCTGCCCCAAAGGTTGGAACCCTGTGCCACTTCATACCTCCACAGTCTCCAGTTTCTCCTCGCTGCGGCGGCGCGGTTTGCGGCGGACGCCGAATAGCGTGCGAGGTTCGTTGAGGTTTTCCGGCAGTAAATCCGGCAGCGAGAGCTTGCGGCTCACAAGCGTCTTTTGTCGTCCGCCCGGCCCGAGCAAGTAATCGAGCACTTGCTTGCGGACGTGCTTGAACGCGGGGTCGTGATTGAGCGCCCTGCGGTCGCGTGGACGCGCGATGTCCACGGCCACACTCGGCCCGAGCGTCGCGCCCGGCCCCGCGCTCAGCGGGATGATCCGGTCGGCAGTCAGGATGCCCTCGTCCACGTCGTTCGTGATGAGCACGATCGTGCGGCGATCTTGTTCCCAAATGCGAACGATCTCATCCTGCAACGTCGCGCGAGTTAGCGCATCGAGCGCGCCGAGCGGCTCGTCGAGCAGCAGGATTTTCGCCTCCGTCGCCAGTGCACGCGCCACACTCACGCGCTGACGCATCCCGCCGGACAGCTCGCGCGGCAACTTCCCGGCTGCGGGCGTGAGATTCACCATCGCGAGGTATTTTTCAACCTGCTCGCGCTGTTTCGCCTGGCTCCACGCCGGGAAAACCTGCTCCACCGCGAGCGCGACATTTTCAAACACCGTGAGCCACGGCAGCAGCGAGTAGTTTTGAAACACGACGGCTCGCTCCGGGCTTGGCTCCATAATTTCCTCTCCGCGCAACTTCACGCTGCCGCTGTCCGCCTTCAGCAACCCCGAAATCATCGAGATGAGCGTCGTCTTTCCCGCACCGGAGTACCCGACGATTGCGACGAATTCGCCTTCCTCGACGGAGAGGTTGATGTCACGCAGAACTTCCGTACGAGAGCCGGGAAGCCCGTAGCCCTTGCTGACGCCTTTGATCTCCAAGAATTCCATTTGGTTTAGTTCACGAGCAACACCGAGTTCAGTCCGCCGAATTCATTCGGGATGTTTTCTCCCGCTGCTGGATCTGGAAGCCAGGAACCATCCACGACGAAAAGATACTCGTAGCGGCCAGTCATGAGAGAAAGATCTCCGCGCCACTCGCCACCATTTGCGAGGCGCAGAGGATGCGCTCCGACTTTCCAGTCGTTGAATGTCCCGGCCACGCACACTGTGACGGCCGTCGGAGCGTAGATGCGCACAGTGACATCTCGCGCAGAGCGCCGTGCGGCGGTGGGCTCCTGCGCAGAAGCCTTCCGGGCTCCTTTCGTGGGTCTCACTGCTGTCGGCGATACCGGTTTCGACGCCGGGATGTTCGGTCGTTTCGATTTGGGCTTGGCGGGTTTCATAAACTCATGCCGTTTTGAAGCGCGCTTCCACAAGGCTCATAAGGCGATCGAGCACGAGGCCGACAACGCCGATGGTCAGGATGCAAAGAATGATGCGGGAGTAGCTGCCGGCGTTGTACTCCTGCCACAGGAAGCCTCCCACACCGGGCCGGCCGGTGAGCATTTCCACCGCAACGATGACAAGCCAGGCGATGCCGAGCGAGAGGCGGAAACCGGTGAACATGTAAGGGAGCGTCGCTGGCAGAAGCACTTTGAAGAGCGTCTTTGCCTTCGAAAGCTTCAGCACTTTCGCGACGTTCAAGTAGTCCTGCGGAACCGCACGGACGCCAACGGCGGTATTCATGACCGCGGGCCACATGGAGCAGATAGCGATCGTGAAAAGAGCCGCCGCATCGCTCGCTCCGAAGACCGTTTTCCCGCCGCCATCCATCAACTTCACCGAGCTGAAAAGCACCAGCCCAAGCGGGAACCACGCGAGCGGCGAGACGGGACGCAACACCTGGATGATAGGATCCATCGCCTTCGTGAACGCCTTCGACAGCCCGAGGAAAAACCCGAGTGGCGTTCCGATGAGCAGCGCGATGAGGTAGCCCTGCATTACGAGAATCAGCGAGAGCTTGGTGAAGGCTAGGATGCCTTGATCCAGCTCGCCGCGCTTTGCGAATGGCTCCACGAGATACGGCTTGCTCGCTTTCCACGTTTCGCCGGGTGTCGGGAGATCGGGCGAGATGCCGGTCTTCACTGTCTTCGTCACCGGGTCACCGAATTCGTCCACGGCTTTCCGGGTCTCGATACGCCCCGCGATGACGAGCCAGAGCATCAGGAATGCACCGAGGCCGATCAGCGGCAGCAGCAGGCTGTCGAGTTTGTAGCGTTTGATGAAGGCCATGCGTTAACCCTTGAGTGACTTGACCGCGAAGCTGGCGGCGAATGCCTCCATGTCCCCCTTCGGGTCGAATTTCGTGCCGTCGAAAAACGTCTCCGGCGAATCGCTCGCGCCCCCGTGGACGTAGCCGATCTCTTTCATCGCCTCTTCGTAAATGTCGGGACGCATGACCTGCTTTGCCACGCCCTCATAGTCGGGCGCGCCATCGGTGAAGCCCCAGCGGCGGAGCTGCGTGAGCCACCATTTGCAGTATTTGAGCTGCGGGTAGTTGCAGTTCCGGTCGCTGAAGGTCATGTAGTCCGGGTCGCGGAACTTGCGCCCGTCGCCCATGATGTATTTTCCCTGGAGGCGCCCGAGGATCGTCTCCGGCGGGCAGTTGATGTAGCTCGCCGTGCTGACGATTTTTGCCTGCTCTTCGCGGTTCGGCATCTTGTCGAGCCACACGCTCGCCTCGTGCAGCGCCTTCAGCACGGCCTTCACAGTCTTCGGATTCTTCTCCGCAAACTCCGCGGTGAACGCGCAGACCTTCTCCGGGTGATCCTTCCAGATCGCCTGCGTGGTGATCGCGGTAAAGCCGATTTCGTCGGCGATGGCGCGCGCATTCCATGGCTCGCCCACGCAGAATCCGTCCATCTTGCCGACCTTCATGTTCGCCACCATCTGTGGCGGCGGGATCGTGATGAGCGAAATATCCGCGCCCGAGCCTGCCGCGTCGCCGGGATGAATGCCGCCGGCTCCGAGCCAATAGCGCATCCACATCGCGTGCGTCCCCGGCGGAAATGTCATCGCAAAGGTCATCGGGTTGCCGGCCGCCTTGGCGGCGTCAACCAAAGCCTTCAGGGGCTTCGGATCTGCGCCGACTTTTCCACCGAGCTGCTTCTTCAAAGTGATGGCCTGGCCGTTGCGATTAAGGAGCCAGGGAATGACCATCGGCTTCTTCGGCGCGCCGCCGAGGCCCATCGTGCTGGCGATCGGCATGCCGATGAGCATGTGCGTGGCCTGGATGTCGTTGTTGGAAAGCGAATCGCGGATCGCCGCCCAGCTCGCGCCTTTGCTCACGATCGAGTTGATGCCGTACTTTTTGAAGAGCCCCTTCTCGTGCGCGATGACGATGCTCGAGCAGTCGGTCAGCGCGATGATGCCGAGCTTGATGTCTGCGGTTTCCGGCGCGTCGCTTGCAAATACGCTTCCGCTCCATCCCGCTGGGAGACCCGCGAGGAGCGAAGCGGTGGTGGTGCGGCGGAGAAAGGAACGGCGGGTGATGTTGGTTGGCGTGGTATTGAGCATGTCGCGGACGGGCTTAGCTCTGCGCGTGCCAGCCAGGCCGCGACTGACTATAAACACCGTGAGAGTTTTATCGGGTTTTGATGAGGTACTTTCATGTTCACTCCCGCGCCAGCAAGGATGAACAGTCGGAGCCGTGGAGCCGGATTGGGGGATGCCCGATTGCAACCATGCACGAGGATCGCGTGGTCGCGACAACAATGCCTTTCTCCCAGCCCCCGTGCAAAGGGTGTGTCCATCCTGGCAAAAAACAGACAGTCGCAGGCACCAGCTTCCCGCGACGCGCCGAAAGCTCAGTGGCTAGATGATGCCCGCCATGATGGCAAACGCAGCGGCGGCAATTCCCACACCGATGCCGGTGATGACGCGCGGCACCCGGCCGACGGCCAGGGCGGCTGCCGCGCCAAGCGCGACGATGGCGGAGGTGCCGACGAGAATTCCCGCGATGCCCATCCCTCCCGCGACCTCGCTGCCATGCGCCCAGCCGTGAGCGGCAGCGCCGACGGCGACCAGCGCGAGCACTGTGGATGGCACGGTGCGCCTGCGAAATGCGAGCGCGATGCCGAAGGCGAGCACGCTCAGCGCGAGCGCGGTTTCCAGCCCGGCGACTGTGCCCATACCCGCTCCACCAAGCCCGCCGAGCACACCCGCGGCGAGGAACACCGCCGCGAGCGATGCCCGGCGCCAATACGCGGCGAGCATCCCGACAGCGAGCGCGGCGAGCAGGTGATCGAGCCCGGTGAAAGGATGCGCGAGACCCCAGCCGATGCCGCCAGCTTCGTTCCCGGCGTGGCCAGGATGTGCGTGGGCGATTACGGGGATCAGCGTGAGGGCAAGCGCGGTGCGGATGTGTTTCATGCGGGCGGCTTACACGTTGGGGCGTGATTTGACAACCGAGTCGGTGATGTGGGTTCACAACGGTGGAGATTGCCGGAGAAATTGAGCCGGGAAACGGCGGCACCCTGCGAGCAACACATTGGTGGGAGCATTCGCGGCATTGCATCGTGTGTGGAATGATGGTGAATCACATTCATGTCCGCCGCCACGCTTGAAACGCGCCAGCTCCGCGCCTTTGTCATCCTCGCCCGAACGGGCAGCTTTACGAAGGCCGCGCGTGAGCTCCATCTGACCCAGAGCGCGGTTTCCCACGCGATGAAGGCGCTCGAGCAGCAGGCTGGGTGTCGCCTTCTCGACCGCACCGGCAAAAAAGCGACGCCGACCGAGGCCGGGGAGCTTTTGCTCGTCCACGCGGAGCGGATCCTCAGCGAGATGGCGCACGCGCGCGCGGCGCTGGAGAAGCTTGGCAAATGGGGCCAGAGCCGGCTGCGGATCGGTGCAAGCGCGACGGCCTGCCAGCACATCCTCCCGCCGGTGCTGCGCGAATTTCAGAAGGAGTTTCCGCGCTGCCGCATCGAGATCGAGCCGGGTGACACGCCGGAGATGATCGAGCTGCTGCGCGCGGGGAAAATTGACCTCGCCGTGAACCTCGAACCGCGGACACGCGACCCGCTGGAGTTTCACCCGCTGTTCACGGACGAGATGCAGTTCATCGTCGCGCCGACGCATCCGTGGGCGGTGAGCGGGCGCATCCTGCGCGAGGACATCGCGCGGCAGAACTACATCCTCTACTCACGCAAGAGCTACACTGGCGCGCTCATTGATGAGTATTTTGCGGAGGAGAAAATCGTGCTGCGGACTGCAATCGAGATGGGAAGCATCAGTGCGATCAAGGAGATGGTGAAACTGGATCTCGGCATCACCATCCTCGCACCGTGGACAGTCGGCGAGGAAACCGCCGAAGGCTCGCTCGTCGTGCTGCCACTTGGAAAAAGGAAACTCAAGCGCCGATGGGGCGTGCTGCACTGGCAGTCGCGGCGGCTGAGCATCCAGGAGGAGACATTCATCCGCGCGGCGAGGAAGTCGTGCGCGAAATCGTGACCGCTTCGCCAGCCCCGGCTGCACTCCGATGATGGCGAAACAGGCTGCCTCTTATTTGCCGACGCCCTTCTTCAGCTTCGCAGCGATCGCCGTGGATTCCCACGTGAGATCGGCGTCGTCCTTGCCGAAGTGGCCGTAGTTGGTCGTCTTCGAGTAGATCGGTCGCAGCAGGTTCAGTTGCGCGATGATGTCCGCAGGCTTGAAGCTGAATGTCTTCAGCACCGCCGCGAGGATCGCGTCGTCGCTGACCCTACCGGTGCCGAACGAATCCACATGCACGCTCACCGGTTTCGGATGCCCGATCGCGTAGGCAAACTGCACCTCGCATCTCGCCGCGAGGCCCGCCGCCACCACGTTCTTCGCCACCCAGCGGCCCATGTAGGCGGCGCTGCGATCCACCTTGCTCGGATCTTTTCCGGAAAACGCGCCGCCGCCATGCCGGCCCATGCCCCCGTAGGTGTCCACGATGATCTTGCGACCCGTGAGCCCGCTGTCACCTTGCGGTCCGCCGATCACAAACCGCCCGGTCGGGTTGATCAAATACTCCGTGTCCTTCGTCAGCATGGCTTTCGGGAGCACCGCCTTGATCACTTTCTCGATGCAAAAACGTTCGATCTCCGCGTGCTCCACGTCAGCCGAGTGCTGCGTCGAGATCACCGCGTTCGTGATCCGCGCCGGCTTCCCGTCCACGTACTCGACCGACACCTGCGACTTCGCATCGGGCCGCAGCCACGGCACCCTTCCGCTCTTGCGGAGCTTCGTGAGCTGCCTGCCGAGCCGGTGCGCAAACATGATGGGCGCGGGCATCATCTCGGGCGTCTCGTCCGAGGCGTAGCCAAACATGATCCCCTGGTCGCCCGCGCCCTGCTCGGCCGACTTCTTCCCCTTCGCCTTCCTCGCATCCACGCCCTGCGCGATGTCGGGCGACTGCGCGGTCAGGTAGTTGTTGATGAAGAGCGTATCGGCGTGAAACACATCGTCGCTGTTCACATAGCCGATCCCGCGCACCGCCGCGCGGATCACCGCCTCGTAGTGAACCTTCGCCTTCGTCGTGATCTCGCCGCCGACGACCACGATGTTGCTTTTCGCGAAAGTCTCGCACGCCACGCGGCTGTTTTTATCCTGCGCGAGGCACGCATCGAGGATCGCGTCGGAAATGGTGTCGCACACTTTGTCCGGATGGCCTTCGCCGACGGACTCGGATGAAAAGATGTATTTGCGGGACATGGTTGGGTTTTTTTGCAGGTTCCCACGGCACGCTGGATTGCAGGCCGCGGCGGGCCGTGCGGTGTAAAGCGAACGCGGGTTTTCGCAAGGGAAAAGACGGGCGCCGCCCGGGAGAGGGCGTGATTCAATTCGCATCCAAGATTCCCCGGCATGCGACAAGGTGGCCGCGTGTCCCGGGTAGCGCGGGCGTCCCGCCTGCCGGTTCGGGCGTCCCGCCCGGACCATCGGAACGCAGCACCGGCGCACCTTCCCGCCAGTCGCTACTTTCCAGCCTTGCTCGGTTTCGGCCCTTCGGCTTCCAGCGCAGTGATCAGGAAAACATCGAGCGTGTAGGTTTCATCCTTCGGGCCAAAGACCACGGCGATGCGCCCGCTCGGCGACACGGACATAAAGTCGGGATGCGGCACGCGAATCTTGTCCCCGCCGGGTAGATGAATCTTGAACGGCTTGAAAGGGGCGGCGTGGAGCAGTTCACGGATGCGCGTGGCGGTCATGCCGCGGAAAGTAGCAGCCGGTTCTGCGCGTGACAAGACCGCGGCTCTTGCGTCGGAAAAAACGCATGAAGCAGTGCGGGCGAAAAACCAAACTGCCTCCGCGGCGCGGGTCGGGGGTGGCGGCGGCGCCTCGCCGCTGCATGATTGCCCGCACCCAATGGTACGCCTTCCGCAGCGCACGCATCATGCGACGAGGCGTCGCAGTCACCCTTTTGCGACGAGGGCGTCGCAGCCACGGCGTCGCCGCCGCGCTTTGCGCCAACTGCATCGCTCCGGCTGAGCAGAATTGATCCAACCGGATCGTGCAAAGCGATAACTCGCCAGCCTGCCGGGTGGAAAACAAAACGCCCCGTGCGGCGCGAGCCGGGCGGGGCTTTGCTTGCGGGGATGCGCTTACGGCATGGGCGCGGCGGGCGTGGACGCGGGCAGGGCGGTGTGGATCATGCCTGTTTTGCCGTTGGTGAAGGTCGCATTCCACAGCAGCTCCTTGGAGTTGTGGTTGTGCGTCTGGCCGGGGGTCCTGGGCACGGCCTTGAGGATGGAGAAGCTCTTCACGGTGTCGCCGCCGATGATTGTCTTGTTTTCCTGCGCCACGAGGTGCCCGACGCCCCGCGCGTCGAAGAACAACAGGCAGGCATCATCAGCCGATGTGACGCCGCCGACGTCCCTCTGCAGGGTGCCGGTCATCAGCACGCAGCCTCGGCGCGGCGTGGCAAAGGACGAGACGCTCAGCAGCATACCGCCCGGCACACCCGGCATCTCCGTGCCTTCCTGCGCGACGATCCGCGGACTGGCATCGGCCAAGCCGACCACACAG
Organism: Prosthecobacter debontii; assembly: GCA_945861385.1. Classification (GTDB taxonomy): domain Bacteria; phylum Verrucomicrobiota; class Verrucomicrobiia; order Chthoniobacterales; family Chthoniobacteraceae; genus SXWH01. The sequence continues at coordinate 46,319 of CAMAUI010000008.1, forward strand.
ATCGCCTTGTCATTCGTCTTGTCGATCCCCGCTCCCTTGAGCGTGCAGTTGAAGGCCAAGCCCCAGCCGCCTTGTAAGGTGGGATCGCTGGGGCACACCACCATCGCGCCGTCGAAAGAAGCGATCGTCGGGGAGCCGAGCGGCCCGCCGAGGCCGACCGGATCGCCGCCCTTCACCGCGAGATAGCCCATGTCGCCGTGATTGCCCGCGGCCTGGTCGTAGATGCGCAGGAAAATGCCCGCGTCGGCACCGCTCATCCGGCTGCTCCACTTCAAGAGCACGGCGCTGTCGCCAGTCGCATTGAGCGAGGGCGTGCCGATGAACGTGATGAGCGCATCGGGGGGCACGCGCGAGCCGGGCTGGTCCGCGGTGGGCACCATGCCGCCTTTGGTGAGGAGCACCTCGCTCGCCGGGATGCGCATCGGCAGCGCGAAGGCGGTCGGGCCGGTGAGGCACGGCATCCAGGTCGCCCCGCCATCGAGGCTCAGCTCGACGAAGACATCGAAGAAGCTGGCCACTTTCCAAGTGTTGTCCCCTCCGGTATTGCGCACGGAGGTGCGGCCGAGGGATTGCCTGGTCGGGCTTTCGCGCAGCATCACGCCGCCGGGCGCGGGGCCGCCGGCGAGGTTGAGCGCGAGCATCTCCGTGTTGAAGAACCGCGTGGGGCCGGAAATGAGGGTCGTTTCCCGCATCGCCAGCGTGCCCTGGATGACGATGATGTTGTAGGTTCCGCCATGATCCGTGCGCAATTCCATCGTCATCGTGCAGGCCGAGTTCACGTCCTTCGTCTCGCCCGTATTCGGCGGCGAGGCGGAGTCGAACGTGTGGAGCGCGGCAGTGCGGATGGACACCCCGTTTCCAAAGGCCATCTCACCGGCGGCGATCAGCGCGTCGGCGGGCGGCAGAAAGTCGAACGCGTAGGTGTTCTCATCCGACGCGGCCTTGCAGGCCAAATGCGAGGCAGCGCCCGCCGCCGCCCAAGTCGCCCCGCCGTCCACGCTCAGCTCGGTGAAGATGTCGAAGAAGCTGTCGATGCGATATCCCCCGGTCCCGAGGTTCTGGATCGAGGTCTTGCCCGTCGAAGCCTTCGTGGGGCTTTCGCGGATCATCACCCCGGCGGGCAGGTCGCCGCCGCTCAGATCGAACTGGAGGATCTCGTGGGGATTATTTATGACGGCCCCGACGATGACGCGGGTGCTCATCGCTACCTGCACCGTGGTGCTGAAGCGCTGAAAGGTGCTGCCGCCATCGGTGGACATCTCCCCGAACACCGCCGCGTTGAAGTTCTGCTCCTGCGTCCCGGATGCCGGCGGCGGCATCGAGTTGTCGGGCCGCACCCACCTGAGATTGCGGAGGATATTGCGCGGGTCCGCGGGAAAGGTGATGTCGGCGCGGCCGTCGCCGGTCACATCGGCCGAGAGCGCTAAAAAGCGGCCCATGGGCGGCGGCAAATCGTTCGTGGGGAAAACGCCGGCGGCGAAGCCCGAAGGCAGCGCGGCGGCGAGGGTGAGGGCGAGGGTGAGGAGGCGGTGTGTGGTTTTCATGTCGGTATGATAATTTGGTTCAAGTTCCGCCACGGCTGTTACCGCGGCGGTGGATTCAGAAAATCGCCGCGGTGGTGACTCAGCGAACCTCGCGCAACCTCAGAAGAACTGTTTCCTCCGCGCGAGTTCCGGCAAATGGCCAGAGAGATGGTCTCGAGAAAGCGACGGGAGGATGCGCTCTCGTTCCGCCAAAGTAACCTTATTCGCGGATTTGTTTGCAGCGAGCAATGCGCTGGGCCGCTGCGTTGCAGTCGAACGCGTAATCGCCTCCTGAGATCGCGCAAGCGGCGGGCTGGCACGATGGTTTGAAAAGCGAAATGCAGGACGACCGGCGGGATGTGAAATTCGCAGGGCGGCGATTTCAATGTTCCGCGCGGCGGGGAGGTCCTGCATGGTGCGCGCGATGAATGACACGATTGCCGCAATTTCCACCGCCTTTGGCGAAGCCGCCGTGGCGCTGGTCCGCGTGAGCGGGGCGCGGGCGGCGGAGATCGCGGATGCGCTCTGGAAAGGGAGGGCGCCTGTGCGGGGGCTGACGCCGAGGGTGGCGACGCTGGGCGTGATCGAGGACGATGGGCGGAAGCTGGATGATGTGCTGCTGACGGTTTTCCGCGCGCCGGCGAGCTACACGGGCGAGGATGTGGTGGAGATTGCGTGCCACGGCGGCGTGCTGGTGGCGCGGCGGATTTTGGAGGCGCTGCTGCGACACGGGGCGCGGGCGGCGGAACCGGGCGAGTTCACGCAGCGCGCATATTTGAACGGGAAGCTGGATCTCACGCAGGCGGAGGCGGTGATGGATCTCATCAGCGCGCAGACCGATCTCGCGCTGCGCGCCGCGACCGAGCAGCTTGCGGGACGGCTCGGGGAGCGCATCCGTGCGTTGCGCCAGCAGGTGCTGGAGACGCTCGCACACGTGGAGGCGTTCATTGACTTTCCGGACGAGGACATTGACCCCGACACCGATGCGGCGCTGCGTGCACGGATGGATGCGGCGCTCGCGGAGACTGCGGCGCTGCTCGCGACGGCTGGGCGGGGAAAGGTGCTGCGCGAGGGGGTGCGGACGGTGATTTTTGGAGAGCCGAACGTCGGGAAGTCGTCGCTGCTGAATCTCCTGCTCGGCTATGAGCGTGCGATCGTAAGCACGCGGCCGGGCACCACGCGCGACATGCTGGAGGAGACGGTCGCGCTCGCAGGCATCCCGCTCCGGCTGGCGGACACGGCGGGCGTCCGCGCCACGGACGACGAGCTCGAGCAGGCGGGCATCGAGCGCACACACCGTGCGCTGGAAGGGGCGGATCTCGTGCTGCGCGTCGTGGATGCGAGCGCAGCGATGCGCGCAGGCTGGGACACGCTTCCCGCGGGCGGAAATGCGCGCCGCATCGTGGTGCTGAACAAGTGCGACCTCGGCGAGCATCCCTCGTGGGCCGGCGTGGGCGGCGTCCGGCTGTCGTGCATCACCGCCGCCGGCATGGATGCGCTCACCGGCGCGATCAGCGAGGCCGTGCTCGGAGGCGCCGCGCGGGCGGACTGGTCGGCGGCGATCAACGCGCGCCACGCCGGCTGCCTCGAAAGCGCGGCGGGATTTCTCCGCGCCGGGCTTCTCGCGATGGATGAAGGCCTTTCGCCCGAGTTCATCGCCGAGGAGCTTCGCGCCGCGATGAGCGCCATCGGCGATATCGTCGGTCGGGCGGACAGCGATGAGGTGCTGGGGGTCATTTTCTCGAGCTTCTGCATCGGGAAATGACGCGGCTGCTTGCCGTGGCGGCGGGGTTTCGTGTTGGCTGCACCCGTGCCGAGCTTCGCATACCGCCGAATCGTCCGACCGATCCTCTTCCGCTTCGATGCGGAGCGTGTGCATCACCTTGCGATGGCATTTTTGAAAGTGCTCGGGCCGGCGATGCAGGCGGTGCGGCGCGCGTTCGCGAGCGAGCAGAACGGCTGCGAAGTCTTCGGCGTGCGTTTCCCGAATCGCGTGGGGCTCGCGGCGGGATTCGACAAGAACGCGCTCGTCCTTCCCGCGTGGGAGGGGCTTGGCTTCGGCTTTGCGGAGATCGGCACCGTCACCGCCCTCGCGCAGCCCGGCAACCCGCGCCCGCGCTTGTTCCGCGTGCCGGAGATCGGCGGCGTCATCAACCGGATGGGATTCAACAATGATGGCGCGGAGGTCATCGCCGCGCGTCTCGAAAAATTGAGGGCAACCCCGCGCTGGCCGTGCATACCCGTCGGCATCAACCTCGGCAAGTCGAAGGTCACTCCGCTCGAGGACGCGCCCGCCGACTATCTCCAGTCCTTCCAGCGCCTCAGCGGGCTTGGCGATTATTTCGTCCTGAATGTCTCTTCTCCAAACACGCCCGGCCTTCGCAAACTCCAGGATCGCGCCGCGCTCGATGCCCTCTTCGCCACGATCCAGGCCGCGAACACGACACGCAAGCCGCTCCTTGTCAAAATCGCGCCCGACCTCACGTGGGATGCGATTGACGACGTGCTCACGCTCGTCACCGCGCACGGCCTCGCCGGCATCATCGCGACGAACACGACGACCGACCACGGCAGCGTCCCCGAAAAGCGGCGGGAAGCCGGCGGGCTTAGCGGCCGGCCCGTGCGTGCGCGCGCGACCGAGGTGATCCGCCACATCACGGCGCGGAGCAGGACACCGGTCATCGGCGTTGGCGGCATCTTCAGCGCCGACGACGCGAAGGAAAAATTCGATGCGGGCGCTGCACTCGTGCAACTCTACACCGGTTTCATCTACGAAGGCCCCGCGCTGGTGAGGGAGATCGCAAGGATGGCGCAGGAGCCTGCCGGGGCTTTCGACAGCGGAAAGACGGAGGCGTGAAATCGGGCTTGGAGTCCTTGGGCGGAATGCGCGAGTCTTGCCGGGCCATGAACCGCCGCACTTTTCTCGCCATGACAATTGCCACCGCCGCCAGCGCACTCCCGTCCTTCGCCGCGGAGGACAATCGCTGCTTCGAACTGCGCGTCTATTACACCGAGCCGGGCCGGCTCGATGCGCTCCATGCGCGCTTTCGCGACCACACGTGCAAACTCTTCGAGAAGCACGGCATGACAAACCTCGGGTACTGGGTGCCGATCAACAATCCCGACGGGAAGCTGGTGTACGTGATGGCCTATCCGAGCCGCGAGGCGCGCGAGGCGTCATGGAAGGCGTTCATGGCCGACCCCGATTGGAACGCTGCGCGCAAGGCGAGCGAGGAGAGCGGGAAGATCGTGACGAAGGTGGAGAGCATGCTTCTGGGCGCGCTCGATTTTTCAACGGAGATCAAGCCGGGAGTGGCTGCGCCGAGGATTTTCGAGCTGCGCACGTACACGAGCACGCCGGGGAACCTCGAGAGGCTGCTTTCGCGTTTCCGCGATCACACCCGCAATCTCTTCGCGAGACACGGCATGACGAACCTCTGGTATTGGAAACTGATGCCCGGCCAGCCCGGGACCGGCAGCACGCTCGTGTACCTGCTCGCGCACAAGGATGAATTGACCGCGCGGGTCTCGTGGGCGGGGTTCCGCGCCGACCCGGACTGGATCACTGCGCGCACGGCGAGTGAAAAGGATGCCGGCGGCTCGCTGACGGCGGCCAATGGCGTGAAGTCGGAAATGCTGAAGGCGACCGACTACTCGCCGACAAAGTAGCCAGGGGTTTCGCCAGCATATTTCGCAACCGGAACAGCGTCGTGCGTGGCGCAAGCCGCCGGCTTGCGTGAATGGCGTGCGATTCCATGGAGTCCAGGTGGCGTGTCCGCATTTCACAGCACTCCCGGACGCCAGCGGCTTGCGCCATTCAGATGTCGTAGATGACTTCCATTTTCTCATCCATCACGCCGCCCTTGAGCAATGCGGGCGGGGGGGGTGGGACTTTTTTGAAGCGCGGGATCGCTGAGAGGATGCTCGCGTCCACATCGCTGTTGCCGGTGCCGCGTTCGAGGGTTGCGCTCATCACGGTGCCGTCGGCACCCACGCGGATCCGGACGATGGCGGTGATATCCTGGCCCGTGCCGGAAATCGTGAGTGGCTGGTTCCACACTTCCTTGAACCGTGAGCCGACCTGGGCGAAGTACGCGGCAAGCTGCGATTCCGTGAGCGTGCCACCTTGGGCGCCACTGCCGCCTTTGGTGCCGGGGTTGTTCGCGGTACCGGCTCCGGTTTTTGCGGTGCTGCCAGTGTCTCCGCCGCCGGTAGCGCCCTCGCGGGAGTTGGCCGGTTTTGCGGCGGCGGGTTTTGGCGTGGCGGGTTTTGCTGTTGGTTTCGGCGTGGATTTTGGCTTTGGCGTGGGTGCGGAGGCGGGCTTTGGCGTCGGTTTTGGCGTGGGCCGTGGAGTGGGCGCTGGTTTTACAGCGGGGATCGTGGCAGGCGGGGCGATTTCCTCCGGGGGCGTTTTCGGTGGTTCGGGCGCCGCTTCGGGCTGCGCAGGCTCCTGGGATGCGGCTTCCGGCGCGGCGGGTGCGCCGACATTGCCGCCGCCGTCGAGCCATGTGATTTGCTCCGCGGGTTTCTTTTTCCAAAATGCCGCGCCCCCCCAGATGCCCGCGAACAACAGCACGTGGGCGGCAACGACGATAAGGAGCGTCCCGCGAAATTCCCGTCCGTGCTGCTCCGTGAAATCTGGCAGGTCGGAATGCACGGCTATTCCTTCGGCGTGGTGACGAAGCCGATGCGCTTCACGCCGGCGCGTTTTGCCGTGTCGAGCACATCGCTGAAATTTTGCACGCTTCGCCCGTTGTGCGAGCGGATGAGCACGGCAAGCTCCGGCTCCGAGGTGCGCGCGGCGGCGAGCCGGGCTTCGAGTTCACCCAGCGTCACGGGTGTCCCGTTCAGCGTGTGATGGCCGTCGGCGTGGATGGAGACTGTCTGCACTTTGTCCATGTTCACCGGCTGCGCCTGCGGATCGCCGCCTGGCAGGACGAGGTCGCTGCTGTTTTCCATGAGCGGGGTGGTGATCATGAAAATGATGAGCAGCACGAACGCGAGATCGAGGAGCGGGGTGACGTTCAGCTCGCTGAGCGTGTGGAGTTGGTGGCGTTCGGAAAAGCGGCGCATCGTTCAGGGAAGCAATGTGCGCCGCGGCTTGTCGCCGTGGTCGGCATACTTGTGCTCGAAGGCGCTCGAAAGTTCGGCGGCGAAATTATCCAGCTCCACGATCACGCCGCGCAAGCTGGTGATGAGAAAATTGTAGCCGAACATCGCGGGGATCGCGACGAGCAGGCCGGTGACGGTCGTGATGAGCGCCGCGGAGACGCCGGGCGCCATCGCGGTGAGGTTCGCCTTTCCCGCCGTGGCCACGTCGCTGAACGTGTCCATCACGCCCCACACCGTGCCGAGCAGGCCGAGGAAAGGCGCGCCGCTCACCGCCGTGGAGAGCAGCACCATCTGCGCTTCGAGCCGCAGCGCGCTCTCGCCCACGGCGCGCTCCATCGCGGTCTGCACCATGCGCATTTGTGCGTGGGAAATCCGGGGCGCGGTCTCGAGCCTCGCGGCGAAGGTCTCATCAACCTCGGCCGAGCCGAGCATCTGGAAGCACAGCTCCTGGCAGCCGGCCTGATACACGGTGAAAACTGGCGTCCCGGCAAAGCGCGCGCCACCCTGGTAAAGCGAAAGCGGTTGCCGGTCGGTGCGGAAGGCGGCGAGGAAATCGTCCTTCCGCTCCCGCGCGCGGCGGAGCATGCGGAACTTCGTCACCATCACAGTCCACGAAAGCACCGAGGCGCAAAACAGCGCGACGAGGACGAGCCTGCCCGGAAGCGTGGACTGGTCGAAGGCATACATCAGCCCGCCGCCATTGGCGAAAATGAGGGATGGAAAATGCGTTTCGGCCATCTCGGGGAAGTGCCGTACCAAAACCGCGCCGGTGGCGCAAACGCAATACTGTCACGTGGCGGGCGGAGTGCGCCCGAGGATCGCGAGGGAATGGGGCATCGAGCGAAGTTTCCCGCCCGATATGATCAGTGCGATTCCCTGATGTAGGCGAGCACGTTATCCGCGCTGGCAGGCAGCGCCGGATGAACGATGCCCACCTCCTCATCCACCAATCCGCCGAGATCGCTGCGAAGGTCGGTGCCATCGAAAGTGTCGGCCGCAAAATAGCTGTAAACGATGTAGCGCCCGACGGGGTTGATGGTGATGCCCGAGCCACCCGTGCGGAAACTCCCGCCGCCGCCATAAGCGTTTGCGGCGAGCGTGATGTTCCCGCCGGCAGTGATGGTGCCGTCAAGCAACACATAGCGGGCTCCGTGAAGGAGCAATTCGATGGAACCGCCGGCGATGATGTCGCCAACCTCGTAGATCCGTGTGCCGTCCAGACTAAAGTCGAGGCTGCCTGCAAGGTTGGCCTCGAACCGGTTGATGCGCGAAAGGCGGCCGGTCTGGCCGAGGTCACCGGCTCCCACGCCGGCGTGGGTGGTCACTCCCAATGTTCCCGTGATCCTCGCTCCCTTCAGGGCAGTGTTGCCATCCACCTCGATGGTGGCGTTCACCGCAGTCAGTTTCAGTTCACCGAATTGATTCCCGAGGCCGGCGACCGTGATGTCGAAATCCTTCGCGGTCAGAGTCGCAAGCCCGGTGACGACCCATGCGTCATTCCTCACCAAGTCGCCAAAATTTGTGATGGTCAGTTTCGATGCGGAAATTTCCCCACTGAATGTACCGACGCCATGGTATGTCTGGGTTGAAGTGCTGAGAACATCCTGCACTTCGAAGTTCCCCGCCCGCAGATTCAGAATGGCAACAGCGGCATCCGCCCCCGCACCAAACACGACGTCCCCTCCGGTCTTGATTCTCAGGGAGTTGAGTTCCCGCGTCTGGCCAACGCCCGCGTCGAACATCACCACCGTGCTGCCGATCACCGCCACTGTGTTATTGATGCGCAGCGTAAAAGTTTTCGTGAGGTTCGAGGGATCGCTGTCCAGCGTGCTCCCGAGATGGATAGCACCCAGCGCGGCATGGCTCCGGAATTCGGTGTTGCCGATCAGTTCGATTGGATCGCTGTAATCCTGCCCGCCCGCGCCAGTCGTCTGAATGCGCCCTTTGAGGTAGGTCGTGCCGCCGCCATCAATGACCAGTGCGCCCATGGAGATGTTCTTGTCTATCCGCGCGTCATCTCCAGTGATGGTGATGGTTCCCGGGAGCACTGCGACCGGGGACGTGAAGCGGTTTGATGCATTGATCGTCGCGCTTCCCGTGCCGGTGAGAATGTTCAGGTTTTCCCCGCCGGTGCTCGCGTTGAGTGTGCTGCGCAGGGTCACGTTGCCGCCGCCGGCCGATGTGTCGAGGGTGATATCCGTCTCGAGGATCGCATCCTGGATGTCTATGTTCCCGCCGCCGCTCGCGGTGATATCCGCATTGAGGCGGGTCGCGCGGGAGACCAGCGTGATGCCTCCATCCGCGGTGTCCCCGGTAATGGTTGCATCCACATTGATCGGCTGGCTGATGCCTGCCTGCCGGATGGTCGTCGGGTCGTGGAAAGTGACAGGTCCCACCACGTTGACCGGCTGATCGCCGCTGCGGGTCATCAGCATCGAGTCCGCCCCGTCGGCAAACGCCTTGATGTCATCCTCCGAGAGACTCAGCGTATTCGGATCAAGGCTCTCCGTGCCGCCGATCTCAAGGATCGTGGTCGCCGAGTGGGTGTGGATTTCGATCTTCCCGCTGATGACCACCGAATCTGGCAGGCCGTTGAGATCCAGCTCATCGAGATCCACGATGAATTCCGTGCCCTCGAATCCGCCGCTGATGGCAAGCTGCCCGGCATTCAAGATTCTGAAATCCTTCAGCGGCTCATTCGATCCCACCGCGCCGTTGAACTCGATCGAACCCGTGCCGGCATCGAGGGTCAGGCCACCATTGCCCGCGGCGGTGCTGTCCACGGTGCCGTTGAAGATGATGTCCTGATCCCTTGCGGTGATCGCAATCTTGAGCGCGAGCTCGAGGGCGCCGTTGAACGTGATGTCGCCGCCGGGGTTCAATGATGTGAACCGCCCGCCAAGGGCGAGGATGCCTGTCGAGGCGGTGAAGGTCTGGGCACCGGTGGTGCGGATGTTTGGCCGCAATGTGAGTTGCCCGCCGGTCACATCTATTGAACTCAGCGCATTCTCGCCGCCAAGGCTCGTGCCGGATGGCACCGGCGTGCGGCTGCCATTGATATAAACATCGCCCGCGCCAGCGTTCACCACGAAGGCTTCAGTGCCGTTGATGGTGCCGTAAAGGTCAATGTTCCCGCCATTGCTCTCGATGGTCGTTTCTGTGCCCAGGAACTGCCTTCCTTCAATGAATATCTCTCCCCCAGCCGTCTGCACCCCCGCCGTGACACCGCTGAAAGTGATCTGCGAGGCGAGAATCGTGAACGAGGCGTCGTCATCACCGACGAGAACACCGTCATTGATGACCACGGATCCGCTCGTGAGGGAGCCGTCAATGACCACAGGATCGTGGAATGTCACAGGACTGCCTGCCGGGGTGTCTATCGTGATCTCGCCCTCCTGATTGTCTATCGTGATCTCGCCCTCCTGATCAGCCCATCCGATGTCAATCTGCGCGAATCCATCGGTCAGAAACCCAAGCTCCGCCGAGCGGATGCTCAACGTCCCCGCAGCCGCGTCACCAAGACCGATCGTCGTGTCGTTCCTATAGCCCTTGATCGTCAGCAGCCCGTCACCTGTCACCGCCGCGTTGAGAGACAGTTGATCCTGAATCAGCGTCACGTCCCCATTGCCCATGCCCGCATTCGCCGTGATGGCGGCGGAGACGGTCAAAAGCGAGGGGCCCGTCTGGAGCAGCACGTTTTCCGCGTCAACCGCGCCGACCACCTCCATGGCCGAGTCTGAGTTGTTGATCGAGAGATCCCCGCCCACCACGTTTGCAATTCCAAGCCGCGTCACGCGCGTGTAAAGCGTCACGTCACTCTGTGCACTGATCACCAGGGTGCCCTGTGGTCCGCCGACTACTGCATCGAGACTCGTCGCCCCAATGCCCAAGATCGCGCCGTCGCTGTCGAGTGTGAGCGTGTTGTTGTCCGCAAGCACCAGCCCGCCGTTGAAGTCAATTTCCCCGCCGTAGATCGTGTAGTTCGCATCAATGAGCCCAAATCCCACGGTGCCGAGACGGCCTATGAAAACCGTCCCGGTCGTCGCAGGCTCGCCGATGCTGATCGTCCCTCCGTTGCTATGCAGCGCGAGCATATCCGTAAGGCTCAAGTTCAGACCGAACCCATTTCCGCCCCCATTGTTGGTATTGTCATTGATGAAAATATCCGACGCTACGTCGCTCGGATACACGTCTATGTCGCCCGACCCCGCATCAATGGTGCCGGCAAGGGTCACGTCCGCCGCCTCGATGAGCACCTCGCCGACTTGCACCGTCGAATCCACGTGGTTCTGGATAAACGACCTGCCGGTCGCCACGTCCGATTCGTCCCGATACGCGTGGACCGTCAGCGAGCCTGCAATGATATCCGCAGCCCCCCCGCTGAGGATGACATTATCGGGAGCCGTCAGTTCCAGGTCGGAAGCCCCGATGTCGAGCAACCCGGAAATCGTGAGATCCGCGGCGGGATTGCTGTCGAAGGCCCCGGGCTGGTTCGGCCAGCCTGCGTTGAGTGTCACTGTCGCCGATCCAATCACGGTGATGCTCGATGCCGGGTTCAGCGCCACCAGATTGCCCGCGCTGATCGTGATGTTCCCGCCGTTTGGCCCGCCCGCGTCGTTCGTGTTCACGGAGCCCAGCAGGCTCATGTCGGCCGTCGCCCCGGTCGCGAAAAGCCGGATGCCATTCCCGTTGTTCTGCGAGATCGGGCCGTTCACCGTCATCGTTCCCTCGCTGTTGAGTTCAATATCGTCGCCAAACGAGCTCACGATGTTCACCGCCAGCGCCTGCGTGTTCCAAAGCCAGATGCCGTTATTGATCGCGCTCGCCGTGTCCAGCGTGTTCACGCTCATTTCGATCGTGTCGGTGGATTCGCCGATCGAGTTGAACGCGCTCAAATTCACGGTGGCGGCGATGATATCAATCACGAACGCGGGAAGCAGCGGCGTCTCCGCAGGGTAATCGTTGTCGTTGTTGTCGAGGATCGAACCGGCGAGGCTCGTCAGGTTCACCGTCACGCCGGGCGCGGAGATCACACTGAGCAGGATGTCGCCGATGGAGGTGAGCGACAGCCCGCCGCCGGGGGTGATCGTCCCGGTGATGGTCACGTTGCCATACATGTCCTGGTCGTTGTAACCCGCATACAACGTCATGAATCCGGCTGATGTGACGGTCCCGTCAATGATCAGGTCATCGCCCGCCAGCAACATCACCGTATCACCGCTCACACTGCCCGTACCGGCGATGGTGAGGTCGTTCGTGTACGGTGGGGGCACATCGAGGTTGTCGTTAATCTCGTGTGCCGTGATCGTGATGTCATCCGGCGTCGAGACAGTGCCGGAGATGGAGAGGTCGCCGATGACCGTGACCGTGACACTGAGGTAGTCGGCCGCGCCGTAGTTGTTGATGACGATGTCGCCTGCGGAGGTGGTCGCACTTGCGATGTCCATCGGCCCGCTGTTGTCCACGAAGATGCCCGCGGTCGTCGCGCTGGCGGCGAGTGTTGAGATCTCGGTCGAGATCGGATTGAGCGCGGAGCCGATTCCGGCGGGCGCGGTGACCGTGAAGCCACCGGCGGCCGCGTCGGTGCCCGGATCGAGGTCGGAAACCGCGCCTGCGGTGAGGAGGATGTTCACGCTGCCGACACCAGCATCGAGATTGATCGCGCTGAGACCGCTGTCCTCGAGAATGAACTGGTCGGTGTCCGTCGTGTCCGTGGTGAGCGTGCTGACGTTCGTGCGGATGCGGTTCGCGAGGGTACCCATGCCATCGGGAGCGGTGATGGTGGCATCCACTCCGGTGATGTCCGCAGCGGGATCAGCGTCAGTGATGCCGCCTGCGGTGAGCGTGAGCATGATGTCCCCGGTGCCGGCGGCGAGGTTTAGCGCAGTGAGCCCGTTGTCCTCGGTCAGGAACAGGTCTCCGTTGTTCGTCGTCGTGGTGAGTGAATCCACGGAGGTACGGATGTCGTCAATGGCATCGCCGATTGTCGCGCCGGCTCCGAGCGTAACGATCGAGGCGATGGCCGCGGTGATGGCCGCGGTACCGTCGCCATCCACCAGCGAGCCGAGGACGAGTGTGAGGTCCACCGTGCCGGTGCCGGCGGCGAGGTTCAGGATGGAGATGCCGTTGCTCTCGCGGAAGCTCTGGTTGCCATCGCTCGTGATGGTGGCAAGCGAGGTGATGCTGGTGTGGATCGGAGTGCCCGCGCCGATTGAAGCCCCCACGCCGTCGAGCGTGACGCTCAATGCGAAGGCAGTCACATCGGTCAAGCCGTCGGCATCGGAGAGATCCCCCGCCGTCACATCGAGCGTGATGCTCGAGAGGCCGGCATCGAGGCTGATCGCGTCGAGGCCGTTGCTTTCCTCGAAGTATTGCGTGCCGCCAACCGTGAACGAGGTGAGCGTGTTCACCGCCGTCTGGATCGGATCCAGCGCGCCAATCATCGCCGCGAGATCGAGGAGGGTGATCGAGGCGTCGTCCGCCGTGATGTCGGTGGAACCATCGCCGTCGGTGAGGTCGTCGGTGGTCAGCGTGAGCGTGAGATCGCCGGTGCCGGCGTCCATGTCCAGACCGAGGAGGCCGTTGCTCTCGGTGATGAACTGATTGCCGTTGTTCGTCGCGGTGGTGAGGAAATCTACGGTGGTCTGGATGTTGTTCGCGCCGGAGCCGATGGCCGCGCCCGCGCCGGAAAGGGTGAAGCTGGCGTCGCTGACCGTGATGTCAGCAGCGCCGTCGGTGTCGAGAAGCGAACCGGCGGTGAGCGTGAGTGCAATGTAGCGCGGGCCGGCGGCGTCGAGGCTGATCGCATTCAGGCCGTTCGCCTCGGTGATGTCCTGGTCGCCGCCAAAAGTGGATGTCGTCAGCGTGTTGACGCTCGTTTTCACCGATGCGCCGGGTGCGCCGATGAACTCGGACGACAGCGTGAGGTCGTCGCCGCTGACGGTGCCCGCCGTCCAGAAAATGCTATTGGCGACCGAGGAGAGCGACACGTCGCCGGTCGTCGAGATGTTGCCGGCGACCGTGAGGTTGCCGGCGACCGTGAGGTTGCCGTTGTTGACGAAGGTGATGTTGCCGCTGCCGGTGCTGCCCTGGACGTTCGTGTTGCCGCCGTTGTTGATGAACACGGCACCCGTGCCGGTGCCGGTGAAAATGAGGTCGGTGCTGCTGGTGTCGAGTTCCGCGCCAAGCGCGCCGATGTCGCCATCCGCGCCGCCAGCGGTGAGCGTGACGGTCGTACCATTGACACTGTTTGACAGCCAGATGATGTCGCCGTTGCCGGCGGTGATGTCCACCGTGTTAAACGCATTGACGATGCTGTTCACGACGTCATCAAGCGTCACCGAGCCGGCGGTGGCTGTGAACGTGGTCGAGGTGCCGGCCAGCGACGGGCCGCCGTGGAAGATGTCCCCCACAGCGGAGGTGAGCGTGAGGCTGCCGTTCGTCGCGAGCGAGCTGGTGTGCGTGATGTCGTTGCGCGCGGTGATGAGCGTGGCGCTCGATGTGTTGAAATTGTCGCCGGTGAGCGTGACTTCGCCCTGGCTGTCGAGGTCGCCGAAGGCCGCGGTGAGCGTGACCGTGCCGGTTGCGCCGATGGTGTTGCCGTTCGTGATGATGCCGTCGCCGGCCCGGAGCGTGATGTTGCCGCCGGTGGAACTGATGCCGACGCCGCCGTTGAGCGTGAGATCGTCCGCGAAAACACCGGGGTCGTTCGTTTCACCCGCTGTGAGCGTGATGTTACCGGGGCTGGAGATGCTGCCGGCGATGGTGAGCGGGCTGGTGGCGGTGATGGTGACGTTGCCGCTCGTGCCGCCGTTGCCCGCGCCGTCGTAGGTGAGCGCGCCGGTGTTGACGATGGTCGTGTTGCCCGAGCCGCCGACGCGGACGAGTGAATCGAGATTGTTGACATCCGTCTCGAGCTTGATCGAGGTCGCGGCGGGCAGGCCCTGGCCGGCGGCGGCGACGTTCAGCACCGCGTTGAGCGAGAGCGTGTCGGCGATGATGTCCTCGCCGGCATCATTCGTGTCGAAGATGCCGCCGCCCGCTCCGCCATTGCCGGATGTGAGCGTGACAGCCTGGCCGGGCGCGTTGATAAGGCCGACGATGATGTCGCCGGGTGCGACAAGTGTGAATGCCGCGCCAGTGTTGATCGTACCGAGAAGCTTCGCGTTTCCGTAGCTGTCGAGGTCGCCGAAGCCGGCGATGATGTTCACCGCGGCGAAGGCTGTGACGGTCGAACCCGCGAGCAGACAGACGTCGTCGCCGGCCCGGAGCGTCACGTTGCCGGCGGTGGATCGGACGGTGACGCCGCCGTTGACTGTGAGCGCATCGGCGAAGGTCGGCGAATCGCTGATTTCACCGGCGGTGAGCGTGATGTCGCCGCTCGCGGTCATGTTCGCCGCGACGGTGAGTGGGCTGGCCGCGGTGAAAGTGATCGTGCCGCTGGCGGCCGACACTGCACCGGAGGTGCTGATCGAGCCGGTGTTGGCGAGCGTGATGTTGCCGCTGGCCGTGGCGCTGAGGCCGGTGACGGAGAGCGCCCCCGCGTTGGTGAGGGCGATGCCGCCGGTCGCGCTCGTGCCGCTGAGATTCGCGAGCGCGGTTTCAATCGCGCCCGCCGCGCCGATGCCGCTGGCGGCGGTGAGGCCCGCCGTGCCTGCCGTGAGGTCGGCGCCTCCGTCGGCGCCATTTTCCTCGATCGCGCCGGCGGCATTGAGCGTCGCCGTCCCGCTGGTGGTGACGTTCCCGAGAGTGATGTTCCCCGAGGTCGTCGTGGTGAGATTGATCGCACCGCCCGTGCCCGCGGTGGCGATCAGCACGTCGAGCGCTCCGCCGGTCGCACTGAGAGTGACCGCGCCGTTGCTCGTTGTCACCGAGGCGATACTGAGGCCGCCGGAGGCATCGTTGAGATTGATCCCTGTGCCCACGCCCGTGGAACTGGCGGTGACAGCGCCCGTGAAATTGTTGCCCAGCGCCAGCGAGATCGCGCCGGTTCCCGCCGTCAGCGTCACCGCACCCGCGCCGGCGGCCTGTGTGATCACGCCAGTCTGCGAGATGCCCGCGCCCGTGAGGGCGAGCGTGCCGCTGCCGACGCTGCTCGTGGCGATGCTCAGCGCGAGGGTGTCCACGAGCGCGACGTTGTTTGCTCCGCTGTTGGAAAGTGTCACTGCGCCGGTGAGCGCGTTGGCAAGGCTGAGAGTGATCGCATTCGCCCCCGCGCTGAAGGAGGACACGCCTGTGGCGGTGATGGTCTGCGTCTGCGTGATCGCGCCGCTCGCGGTGAGCGAGAGCGTGGTCGCGCTCGAACCCGATGCGCCACCGATGACAAGCGCCGAATCTTCCTGGATCGTCACCACCCCGCCCACAAAACGCAGGCTCCCGAAATTCGTCGTCTCCCCGCCCCCGCCGAGCGTGATCGCGCTGGCCCCGGCGCTGAATGTCGCCAGCCCGCCGACGCTGAGATTGCCGCTGTCGGTGATTGCGCCGCCACTCGTGGTGACGCCCAGGTTTCCGCCGAGTGTGATCGCCGGAAGCGCGAAAGCCGCGCTGCCGCTGGTCGTGGTGAGATTCGAGAGCGTGGTGCCGCCGCCGATCGCGCCGCCGAGCGTGATTGCGCCGCTGCCCGCGCCGATGGTGAGCGACTCGGTGTTCGCTGTCGTGCCGTTGATCGTCCCGGTGATCGAGACGGCGCTGTTGGTCGTGTTCAGCGTGGTCGAGGACTGAAGCGTGACGTTGCCGGTGTAGGTCTGCGTGCCGCTCGTCGTGACGGTGTTGAGATTGATCGTTGCCGCGGTGACAGCGATGGACGAGAGCGTCGGCAGGCCCGCCGAAATCGTCGCCGTATCGCCGCCGTCGCTGCTGATGGTCAGCGAACCGGCGTACCCGGCGTCCATCGAGGTGATGTCCACCACGTCGGCGCCGCTGTTCGCATTGATCGTGAGCGAGGTCGTCGGGTTCGTGAAATCCACCAGTTCGCCCAGCGTCGAATCGATCCGCATGTCGAGCGTCCCGCCGTTGGTGAGCGTGATGGTCTCCGCGCCGCCGGTGAAGGTGAACACGCGGTTCACAGCGTCGAGATTGTCCGTGACCGGCTCGAGGCCCGCGTAGGTGATCGTCCCCGCGAGGGCGCCGGCCAGCGTCACGCTGCCGTCGTTCGCGTTGGTAAAGGAGTGCGTCACCATCGTGGTCGTGCCGCCGGTCAGTGTCAGCGCGTCGCCGATCGTCTGGCCGCCTCCATTATATATCAGCGCGCCGAGCGCGGTGAAATCGCCGCCGCTGAAATCCAGCGTCAGCAGGTCGTCCCCGCCGGAGCCGTTGAAGGTGAGCCCCGCGGTGATGGAGGCGAGCGCGATGGTCAGCGTCTTATTACTATTACTGAGCGTGCCGCCGGCGGGTGCGCTGGCGAATGCTTGCGTCGCGTCGGTGATGACGAGGTTTGCGCCGCTGATGCTCACGGTGAGGTTGTTTGCCACGCCGACCGTGTCGGCGATGGTCAGATTCCCGGCGCTGAGGGTCGGCGTAAGCGTGCCTGTGCCCTGGCCAAAAATCACGTAGCTCGCACCGGAGGCGGAGCCGTTCGGATCCGCACCGCGAGCGCCAACGATGAGGTCATCAGTCCCGTCGCCATTGATGTCGCCCGCTCCGCTCACCGACCAGCCGGAGTAGTCGCCGCCCGCGACGCCGCTGATCTTGAAGCCGTTGGTACCCGTGAGCCCCGAGAGATTCACATTCGCCGCAAAGCCCGTATTTTTCCCGAAGACCACGTAGCTCGCACCGGAGTCGGTGCCGTTCGGGTCCGCATAGCGAGCGCCGACGATGAGGTCATCAATCCCGTCGCCATTGATGTCCCCCGCCGCGCTCACCGAGCAGCCGGAGAAGTCGGTGCCCGCTTCGCCGTTGATCTGAAAGCCATTCGTCCCCGTCAGGCTCGACAGTTCCAGATTCGGCGCAAAGACCGCGCGGCTCCCGAAGACCACATAGCTCGCCCCGGAGTAGCTGACGCTGTTCGGGTCGGCATAGGGAGCGCCGACGATGAGGTCATCAATCCCGTCGCCATTGATGTCGCCCGCTCCGCTCACCGACGAGCCGGAGGAGTCGCCGCCCGCGACGCCGCTGATCTTGAAGCCGTTGGTGCCCGTGAGCCCCGAGAGATTCACATTCGGCGCAAAGCCCCCGCCGCTCCCGAAGACCACGTAGCTCGCACCGGAGTTGGAGCCGTTCGGGTCTGCATAGCGAGCACCGACGATGAGGTCATCAATCCCGTCGCCATTGATGTCGCCCGCTCCGCTCACCGAAAAGCCGGACTGGTCGCTGACCGCGACGCCGCTGATCTTAAAGCCGTCCGTGCCCGTGAGCGCGCTCAGTTCCACCACCGCGCCAAACGCGGGCGCGATGCGATCCTCAAGGATTTCCACACGTTGACGCGCGACCGAAGGGAACAAAGAGGCTGCACGGGGGGGCGTGGCACCTTTGTTTCGCCTCAGCGACTGCAAAATTTTCTGCCAGCGCGTGGGATTGAGGAGTGGGCGATTCATCGTCGTATCGGGTTGAATATTGGTTCCGGGAGCCGGGTGAGAGTTGTTGGTGATTGTTCAGTGCAAAAAAAGCAGGGATGCCGCGCGGCGTTGTCAGAAAGGCTGCGAGCCGGGCCGCATCGGTGATTTGTCAGGATTATCTGTTGAGGATTCGTCTGTTGGGTTCCAATCGAGAGTTGAGTGAGCAGGATTTCTGATGGGATGTCGTGCCGGTGGCAATCACGAACTGTGCGCCACTATGGGTCGTAAATGGAGGGCCGCAACCGCCTTTTTGCGTGAATTTTTCCCGCCGCGGGAGAAAACGCACCGCACCCCCATGAGCGTTCCCGGAATGTTCGCGCAATAAATTGCATGAGGACGGTAAAACCGTGCATCTGCGCGCCAGTCACCATTCGCCCGCTCAACCCGAACTGCCCGGCCTCCGCTGACTGGCCGCAGACTGGCCGCGGCAAGAGCAACTATGACACCGTCCTCCGCTTCCGCGCGCCTGCCGGCCTGAAATCGTTGCCACTTCGTTGCCGCTAAGCTGGAACGATGCAGTTGCGGGAGCGCGGCGAAGTGGAACACAGGCTTCCAGCCTGTGCGGCCAGCGGGCTTCCAGCCCGCTGACCCATGCACCGAATGGTGCGGACGCCGCAGGCATGGGGCCTGCCCACCGCACAGGCTGGAAGCCTGTGTTCCGGACGCATCGCGCCGCACCAACTGCATCGTTCCGGCTAAGGAACCGCTGATTTAATCCGGTGTTGTCCACGGAAGACACGGAAAGCACGGAAAACATTCCATTTTATTGGGCAGAGTTGCTGTCGTTCGCGGCCTTTCCGTGTCCTTCCGTGTGTTCCGTGGATTTAATCAGCGTCTCCTTAAAAACGGCAGTTGACCGGATTTTAAGAGAAAAACGCGCTCATTTCGTCACTCGAATAGCGCGCCCAGTTTAGCGCCGCATCGCGTGCAGAAAGTGCGGAAAGTTTCCCACGAGCCACGCTGCGACGCATACGATTAAGAACCATCCAATCGCCACAAATGCCCGGATACCGCGTGTCCGGAAAAGATAAACCGGCGCGACTACGGCCCAGGCAAAGAAAACGAACGAGCCTGCATCGTATGGCAGCGTGCGATGATTGTCGCGGGCATCGGCGAGCACCCAGAGCGCGATCGAGGCGGGGAAGATAAAGTCCGCCGCCAATGCGAGCACTGCTGCCATGCCGCCTGGTGATCCGGTTGCGTCTTCCAAATTGGACGCTGCAGCGGAGTAAAAAATCGCGGCTGGAAGTGAGAGACTGGAGCGGAGGATTGGGAAAGCCATGGCTCGGAAGTGCTGTCACAAACCCGGCATAGAACAACCCTAAATCGAAAACCGGCGATGGGGAGCCGCAAAAATGCACAAGGGGCACAGAAAGGATTGGATTGCCGAAAACGGCGAATTCACCCGCTGGGTCAGCGAATAGCCGGAGCCATCCAGCCCCTTTCCCCCTCATTTTGGGCCTTCTGTGCCTTTTCGT
>CAMAUI010000009.1 GCA_945861385.1 Prosthecobacter debontii
CTGCCAGTGCCATCCGCACTGCCGCTGACTCCGGCGCTGCCAGCCAATGTCGTCACCACTCCGCCGGGCGTCACTTTGCGGATCGTGGAGTTACCGTTATCCGCCACATAGACGTCACCGCTGCTGTCCACCGCCACGCCAGTGGGAAATTTAAACCGCGCCGCGCTGCCAGTGCCATCCGCACTGCCGGTGACTCCGGCGCTGCCCGCCAAGGTGGTCACCACTCCACCGGGCGTCACTTTGCGGATCGTGTTGTTACCGCCATCCGCCACATAGACGTTCCCGCTGCTGTCCACCGCCACGCCAATGGGAACACTAAACCGCGCCGCGCTGCCAGTGCCATCCACGCTGCCGCTGGCTGGGGCGCTGCCCGCCAAGGTGGTCACCACAGCGGCGGCCTGCACGCCCGCCGGGAGCGCGAAGAGCAGCAGAGTCAATGCGGTGAGTGTGATAGAAGCGGTCTTGCGAACCGCCTGAACGGCTGCAAAGCCGCGATGGATGCCGCGCAAAAGCGCAGTCTTTTTTGTTTTCATGGTTTTCATTCTTTTACTGGTGTTTGGGTTTTGTTTTGGTTGTGACACGGGGGCGGGTGCATAGTTGGCACCGCATTGGTAAACACAAGCGGATATTTGCACGGCTGACGTAGCCAGACCCCCTCACTCCCCGACGCCCGTCCCGATTCTGACCGTTTCCGGTGCGGCGGGCGCGAAAGCAATTTCCTAGCAGTCAGACCCCCTCACTCCCCGACGCCCGTCCCGATTCTGACCGTTTCCGGTGCGGCGGGCGCGAAAGCAATTTCCTAGCAGTAAGGCGGAGGTGTTCGCTCTTTTGCGTGAACACTTCCGCCTTGCCCGCAGATGCCTCAACGAATACTCCGAGGATATGCGAACCACCCAGCCCCCGCGCCAAACTCCGCAGTCGTGGAGTATGGGGGCGTTAGGCGTTTTTTACCCGTTATTCTATGCCAAATGATTACTTCGCTGAACTCTATGTCGCAGGCGTAATCGCCAAGGCGGGCTGGAACGTCTATTTTCCACACCGCGACAAAGGCTTCGACTTCATCATTTCAAAACTCATCGATGGCAAACGATGGGTAGTGCGGCCAGTCCAAGTCAAGAGCAAGGCACCCGAAACCGCAGCCGCCCGTCCTGCCTACGGCTACAAAGGCAAACTTACTGCCGTTCATCCAGAAATGCTTCTCGCCATTCCGTATTTCACAGCCGCTGCTCGTGGCAAACCTTGTTGCATCGCATACATGCCATGCTCGCGGATTATCCTAGACACGAAAGGATTTCACTGCCAGCCTGCAAAACTTCGAGATCGATTAGTCACGCCAAGACCCACATTCATACACTATTTCGACGACAGCGGCATCGAGCGAATGGAGCAAGCCGATTGGAGCACCTCATGAAAAAAACTAAAAACGCCTACCCGAACGCCTCAGCGAATGACTCCGACTGACACGCTGGCTGCTCCACCGCCTTCGCCGCACGCAGTGTCTGCCCCGCTCCCATCCCTCCGCCATGCCAACCGCATTTCCACCCTGCCAACTCCCCTGCGGCTCAATACCATGTTAGGCGTTTCTACGCGCACACAGTAATCAAACCAGCACAACCAACCGAAGCAACCGAACCTCAACTCAAAACACAACAATGAAAACAATCTTGCCAATCCTTGCGGCCATTCTGGCCTTCACCCAATCGCTCCACGCCCAAGCAATCCAAACGGTTTCTTTCGCCAACATTGGCAGCGGCGCAAACCGCCAACAGGACATTCCTGTTGCAGCAGGCCAAATCTTCAAGTTGATAAATTGGTTGCCATCCTTCAATGGTCCGGCTGGGTTTCAGGTTGATGGTATCACCGTTAATGTTTCACCGGGTTCCACCCCTGCGCTCTCGGTTTTTCCAACGGATTTAGTGATAGCAGGGCCGCGAACCGTTTCGTTGATTATTCCCGCCGCCCAATCGCTCGTCTGTAGCTACGTATTGCAGAGCAACGAGTCTGTCGGGACCATCGTTCCGTCCGCATCAGTCGTAATTCCAGCCGATGCCGCTGGTCCAGTGCAGATCATTCTCGAATCGAGCACGGACCTTATCACATGGACCGCTGCAACCCCCGGAAGCTACGGCTCATCCACCGCCAAGCGATTCTTCCGCGTTCGTGCAGTCGCTCCGTAGCACACATTGCCGAACTCATTTTTTATGAGCACGTTTCTCGTCGTCGAGTTCACACACGTCTCCGCGCCATCTCCAGAGACCATATCCGCGATTATGACGGGCGTGCGGCCTTGCCCTGTGCCATGAGTGCCGGAATGAGGCGGTTGTATAGTTCGTGCGGTTTTCAATGCGCCGTGCCCGCGTGCGGGACAGAGCGGGACAAGGGGAAGGAGTTGCCGAGCCGTAAACCCGCGTAAACACTCGTAAAGTTTACTGACCGTTACTGACCGTTACGAAGCGTTACGGAGCGTTACGGACGTGCCGATGCTGTAATCACATGAAGAAACGATATTTCTCGCCGTTGTTGCCCACGATGAGTGGTGCGGTGCCTGTGAGCTTGGCAATGGGCACTCCGAGTCGCCATGCAGTCCTGAATGCGTTGTGATGCTGCTCGGCGAAGCCGCACGGCATTGGCACAATCAACGTGTTATCTCCAAACTGCTCGACGATGGAGCCGGGCTGTTCGGCCATGCCACTCGGCATCGGCACAACCACCGAATCCACAACGGGGATCGAGTGGATGCCGTCTGCGTGGTTTTCGAGAATGAGTTGTTTCATTATCTCAGCCAGCGCACAGCGCAGTCGGCGTCCTGCCAGCTTCGAGTCGAACCGTTTCATGCGTTCCACTTTCCCTGCCAGTAGCGGGAACAGACGCTGAAATTCACGGTAGCCTTCGCTGGCATGGATGGCAGCCGTGTTTGGCTGGTTTAGTGCCGAAAGGAACTTCCGCTTCCGCTTTTTGTTGCCCTCTCCGTAAATCGTCAGGAAACCGTTGATGACTTCCGTTTCAAAGCGGGCCTTCTCTGCCATCCATTCCGCCGATGTCTCCCCCGCGTAGAACATACCAAGCAGAACCGCGTGGGCTGACTTCACATCGAACTCACCAACATGATGCCCGTCTATCAGCAATGCCTCGCGCATGATCTCGGGGAGGCGCGAGACGTTTGACTGCACATCCACGTCACGGGTCACATTAAGTTGATGCGGTTTCTTGCGGTAGTTCTTTACCGCTTTTCGTTCTCCTTCCTTTTCGAGATGCTCAAGCTGTGAGGCGAACGCTGGCCCCTCCGTAGTCACCAGTAGTGTTTTCCGAACAAGAGCCGCGTGAGGATTGGCCGCATCAAGACACTCTTGAAGAATGGCACCGCGACAGACCCCCTCACTCCCCGACGCCCGTCCCGATTCTGACCGTTTCCGGTGCGGCGGGCGCGAAAGCAATTTCCTAGCAGTAATCCGCTCATATACAGCAACTTGCGATTTGTGAATTTCGCGCCAAAGTCAAAATAGTTAGTTTGCGACAAATTTGTTCTGGAAGTCAGCGGATAATTCTTGCAAATGAGCATAGTCAAGGTTACTCCACCTCTTAACAGAGCATCAAGAGTACAAACTCCACACTACAGATATCATGGAAAAGGTCACAACAACGACAGGTTCCCCGGCATTGAAAAATCTCAAACTCGCACTGTTGGCGGGCACCTGCCTGAGCGGTGCCACAGCCAATACGCAGGCTGTCTTGGTTATCGAATCCGCGGATTTTGCGAATGATTTGACGAGTGCCGTCTCCGCCCCGCAGCCAGTCGGAACGGACGCTATTAACGGCAATGTTACGTTCACGTCAGATGACGACGATTTTGTTGCCTTTCAAAGTCTCACTCCGGGAGGCTCGTTTACTCTGGAATTTGGCGTTACTGGAGGCAACGTTTTTGATTGGAGCGTGTTGGACAGCACGGGTGCTTCTCTCGGCAGCCCGACGAGCCCGGTAGTCAGTAGCGGCAATACCACATTTACTGGAATCATCCCCTTGGATGGTGTGCTCGTCGCTCAAGTCGATTATAATGAGGGCAGTCCATATACTATTGCGCTCACAGCGCCAGTTGTTCCAGAGCCTTCCACCGCGATGCTGGTAGGTGCTGGCGCGCTAGCTACGGTGGTCACACGGCGTCGCTCCCGCCGCATCTCGCTGGCGGAATAAGCACCCAGCCCCTGCTGGGGCGTGAACTAGCGAGAGCTTGCCAGAGGCTATGGACTATCAGATCATCCCGGTGCTGACGCCCGCGCAGGTGGAGGGCATTCTCAAAGTGCTTGCTACTCAGCCATTTGCCGATGGCAAGGCCACGGCAATTGGCAAGGCGCGCGATGTCAAACACAACTTGCAGGCAGAGCGCAGTGGCACCGCTCTGCGGGAACTGGAAAGTCTGGTCAGTTCGTCGCTTTTCGCCAACGGGCTGTTTCAGGCATTTGCATTTCCCCGAAAGCTGCGTCCGCCCATCTTTAGCCGTTACGAGCCCGGCATGAATTACGGCGCGCATGTGGATGGCGCCATCATGTATGATGATGCCAGTCCGCTGCGCTCGGACTTGGCGATGACGCTCTTCCTCAGCTCGCCCGAGAGCTACGATGGCGGCGAGTTGGTCATCTCACTTTCCTACGGAGAAGAAGAAATCAAACTCGCGCCCGGTGAGGCCGTGGTCTATCCGGCGAATACTGTGCATCGCGTGGCTCCCGTCACGCGCGGCGTGCGCATGGCTGCGGTGACATGGGTACAGTGCGCCGTGCAGGACGAACGCATGCGGGCACTCTTGTTCGATCTGTATCTCGCCATGAAGAAAGTCGAGGCGCGTGAGGATGCCTCGCTGCTACTTTCAAAAACCTACCACAATCTCCTCCGCATCACAGCGGAGTTTTGACCTGTCCCCATGCCTGATTCCGTCCCCATGCCTGATTCATCTGGTTCGCTCATCGAAGTCATTGAGGATTTGGTGCCTGCCAATCTTTTAGCCGATGCCTGTATGGTGTGCGGCGGCAAGGGCTGGTATTTCGGCAACCGTTCCAATGTCGAGCACGACCTGCCTTTCTGGAAGATGGATTTGGACGGCGTGCCTGCTTTCGACGCCATCTGGCAATCTGCCAGACCGCTCTGCGAGGAACTCGCGGGCTGTAAACTGCGCGTGTTGCGCCAGTATGCCAATGGCCACACTTACGGCCAGGGTGGCCAACCGCATCGCGATGATGATAGGCCCGGCACGTTTACCCTGTTGTACTACCCGATGCCCGAGTGGAAGCCCGTCTGGCAGGGTGAAACGGTCTTTCACGATGCTACGGGAGAAATCGCCGTCGCCGTAACCCCCAAGCCCAATCGTGCGGTATTTTTCGACGCCCGCATCCCACACGCAGGTCGCGCACCGTCAAGGAGTTGCCCCGCGTTGCGCGTCACCGTGGCCTACAAACTGGAAGCCGTGGAGGGCGAGCCTGCGCCAGTCGTCGCCCACGAAGCGCAGATACCCGCCGCGTCTGACGTCACCAAACCGGCCTTGCCTGCCGACGGCGAGCCTGCGTCAGCACCTGCGCAACCTGCTCAATTCCATGTCGTTGAGTTGGAACGCCACCGAGCGCAGCGCGTCTATCGCCTCAGCGTGGATGCCGCGCAGATGGATGCGCTCATTTCCGTGCGCCTGCTGGAACTGGGCCGCACCCTGCGCATGCCCGGCTATCGTCCAGGCAAAATTCCCATGGAGATCCTGCGCGACCGCTATGGCGCACGCACGCGCAGCGAGGTGCTGGCGCGACTCGGCGAGCAGGCCGCCATGCAGATGCTTTCCATCGGGAGTCTGCCAGTTTCCATCGCATCCATCGAGGGTGCGGAATCCGCCAATGCCGCCTTTCGCCTGACCGCGACAGACCCCCTCACTCCCCGACGCCCGTCCCGATTCTGACCGTTTCCGGTGCGGCGGGCGCGAAAGCAATTTCCTAGCAGTCAAGGCGGCGGGCGACCAGATTCAGGACGTCGCGGCCACCATCAATACGCGGAAGGACTTCGTTTTTTTCATCGAGAACAACGGCACCGTGGATGACACGATCACTTTCAGCAGCAGCGACAAAGATCGTGATTTGTTTCGTTGGTTTCTCGGTCCAGTGGGCGATGACAGCACGGAAATATCCGCCGATGTATTCGCCAAAACGGGGCGCAATTTCGCCATCAAGGCAGGCGAGCGCGTCACGGTGCGACTCGCATCACTCCGCCAGGATTTGAGGCTTCCTCCGAAAGCCAAGAAATCGAGCGTCACCCTCAAAGCCGTCTCGACGACCAACAAAGCGAAGCGCGATCAGTTCAAGGTGAACGTTAACTTTCTGCCCCCTCCATAATCGTCGAGAGCGGATCACGGGGCGGCTGCTCCACGTCATTCAGCTTTTGCCTTTGACGGAAGTCACTCACGCCTCCGAGGCGGGCGACGGCTGTGGCGGGCGCTGCAAAATCGAAGCAGGGAAGGCCGACATTCGATCACTTTGCGACATCGCTGGCGGCGCGATGGACGGGCAGCAGAAAGGCCCTGCGGTGATGCTCCTCACTGCGACCGCGCAAACACCGAAAAGCTGAACGTCGCCCGCAGACCCGGCTCCGCGTCGCCGGCGAGCGCGCTATTTTTTCCCGGCCCACTCCTCCCACCAAGCGTCGGCCTGCTCGGGGCTGACTGCCCCATCGGCGATGATGATTTGGTACCGCGAGACATAGGGTTTTCCCGGCTCGATGGCCATTTCGCCGAGTTGCTGCGGCGCATAGCAAAAGAACGGCTCCGTCGGATGCACGCGCATGGGCTGCGGGAAGCGGAAATTTTCCGGGTGGCAGAGAATGGTGACGCCCGCGAGCGCGCCATCATACCCCCTCACTCCCGACGCCCGTCCCCGTTCTGACCGTTTCCGGTGCGGCGGGCGCGAAAGCAATTTCCTAGCAGTTCGATCGGATGTTCGGGCTGCGGAATCCCCTGGTTGCAGTAGTTGGAAAATGGGCAATCAAACGGGTCATGGCATTGCGGGCCGACGGCGATTTCGGGATCCTCGGGCAGGGCCGCGATCTTCTGGGCAGCAATCCAGCCCCTGACCTCCTTGGTGCGGGCAACAGTTTCCTCGGTGAGGTCATTCTCCTTGAGCAGACCCCGGTAGTCCTCATCTCCGGGATAGACCCAGGAGCTGTCGATGTGGGCCAGCGCGACCGATTTCAGCGGCACCCCTGCGGTCTGGGCGACGAATGTCTCACTCTGAATGCTGCCTCAAAGACCGGCTGCCGGGAATTCGCCACCAACTCCGCGGTGCGCGCGTATGCAGCATCGAAGCCTTCGGTTTTGAAATCAATGAGCGCTCCCTTCCCCTTCGGATCGTACACTTCCAGCCAGAGCCGCTTCGGGCACTGGCGGAAGGCGATGAGTTTGGATTTGGAAAGTGTGGGCATACGATGGCGGAATCACACCGTGCCGTCCGGAGGGTTGGTGTCGTCACTCTGCTCTTTCTCCGGAGCTTGCTGTGCAGGGGGCGGCTGCTGACCGGATGAATTCTCCAGTGGCTCTGCTGGGTAGTAGGAGCTCGTTTTTCGCGAACGGCTCGAATATGCCCGGCTCATCTTGCGCGCACGCGGCCCCCATTCCTCGCTCGCTTCCTCAAAAACCCGGAGATTCTCGATCGCCTGGCCCGTGCTCTCGGCGCAGCCGTAACGCTCCAGCTTGTCTTTCGTCGTCTTCAGGCGACGGCGAACGGCGTCGATGTCGCCGCGATCACGCTCGGCGATGGCTTCGGAAATCGTGCGGCCAACTTCCTGCGCTGCGACCCACTCGACGACCATTTGGCGTATTCGAGAGGTCTGCCGGCCATTGAGCCGCTGTTGTCGATGACGAGGCCGAACGCAAACGGCGTCTGTCGGGCGGACGCCTGCTTTTCCGCTTTGAACACGAGGGCGAGATGAACCACTTCCGCGCGTCCGCAGAGCACTGTTTCGTAATCGAGATGGCAATCGGTTTTCATAATCCTCACATTCTATCGTCATGGGTGAGACATCCGCGATCCTACCTCAAAATTACTTGTATCTGCGACCGAGGGTCGCGGCAACCTCCTTAATTCGCCGCACCATGGCGAGTAGTTCTGGAACCGTTCGCATGGTCGCCGCGGCCCGCGAAAAGACGATTTGTCGGAACGCATTTCCAGGCATCAGCGGTGACGGTTTTCGTGTGCCGGTCCGCAGGGTTTTCAGAGACAGTCCAGCAAACCACTACAAAAGAGGCGGTTACAAATTGGTATAAAACGACATCACATTCTAATTTCCAAAGCGCCTCCGGCGCACTCAGCCAGCCATCGCTGTAGTCCATCCCGCCGTTTCATCAATAATATGCCACTTTCACGATCTGCTAACGGGATGCCACCAGTTTCCGGGGCGGTTCCGGGAATTTTGCCGGCTTTTGCGGAGCGGGTCACAGCCACGGCGCATCCGCCCAAGAAGCTGGAACAGCGGCGCGCGAAGGCGGTGCGGGCGCGCGGATATTCGCTGGATACGGAGCGGGCTTGTTGGATGTGGATGCGGCAGTTCATCCTGCATTTTGACAAACGTCACCCGGGGGAGATGAGCGATGAGGATGTGCAGGGGTTTCTTTCTCATCGCCTCCGTGGCGTAGCCGACCTCATCGCAATGGCCAACGGTGCCAATTGGTGCCGGTGAAATCCGGTCGTTTGGGCCTTTCCCGAGTACAACGCGTTTGCATGAGCATGTCCGGCCTTGCCACATGTAAACACTCTCAAACCCTGATAAACATGGGGGAGTGGGCAGAACTGGATTCGAACCAGTGAAGGCGTAAGCCAGCGGATTTACAGTCCGCCCCCGTTGGCCACTTGGGTATCTGCCCTTTTGAAAAAGGGACGCGGCTTATACGGGGCACGCGCTTTGGGCGCAAGCGGGTTGGATGGAAAATTTCATGCGCACGCCTACCACGGCCAGAGCCGCTTGTACCAAGGCTTGGAGCCTTCGCCGGGCGGAATCGCACCGGGCTTCGCGGCGGGCTTTGGCGCGGGGAGGCTTTCGCGCGGAACCATTTTCACCCTGCGGAGCTCGATGCGCTCGATCGGGTAATCATTGGTGTCGGTGGCCTTGCCCGAGATCAGTTCGAGCACCTCGAGGCCGAGGATCACGTTGCCAAAGACGGTGTATTTTCCGTCGAGCTGCGGCTGGGGCGCGAGGCAGAAGTAGAACTGGCTGCCGTTGCTGCGGCGCTGGGGATTCACCTTGTCGGGCAGCCGCGCGGAGGCGACCGCACCTTTGGCGTGCTTCAGGCGGATTTCCGGGGCCAGGGTGTACCCGGGGCCGCCGGTACCAACCTTGTCGCGTTTCTTTTTTTTGCTGAGCGGATCGCCCACCTGCACGAGCGTACCGGGGATTGCGCGATGCACGGCGCAGCCTTTGTAGAAGCCCTTCTTCGCGAGCTTTTCAAAGTTCCCGACAGTCTCCGGCGCGGCATCGCGGCGGAGTTCGATGGCCACGTTGCGGGTGGTGTCGTCGGCGAATCGAAATTCGAGCAGGGCGACGTCCTCGGCGCCGGCGGTTGCGGCAGCGAGGGAGAGCAGGATGAGTTTTTTCATGAAATAAACGGCAGTGGATGAAGTGTGACGGACACCGGCGCGTCGGGAGCATCCGCGCTTGCCGCGAGGAGCCCGTCTGTCGGTGAGCCGCGCCGGAGGTAGCCGAGCGCGATCGGGCGGTCGAGGGCGAAACTGTGCGCGGTGCTGGTGAGGACGCCGAGTTCCTTGTCCGGCGCATCGGCAGTGAAAAGCCGGGAACCGGGTGCGATGGGTGCGCCACTCGTGGAAATAAAACCGCGCAACTCGCGATTCACATGCCCGACGCTCTTGATCCGCGAAATGACCTCCTGGCCGATGTAGCAGCCCTTGCGAAAATCAATGTGCGTGCGGTCGAGGCCGGCCTCGGCGGGAAGCGTGGATTCATCCAGCTCGAAACCCCAGCGCGGGACGCCGCGCTCGATGCGGATGAGCTCGAGCAATTCGTCGGATAGCACGGGGAAGCACGCCGCAAGGAGTTCCCACGACGGCGGGAGATCTTTGCGAAACGGCGGGAAGAAATCGAAACCCGCGACCCCGTAGCGTTCCGACGGCACGAGCGAACGGCGGATCTCAGCGGGGACTTCCACGGCCTTCACGCCCGCAAGATGAATGATCGCAACCGTGTCCGTGGCGTCCTCGATTTTCACATCGTCCGCGATGATGTACCTCTCCATCCGCGGCGCGAGCGTCCCGGCGGCGGCGGGGTCCGCGTCCACGAGAATCCCATCCGGGCCGACGCTCACGAACACGGTGGCGCAAAGCTTCCCTTTCGCCGTGGTGACGCAGGCAGGGAGAACAGACGGCGTCTTTGCGGCCGCGACATTCGCGGTCACCTGGCCGTTCACGAAACGCACGCGATCGGCGCCCGTGAACAGCAGCTTCACGCGGCTCGCGAGATCGGCGATGCCGCCGCGATCCCGGAAGGCCTCGTACCCGACGCGCAGGTCACTCATGTGCGGCTGACCCCGTCCCGTTCTGGAACGCCTTCGCCAGCGCCGCGTAGTCGAGATCACCCCAGCCGCGCATCACCGCGCTGTAAAGCGCTCCGGCCACCGTGCCCGTCGCGGGCAGATCCAGGCCGAGCTTGTTTCCGAGCTGGATGGCGAGCTGCACGTCCTTGAACATGTGCTTCACCGAAAAGTGCGGCTCGTAATCCCCGCCCGTCATTTTCGACAGCTTGAGATCCGTCACCCCGCTGCGCGCCGCATTGCTGGCGAGCGCCCCGGCGAACACCCCGGCAGGGATGCCCGACTCCCGCACCAGCGCAAGCGCCTCGGCGAGCACCTGCGTGGTCGCGGCGCTGATGAGGTTCGTCGCCACCTTCACCACTGCGGCGTGGCCGACGCTGCCGATGTAAACCACCGCCTTCGCGCTGGCCTCCAGCACCGGGCGCACTTCCTCGAGGACGCTCTCCGAGCCGCCGATGTAGTAAACCAACTGCCGGGCTTCCGCCGCGCCCTTGCTGCCGGTGAAAGGCGCATCGAGAAACTGCGCGCCCGCCTGCCCCACGCGCCGCGCCGCCTCCAGAGTGCCTTCGAGGCCGATGGTGCCGTGGCACATCACGACATGCTCCGGCGTGAGCTTCGGGCTCATCGCATCAATCATCTCAAGGGTCGCCGCGGCATCCGCCACGAAGAGCTGCACCACGCCGCACATCTCCGCGATCTCCGCCGACGAGCCGAGAAAGTTCGGCGCGGATTTCGGCGTGAGGTTCCAGACAAACGCCTGAAACCCGCCCCCCCGCAGCGCCATCGCCACGCGCGAGCCGATGATCCCAAGTCCGATGACACCGACACATTTGCGATTTTTCCCGGCGAGTGACATGGCCCCAAGGATCATCAGAGTGAGCGCCGCCCGGCAACTGCGGATGTCACGGCACTTTCGTTCTTGGACAATGCAGTTCCATGAACTCTCATTCCGCCATGCTCACTCGCATCCTCCTCATCCTGCTCGCTCTCACTCCCCTCGCCCGCCCGGAAATCGCCGGGAAACGTCCGAATGTGATTTTCATCCTCACCGATGATCAGGGCTATGGCGATGTTTCCGCGCACGGGAACCCGATCCTCAAGACCCCAAACATGGACCGCCTCCACGCCGAGGGTGTGCGGTTCACGGATTTCCACGTCTCGCCCACATGCGCGCCCACGCGTTCCGCACTGCTCACGGGGAGGCATGAATTCCGCAATGGCATCACCCACACGATCCTCGAGCGGGAGCGGCTCACGATCGACGCGGTGACGCTTCCGCAGGTGCTCAAGGGTGCGGGTTACACGACGGGGATTTTTGGAAAGTGGCACCTCGGCGACGAGCCGGATCGCTGGCCGGACAAGCGCGGCTTCGATGAAATGTTCATCCACGGCGCGGGCGGGATCGGGCAGACCTATGCAGGCTCGTGCGGGGATGCGCCGGGGAATTCGTATTTCAACCCGGCGATTTTGCACAATGGCGCATTCGTAAAAACGAAGGGCTACTGCACGGACGTGTTTTTCGAGCAGGCGACGAAATGGATCGAGGGCGTGAAGGGGAGGAAACCGTTCTACTGCCATCTCGCGACGAATGCCCCGCATGGCCCGCTGCACGTGCGACCGGAGGACGAGGCGCTCTACGCGGGCAAGGTGCCAAAGGACACGGCGAAGTTTTTCGGAATGGTCGCGAACATTGACGACAACATCGGACGCCTGCTCGCGAAGCTCGTGGAATGGGGGATCGAGAAGGACACGCTGGTGATTTTTATGAACGACAATGGCGGCACCGGCGGCCTGAATGTCTTCAACGCAGGCATGCGCGGTTCAAAAGGCTCGCCGTGGATCGGGGGGACGCGGGCGTGTTCCTTCTGGCGCTGGCCGGGGACGCTCACGCCCGGAGACAGACCCCAGCTCACGGCGCACATTGATTTTTTCCGCACGCTCGCGGATCTCGCGGGTGCAAAGCTCACTGCAAAGGCGGAGGCACAAGCGGAGGGCCGCAGTCTTGTTCCCCTGCTCGAAAGGGCGGATGCACCATGGCCGGAGCGCACGCTTTTCACCCATGTCGGCCGCTGGGCCAAAGGCGCGGATCCGGCGACTGGCAAATACGCGCACTGCTCGGTGCGCACGCCCGGCTGGCATCTCGTGAGCACGCCGGGAAATGCGGGCGCGGCGTGGCGCCTTTTCGACATGAAGGCGGACTACGGCGAGAAGACGGATGTTGCGCGGGAGCATGCGGACGTGGTGGCGAAGCTGGGTGGGGAATTTGAGAAATGGTGGGACAGTGTGCAGCCGCAACTCGTGAACGAAAAGGCCACGGGGCCTGCGGTGAACCCGTTCAAGGAACTTTACTGGAAGCAATTCGGCGGTGGGCCAAAATAGGTGGCCGTGAAGCCCCAATGCCCTCGCGACGGATGAATGCCGCTGAATACACGCTTGATCGCAACACCGGCCAGCGCCGCGACTAAAACACGAAGGGAACGCCGAGCTTGCTGAATTGCGCCTTCTGCCCGCCAAGCCACTTGCCGCCAAGCCGGTCAAAACCACCGCTCCCCCGGAACTCCGTGAGGAAGGCATTCACTTTCCCGCGCAGTTCGTCGTCGCCTTTCCGCAGCGCGATCGCCCAACTCTCCTCGCGGAAAGGCTTCAGCAGCGCGCGGGTGGCGTCCGGCCGGGCGAGCCAGTTTCGCAGCACGGACATCTGATCGTAGATGAACGCATCGGCCTTGCCTTGCGAGACCTCGAGTGCCGCGACGCTTTCCTCCCCGAGCACGAGCAAGTCCGCCTGCTTCAAGTGGTCCGCCGCCCACAAATGCCCCGTCGTCGCCTTGAGAACCGCCACTTTCCTGCCAGGGCGGTCGAGGTTCGCGGCGGATTGGATGTCCGTCTTTGCCCCCACCAGGAGGCACAGCCCGGTGCGGAGGTATGGCTCGGAAAAATCAATGCTCTGTCGGCGGTCGTCGGTCGCGCTCATGGACGAGATGACCACGTCAATCCTGCCGGTTTTCAATGCGGGCATCAGGCCGTCGAACGGCATGTTTTCAAACGTCACAGGCCGGCCGAGGCTCGTGCCGAGCGCGTGTGCGAGATCCACGCTCACACCGGCGGGTTCACCGAGTTCGTCACGCATTTCAAAAGGCGGGTAATTCATGCTCATGCCGACACGCAACGCCTGGCCCTGGGCGGGCGGGGTTTTGTCGCATGCGGAAAAAATGAAAGTGGCGAGAAGGAGCAGGACGCAGCGCATTGTCCATTGCTGCACGATTTGCCGGATGGGAAGAAGGCGGAAGTTCGCGTGCAATTCGCGGGGGTTGGGTTGAATATCCCCATGCACTGCCCGTCCACATTCCGCATCACCATGAAACGCATCGCTCTCTTCCTCTTCACCATGATCGCCTTTGCCGCCGCGCCCGCGCGCGCCGAAGTCGAGATCAGCTTCGACTTTTTCCACGACTCGCTCGCGCCATACGGGGAGTGGAGCGAAGTGGATGGCTACGGCCATGTGTGGCATCCGAGCGGCGTGGACGATGACTGGACGCCGTATTCAGACGGATATTGGACTTACACGGATGCGGGCTGGACGTGGGTAAGCTACGAGGACTTCGGCGGCATCTGCTACCACTACGGACGCTGGACGATGGTGGATGGCTACGGCTGGTGCTGGGTGCCGGATTACGAGTGGGGCCCCGCGTGGGTCTCCTGGCGCAGGAGTGACGATCACGTGGGATGGGCACCGCTCCCGCCGGAGGCCCGCTGGGAGCGCCGCACCGGCTTCGGCCTGGCGGTGGATGTGGACTTCGACATCGGGCCCGCGCATTTCCGGTTCTGCAGGTGGCGGGATTTTGGAGCGCCGGTGATCCGCAGCGTGTGCGAGCCGCGCACGCGGAACCTCGTGATCATCCACCAGACGGTGAACATCACCAACATCAGCTACCGCGACGATTACGACTGCGTGTTCAACGGCGGCTTCGACTACGATTACGTCGCGCCTCGCGTGGCGCGGCCGGTGCCGGCGCTCAAGCTGGTGCGGAACAAGACAACGAACATTTTCATCAACGGAAACAAGGGCAACATCTTCATCAATTCCCCGCGCGGAAATGCGCTCGTGGTCGCGGCACCCGCGGTCGCCAGGACGAACCACAACGTGCTCACGAAGAAGCTCGAAGGGGGGCGGAAATTCGACAAACAGAAAGTCAATCGCGGCTGGGCCGGGTTGGACAAGGATGCCGAACGCGAGCGCCTGCTCGTAAAAATGCGCGAGGAAACCCGGGGCAAGGATTTAAAAACCCCGGTTGCCCGCACGCCCAAGCCGGAGTCACTCGCGGTGCTGCCGAAGAAAGTGGACTTTGAAGCAAAATCCCCGGCTCTCGTGGTCGCGCCGAGAAAACGGGACGACGGAAAGAAGCCGGGGGCCGCCGAGAAAAACACGCCCGCCCCGATCGTGGACACTGACACGCGTGAAAACCCGAAACCGTCCATCCGACCGGAACCCGCCGGAAAAGAAAAACAAGCCGCCCCGGTCGCCGTTCGCGAGCCGGAGGATGCCGGAAAGCCGGGCAAGCCGGTCGTGAACAAACAGGAAGCCGACGATCCCGCGCAACCATCGAAGAAACCGCAGCCGTTCAAACGTGAGAACGGCACACCTGGCCAGGACACCGCCGGAAAAGGCGGCAAAAAACAGGAGGGCGAAGCCGCGCGGGAGGCGGCCCGGGAGCAGGCCGCTGAGAGGCAGCGTGCGGCCGAGGCGAAACAACAGGCCGAAGCCGCCCGGAAAAACCTCGAGAAACAGCAACGCGCGGCGGATCTCGCGGAAAAGGAACAGGCACAGGCGGCTGCTAGGGAAGCGGCACGCGATGCAAATGCGCGCCGCGAAGCCGATGGTCGCAACCGGGAAGCCGCTGAGCGGAACGCCGCCCAGAACCGCGAACGCGCGGCGGAAATACAGCGTCAAAGGGCCGCCGATGCGGCGGAAAAAATGCGCTCGTCTGACTCGCAACGCAACCAGGCGGAGCAGGAAAATCGCCGACAAGCGGAACAGGCCGCCCAGGAACGCGCAGCCGCACAGGCCCAGGCCCGCGCGGTGGAGAGCCAGCGTCAGCAAGCGGCTGAGGCTGCCGCCCGGCAGCGTGCCGCACAGGCCGAAGCCGCGCCGCGGCGCCAGCCCCCTGTGCAGCAGCCCCCGGCAGCGGTGAATCCATCAACCGGCGACGGGACAGGCCGCGGCAAAGGCAAAGGCAAGGACAAGGACAAGAAGGACGATTAGGCCGCATTTTTCACACGTCGGAGTCGTGTGGAGACAGCCCGGCGCGCATGTAGCTGCGCTCGTAAGAGCGCGGGAGCGATTCGCCAGGCCGCACCGAACCACGCTCTCACGAGCGCAGCTACGAAGCCCGGCACGGCATCACCGTGATCCGCAGCATTTGTCCGGCCGCGGCACGGCCTGCGCGCGCTTCTATTCCGCAGGATGACCCGCCACCGCGCGGCGTCCTCGGCGCGCTGCTGCGAATCTGCCGATCGCAAACAACCCCGCTGCGATCCCGGAAAAAATCCAGACGTTCGTCCACACGAGCCCGCTTTTGGGATCGGCGAAATGCAGCACGAGTTCCGCATGCGACTTCAATTTCAGGAAACGATAGACGCGCCCCTCCGTCGGAAAATCCACCGCGAGCGAGATGCGCCCGTCGGCTTCCAGCCCGGTCAGCACGGGATTGGGAGGCGGGCTCGCAAGGTTCGAAAAGGGATCTACCCCGGGAGCAGGCGCATTTTTACTTCCTTCGCCAGCCCCCTTGCCAGAACCGGCCGCGGTCCCGGTCGCCAGAGCCGGGGCAGTCGGCGAACTTCGCTGACCTTCCTGGTTTCCTCGCCCGCGAAAATACGGAAGCTCCGCCGGCGACGCAGCCCGCTGCTCCGTTGCCACACTGATTTCACCAATCTCCTCATCCCTCGCATTATCCTTTCCCGAGAACACCGGATTTCCGCGTGCCGTGTTCAGCTCGCGGGTCTGCGACTGCGCGAGCTCCTCGGATTTTGCCACCGGCTTTTTCGCATCCGCAGAAAGCGCGTCTTTTTCCCGCAGTTTGCCAAAACCCGATCCCTTTCCTCCGAATTCCATCTGTAGTGGAGGCTGCTTCGTCATCTCTCCCGGCTTTGCGGGTTTTGCGTCTGCCGGCGGAACCGGCTGATTCGCCACCTTCGCCTGCTGGATCACGATGCTATCATTCACGACAAGGTTCGACTTGCTCGCATCATCGTAACGCCCCGCCTCCTGTTTTGCCGCCTGCTGCTTCTGCTCGGCGACCTTGCTTTTCCACCGGCCATCATACTTCAACCCCTTATCTTTCCGCTGCTCCTCTCCGGATCGCGCTTGAGGCAACGGCGCTGGCACATTCAATTGCCCCTGCCCCTGCAACGCTTGTACATCGCGAGACATCCCCTGCTCGCTGAGGATGCGCCCATTGTCGGTAATCGCTTTTTCGAGTTCCTTTGCGTTGTACGTATTCCCGACATTCCCCTCGTCCCATAACGACTGGACATCCTTTCGCGTTTTCACGGAGGCGGCCTTCGACAGCACATTCAGCGAGTCCCAGTTCGATCCGAGAACACCGTCATTTTTTCCAATGCTTTTGTTCAGGACATCGCATGTCGCCATGAAATTGCGTTGCGCATTCGCCAGCGCCTCCCCCTTCAGCGTGCCTGATTGGATCAGCTTGTTCAGCGCCTTGAGCTCCTCGACCTGCGTGCGGCCCTTCTCGACATCGTGCAGCACATCGAGCACCGCGCGCATGTTGCCGTTGCTGTCCGTCAGCTCGCGATCCTCCGGCAGCCACACGTTCCAAAGCGTGCGCTCGACGGTGACCCCGACCGCCTCAGCGTCGTCAAATTTCCGCGTCCCGCGGGATTCCATCCGCACCCCGACATGGCGCCACACGACCTCCACATCGTAGCTCACGTCACCGGGCCGCGTCTTGATGAGGGGGACGAGGATCACCTGCACACCATTCACCACACCCGCATCCGCGCGCACCCCCTGGCCGGCGACGCGCGCGCTCACCAGTTCCGCGCCGGCCGGCAGCCTCACCGGGAGGAATTGGAGCGACCTGTTCTGCAAACGCCACACTGCACGGTGCCACTCGCTGCCATCGCGCCGCAGCGCAGTCGTCATCTCCGCCCATGCGCAGAATGCCGGGCGCGCCTCCATTTTTTCGAGGCGGTCCATGCCGATCACGATCTTCCATTCCGGCCGCACACGGAAAATTCCCGCGCTCTTCGTCACCGTCGGCTGCATCGTCAGCTCCTCGATGCGTACCGGCTCGGCACCTTCCGTCGTGAGCTTCAACTCGTAATCGCTCGCATTGTCCGCGACCACATGCCCGCTCACGAACTGCGCTCCTCCAAACTCCGGCGCGGGCAGCGCCAGCTCCGGCCCCATCGGCACATCGAAATCC
Source organism: Prosthecobacter debontii (assembly GCA_945861385.1). Classification (GTDB taxonomy): domain Bacteria; phylum Verrucomicrobiota; class Verrucomicrobiia; order Chthoniobacterales; family Chthoniobacteraceae; genus SXWH01. The sequence continues at coordinate 17,998 of CAMAUI010000009.1, forward strand.
ACCGCGAGATCCACCGCATCATGCACGTCGTCCTGAAACTCGACCTCGTACACCCGCCGTCCCTTCTCCACACGCGCGCGGGTCTCGCGCACCTGCGGCCCCCTCACACGCCCCTCGGGCAGCGCCTCCGGCAGCGAGAATGCCACGCGGTCCATGCTCCCCTGCCGCATCGAAAGCTGCACCCCGAGTGACAGCGACGCCCACGTCTCATGCGCCTGCGCGTGCAGCACCCAGTCCGCGGCCCATTTCGGCGGCAGCGGGGCGAGCGCCACCTGCCCGGCGAACGCCTGGTTCTTGAAAACAAACCCGCGCTTCCGCTCGAGCGGGGCGAGGATTTGAAAATCCGTCGCGGCCTTCGCTGCATCCACCTCCCTCGCGGAATCCGCCGCGCCAGTCAGCTTCAGTGCAGCCTCGACGCCCTTGTGGCCGGCGACCACGGCCTCGCCCGTCACTTTTGAAAATCCCTCGATCACCAGCGGCTGGACATCGAGTTGCTTCGGCGCGGCAGCATAAAGGCGCACCAGATACACCACGAGCGGAGTCTTCTCCGGCGTCGCACCCTTGAAACGCACCCGCAGCTTTGCGCCATCGCGCCACCAGTCGAGCAGCCGCTCGCTGTCCACCGCCTGCACCTCGAATCCCTCCGGCAGCGACAACGTGACATCGAGCAACGGCTCCTTCCGCGCGAAGAGTTGCATCGAGGCAATCAACTCGATCTTCCGGTGATTCACCTGGTACACATAGTCCGTGCGCGCCTCGCGCTTCGCCGCGTCCAGCGCGATGCGATACGCCAGCGGTCCGGCGCCCGACCACGAGCCCACTGGCGTCCACTCACCGGCAACCTTGAGGTTCCGCTCCGTCTGCCGCAGCGAGGCAGCCGCCTGCGCCACGACGCCCGCGCCCGTGCCGGCGTACAGTTCCTGCACCACCTCGATCCGCTTCGCATCCGCGCCAAACGACAATGCCGCGCGTTCTCCCGGCAGCTCCTCCAACTGGGGACGCTCGGTGACGACCGCCATTTCATACCGCTCCTTCGCGGGCTCCGAGAGCACCACATCGAGCACCTGCCCGCCGTCCTCCTTGCGCAAACTCCACGATTTCATCCCGGGAGCCTCGATGCCTGCGAGCACCGCATCCGCCGGCCGGATGTGGACGGAAAATTTGTCCTGCTGAGCGCCGGGAAATGAAAAGGCCACGCGCCCGTTCGCCCGCTCGTAGGCGGTCGAGACCGAGATCGCTGTCGTGATCTGCGCAAGCGCAGGCTTCACCACGCGCTCAGGGCCGCCACCCTCCACAAGTGTCACGCGGATCGTGTCCGTCGCGCCGATCGCCGCCGTCACCGATTTTTTCCCATCCACGATCCGCTCGATCACGCCCGCGTCCGGCTGCACCTGCACCCGCCAGCGCGGTTCCGCCAGCGCGACCGTGAGGCGCGTGGCCGCCGTGCGCGGCACATTCCATCCAAAGGCGCGCTGTCCCCGCGGAAGCGGAATCTCCAGCCGCGCGGTGATCGTGTGCGCGCCCGGTTTCTCGACGAGCACCACTCCATCCGCAAGCGACACAGGCGCACCATCCAGCTCGAGCGAACCGACCCGCACATCGAATGGCAGCGGCACCTTCACCCACGCGCTGTTGAATGTCGTCAGCATGATCGTCACCGAGATGGCCACCCGGCCTTCCTCCATCGTCGCGTCGTAGCGCGCCGAACTGAGCGCGAAATCGCGGGGCGCCGCAAACGGCTTCTCCGCCCCGTGCGCGACCTTCGCCGCCTCCCAAAGCTCGAGGAACCGCTCGTACGGCACATAAAGATTATCCGGCTTCTGCTCGCGCACCGGCTTCCCCGGATCGTAGGGAACGATCACCGTGTCGCGCACCTTCGCGCGCTGCGGTGCCTTCTCCGCCGCGAACGTGGACAACCATCCGCCGGGTGCGATGACCGTGATGAGCAGCAGACCGAAAATACGCGCACTCACGCCAGCACCTCCCTTCGCCCGCGGAACACGCACCATGCGCCGATCCTGTTCAGCAGAAGCGCCGCGAGCCAACCGCCCAGCGCCGCGTTGCACACCGCGGTCCACGCCGGCAGCCCGCACAGCGGCACCGCCGAGAGCAAGAGCACCGCCCACACACTTGCCCGCCATGGCAGCCGCGCGACAAAATAAAACGTCACCCCACCACCCACGAACCAGAACCACAATCGCCGCGCCCTGCTCCACCAACTGTCGTACCGCACCGACACATTCTCCGGCGCATAAAGCCCGCCGAAGACCAGCGGCTGGCCGGCCTTTGGAAGATCAATCAGCACGGGCAGCAACCCACCCACCCGCCGCCGTGCGTCCGCATTTGCAACCAATTTTTCCTTCGGTTGATCTGGATTCGGCGGCATCTCCAACTGTGGAGATTGCACAGCCTGTCGAACATCATCAGCAGGCACGGCCATCCTCGGTTTGGGGTTCGACATCCCGTCCGAATCGGCCCTGGACATTGCTGCGCTCGCAGGATGCTTTATCGAGCCCATCGAATACCAGCGGGTGCCGAGCGTCCCCACGATGCCTGCGCCGAACTTCGCGATGAGCACACTCTCACGCTCTGGCTCGGGCTTGCCGAGGTTGCTGTCGAAATCCGTGTAACTGAATCCCTCCGGCAGCCACAGCCGCCACTCGCTGCGGAGGATCGGGATTTCCTTCGCGAGCCGGGGCGCGGCGAGCGCGAACTTTCCCGTGGTTCCGAGAGCTTCCGCCGGAGTCTCGTACAGCAGCGTCACGGCAATGACGACATTCGCCCCGGCCTTGGCCGGCAATTGCACGCGCACCACGCCGGGACGGTCCGCGACCGGCTTCACGGGCGCACCATCCACGACGAGCGAAAGCAGCGCCGCTTTTTCCGGGAGCGCGACATCGAGATGCTGCGCGCCCGCGGTCCGCAGTTTCAACGCCGCCTCATGCCGGTGCAGCCCGCCCGTGCTCACGACCGTATCCAGATCGAACTGGTCAACCACCGTCTTCAAGACCGCGGCGGCAGCGTGGCGCACACCGCGCAGCGTCAGCGAATACTCCGAGCCCAGCCAGCCGAACACACCGATCACGCGGTGCGATGGCGCATATCCGCCCAGGCGCGGCGCGTGGAGCGAATCCACCTCGTTCAGCCCCTTGGTTTCAAAGTGAATCTCCGTCTCCGTGTTCGCCTCCACCGCCCACAGTCCGCTCGAGCGCGTCACATCCAGCGGCGCGATCACAGGCACCTTTGCCACGAAGGAATACCCCTGCCCGCCATCCGCGTCCGCCTTCTTCGCCACGGGAACCTGCGCGCTGATCGCCAGCTCGTAAGCGCCCGTGAGATCCTTCTGGAAAGTGATCGTCCACACGTCGCCAGCGAGCGTCCGCTCAGCGATCTGCGGCCCGTCGAATTGGAAATTCTGCGCGAGTTCCGCCGGCACGCGCAGCTTCACCGACCGCGTGCCTCCGTGCAGGAATTCGTAGTTCATCGCGGCATGCACATCGAGCACGCCCTCCAGCGGCAGAGCGTATCCGGTGAGCGAGGCGAGCACTTGCGCGGGGCGCTTGAAAACACGCACCGCAAGTTCCATCACATCCCTCCGGAACCACGCGTATGCCCCGCGCACCGGCGTCACCCGTCCATCGCGCCGCTCCAGTGTCTCGCCCGGCTGCGCCTCGATCCGGAATGCGCCCGCGGCATCGAGCGCAACGTAGCCCGTGACTTTCGACACCCCACCGATCTTCACATCGCCAAGCACGAAAGGCAGGCCCTCCTCGGGCAGCTTCGTCCAGCCCGCCGGCTCCACGCGGCTCCGCACCCGGAACACCCGCGCCGCCTGCGACTCATCGCTCCAGCTTATCGTCACCTTGTTCCCGTCCGCGCGCCACTCGGGCTCACTCTCCACGCTGGCTGCCGCGACGGCCATGACCTGCGTCAGCTCCTCGCCATCCGGCAGCGTCATCACCGCGGAAAAGCTGCGCCCGCGGTCATCGCGGAGCGTGATCGTCCGCTCGATGAAAACGGCATCCGTGCGAAACCGAACGAGCGTGTCCACATCCGCCTCGGTGCGCGGCTTTGCCCGCTCGATCATCACCCGCGGCGGCGGCGGGAGGCTGTCGAAGCGGAAGGCATTGAAAAATCCGCGCCGCCCCGTGTCGCTGACATTTGGCACACGCCGCAGCTTCGTGCCGGCAACCACATCCCGCACCACGACACTCTCATCCGCGCTGATTCCAAACTCGCCTTCCAGCCGCGGGATTCCCGCAAGCCCCGGCACCGGCAGCACGGGCGCTCCCGCGTCGGCACCGGCGAGCGAGGCGATTTCAAACTCGATCCGGACATCCACGCTCCTCCGCGCACCCGGCTGGAGTGTCACTTTCACCCGCCCATCCGACGCCTCCCACGCCGCGATCTCGGGTGCGTCCACGACGAGAATCCTCGCCGCCGGGGGCACCGTGAATTCGAAGGACACCGGCAGATCACCGAGCTGGCTCGCGAGCGAAAACACGGAGCGCGCATTCGCCTTCTCGGAATCCAATTCGTAAAGCACCTCCACTTTCGCGCTCATCGGGACAGCGCCCGCATCCACCGCGCCGGCAGCATTCCACGTCGCCGCGATGGTGTTCGCCTGCGGCGTCAGCACGGCGCGCAGGAGCGTCGCGTCGCCCGCGGGCTCGATCTTCAACGGCAGGCCCGCGGACTCGACGGCAACTTTCGCCGGAAGCCGCACATGGAACTCGCCGGAGGCGGCTGGAGGCACGATCAGCGCGAGGCTGCTCCGGCCACCGGCAGTCTGCACCGGCGCGGTCAGCGTGAACGCCAGCTTGTGTTCCCCGCGGCCGCTCACGATCAGCATTGCAGGCTGCTCGTCTTTCCCTCCCGCCGCGGCAAAGGCCGCACCGCCATCCAGTGTGGCATCCGCCAGCGCCGCGCCGCGAAAATCCAGCGGCAGCGCGGCGAAACCGTCGTTGAGCACGTTCACGATGATCTCCGCGGAGATGACAAGCGTCCGCCCCTCCACTGCCCCGCGATAGTTCGCAGCCGACAGCACCGCAGTGCGTGGCGCAAGCGGGCGCGCGGGTTTCGCGGCGCCCGCATCGCGCAGCAGTGCCTCGTATTGTTCCCGCGAAAGCAGCACGGCCTTCTGCGTGCCCAGGACTTTTGCAAGCTGGGCCGTCGGCACCCACAGCTCCCTGCGATCCGGCTGCCGCGGCGCGACCTCCCCGGCGCGCGCAGCCAGCACGACCGCCGCCATGCAGACGAGGCGCACGGCGCGGGCTGACAAAATTGCGGCGATTGCTTTCATCGGCGGTCAGGCCCCGGCCGGAGGTTGATTGTCCGTTCCCGCTGGCTTCGGCGCGGATGCCGCGGGCGCGGGGCCATACACCATCGCCGCAATCCGCCGCTCCCGCCGCTCGCGCCATTCCCGGCAGTCGCGCCAGCACCCGAGCGCCGCCCAGACGAATCCCGCGGCCATCACACCGCCGAAAGCCGCCTGCCACACACCGGCCGTCCGCGGATGCACCGCCCCGCTGACGATCAGTGCGCCAATTCCCACGGCGATAAAATAAGCCCATCGCTCACGCGGGGATTTTCTGAGGCACACAACGCCGATCCCAAATGTGATGAGCGCCGCGAAGGCCTGCAAAAGAAACGAATACGTCTTCCCGCGGTACCCAACCGTAATGGCCGCGGGCGCCTCCATCCGGCGCAATTCGAACTTCTGCCCCTCGGTGCGGAGCTGGGTGTTGAAGCCCGGCTTCGTCGGCTCCGGGACCACCCCGGGCTCCGACCGCGCGATGCGCCCGATGCCCGTTTCGCCGGGGCCGAGCCTTGCGACGATACGCCAGAGAATCCGCGGCCATCGCTCGCTTCCCACGCGGCTGATGCTCTCGCGCATCGCCCCTCCGAAGCCCACGTACCGATGATCCTGCGGCAGGAACACCGTCCACTTCGTCTGCAGCACCTTCACGTCCGCGACTCCCGGCGGCTGCACGTCGAACTCACCGCGCCAGCCCAGCTTCTCCCCCGGCTTCGGGCTCGGCAGCTCGTACACAAAGCGGATCGCAAACTCCCCGGTGTTCCCTCCCTTCACCGGCAGGCGGATGAGCACCTCGTTCTTGGCGGGCCGCCGGCTCGGCTGCTGCGGCTCGCCGTCCACGAACGCATCGCTCAGCAGACGCGCCGCCTTTCCGCCGCGCGTCGGGAGCTGCACGCTGAAGAACTGCTGCGAGTTGTTTTTCACCCAGTACACCACCTCGGTCGTCTCCGCCTGATCCTCGGCGATCACACTCGTGAGCACCGCGTAAGTCACCACCGCCTGCGGCACATCGAGGAATGAATTCTTCGAGACGCCAAGGCTCAGTGCGACGGGATGCTGGCTGTATTTGTATGCGAGAAAAATGCCGTCCCTCTGCAACGCGGGGCGCAATTCCTTCGGGTCAATCGTCTCCAGCCCCTTCGCATCGGTGCTCGTGAGTTCGAGGTTGCCGACCTTCACCACCGCGATCTGCCCCGTCTCGCGGAAAACCCCGGTCGCCTTGATCTCGTGCAGCGTCACCGGCACCACTTCGCCGGGCTTCTGCTCACCCCGCGCCGCGTCGTGGGTCAGGACGAGGTGGTATTTGCCGAGCACCTTGTCCTGCGTCACCACGCGCCATTCGGTCGCGCCGTCCGGCTGTCCATCCGCGCCCTTCGCCCCGGCCTTGATCCGTTCGCGGATCTGCGCGCCCTCGATCTTCAAGTCGTCGGCAATCGCCTTCGGCACCTCGATCGTGAACTCGCTCACGCCCGCGAACTCGACCGTGTAATGCACATGCCATTCGTGGCGGGTGAGCGTCTCCCGCACATCCACGAGCCCGAGCACCTCCGCGGAAACGCGCGGCTTCCGCAGCTCGAATGCGATCGTCGCCGGCGCCACGACTTTGTTCCCCTGCGTGCGATAGCGAAAGCCGAGCGTCAGCGGCGCGCGCGCATCCGCAACGGTCACGCCGTCGAGGTTACCGATGTCCTCCTCGATGAAATCCGCCTTGTCGGTTGTGTTCGCCTTGAGACTCACATGGACGCCGATGCCCGCCTTCGCATCATGCCGCTCCACGCCGAGCGGCCGGATCACCGGCACCGTCAGGGCATCGTCCGCCTTGGCGCGTGGCATCTCGCCGGCGATGCGGAAACCAAAAGTCCCCGTCTGCCGCTGCTTGAAGGACGCCGTCAGCACCGTCTTCCCATCCACCACCGCGCGGCTCGCCTCCGCGGCCTTCCCCACGATTTCCGCGTCGGCAAACCCCGGCGGCAATTCGATCTGCACGGAAAACACACCCGCTTTTTTCACCGTGTAAGTCACCGCCGCATCGAGCTTGAGCACATCCGTGCCGACGATGAGCGAAGTGCGTGTCGCCACCTCGATCTGCGGCTTCGCCTCGGTGATCGCGAGCGCGCCGGCGTAAGGCAGCCGCAGATAGCGGTAGCTCGCGACGAGGCCGGCGGGCGGCGCCCCGTCCTTGCCCGCCGCGACAGCTTGCTGCGTGAGCCCGGCCAGGCCGGAGGGCTCCACGATCAATTCGCCATCGGAGGAAACATTCACACTGCCGCTCTGCCGCTCGACGCCTGCCACCTTGATTTCCGGCAGCTTCACAGTCTGCGGCAGTATCCCGACCGGCGCTTCGAGGCGCAGGCGGAGAACGTACGCATCCTTCGCAGGCGTGTGCAGCTTCACCGAGATGGTCTGCAAGTCCGCGGGCGTGGCACCCGGCAGCGTCACCCATTCCTTGATGTTCTGCCCCTCGACGGCGAGCACCTGGAATCCCCCGGGAACCGCGAAGCCCAGTTCACCCACCCCTGCGCGAAGGATGCGGAAATTCACCGCCGCATCCACGCGCACCGCGCCGTGACCGACGCGAAGGTCCGCCGCCACATCCGCAAAAAGCAACGCGGGCAGGGCGGTCTCGCCGCCTTTCTTCGTCCACGAAACCGTCACTTCCTGCGAAGCGCCGAAGTACACCGCGAGCTTCGTCCCATTTCCCTGCTCCACCGCGCTGAACGCGGCAGCCGGCTTCACCTCAAACTCCAGGCCCTTCTCCGGCACCGTCAGCTCGAATTGCGACACCGCCGTCCTCGGCAGCTTGAGCGCGAGAGTCGCCCGTCCCTTGTCCCGCACCACACGGCCATGCACCGTGGCATCCAGCGTGTAGGCGCCCTTGTTTTGGAAAATGACCTCGTGTCCTCCATCCACCGCGTTCAGCAGCGCAGTGGTCTTCACATCCGCGAGCGCCAGTTCGCCGCCAAGCTTCAGCGAGGACCATCCATCCTTCAGCGCCTCGAAGCTCAGCTTCGCGCGAAACTCCGCCACATCGCCGCTCACCGACCCCGCATAATTCGCCCCCGCAAGAATGCCGTCCACGGGAGGCTCGGTCTTCTTGAGTTTTTCCGGCACGTTGAGCTTGTTCCACATCTCCAGGAATTCGCGGTACGGCAGGAAGACGCCCTGCTCCTGCCCTTCAAAAACCTCCTCGAGCTTCTCAAAAGGCACGTAAATCGTGGACTCCTTGGTGATCACCTTCGGCGTCGTGGCCGCGGGCGGCGCGGGTTCCTGCGAAAGACCGGACGCGCAGAACATCGAGCACAGTGGAATGAGCAGACAGGAGGTCTTCATGATGGATGAGTTTGCTGGAGATGAATCAGCGGGTTGTCAGGATTTGGGACGACAGTTGTAAAAGATTTGTCGCCGGCGGCGCGCCGGCATCAGACATTGAACCCGCCGGAGTCGTTCATTGCCTGCCCGTGTCCCAACTCGCGCGCATCCACCAGCGATATTTGATTTGATAACCGAAATGTCAGAGCGCTACATGCCGCTTATGAAAGTGATTCGATGCGTCTCGCGGGGAGTCTTGCAAGCCCTGGCCCTGCTCGTCTCCACGATTAATGCACAAGCCGAATCAACCCATCTCGAGGTTGCTTCTTTCCCGCAGATCAACAGGCCAACATGGGTGATCAGGACCACCGCTCACCGGAAGGATGAAAAAAGCAAATGGCAGCCGGCCACCATCCATGTCTATCAAAGGGACAATCAAGCCTCCGGCACGAGTTTGAACCCGACTGCGCTCGTTGCTGAGGGCAACCAAAAGAAATACTTCCTGGGCCTTCAAGCCGCCTGGCAAATCAGGCGCGAAAACATCGCCAAGGCCACCGGGGTTTTGAGCCAGTTCAAAGACCTGGCTGAAACAGCGCGGAAAACCAACGTGAAGGAACTCCGCAAGGAACTCGGTTTCCTCCCCCACCCGCCGGTTAGGAAATCCGGGGACACGTCCGACAACACGATCCCAGAAATCACCGGCGACACGCTGTATTTCGATGTCCGCAACGAACAGGGACTCACGAAACACTCGATCCTTATCGCAAGGCCGGGGGGCGACGAAAGCGGAGAGAGACTGAACCCGACGGATGTCGCGACCTTGCTCGAGTTGCTCGCGAAACTGCCCGCGAGCGAGACTCAATTTGCGCCGCTCCCTGCAGCCCCGGTAAAGAAAGAAATACCCGCCCCGGTCGCGCCGAAATTCATGCCGGCATCAGCGACCGTCGGCGGCTGGACGGCTTACGGTGAGGGAAAAAGCCCGTGGACGGTGCAGGAGCGCAGTTGCGAAGATGGCCAGGCCGCGCAATTGAGGTCGAGCTTACCGCTCGGGGAGCAACTCACCGGCTCGCTCCGCTCCCCGTTGTTCATCGCACCGGAGAAATTGCGCTTTTATGTCTGCGGTCACGATGAAAAAAGGAATTTTGTCCGCCTCGTGGATCCCAGCGGCAAAGTCCTCCGTCAGGCTGTGGCACCAGGCAGTGATACGGCGAAGCGCATCGAATGGGATCTCACGGGGATAAGCGGGCACAGCGTACGCATCGAGGCGACCGACGGTGCCAATGGATCGGGCTACGCGTGGATTGCCTTTGGCCGCTTCAAACCGGAGCTGCCACAGCTGGTGCTCACAAAACCCACCACGGACAGACTCGCCCCGCCCAAGAAGCGGCCCAAGTCCGACAGGTAGCCCCTCGCGAAGGCATTGGCGGGAAAAAATCTCGCCGTTCCCCGTCACAACTCGCATCCGCCGCGGCCCCGCTCCAGACCCGGTCACCCGGCGAATTCCAGAATCTCCGCGCCCGCAACCGCGCGGCATGCGTGGACCGCGGGTTTCATCCCGGTGCGGGCCGCGTAACCGTCATTGTAATCCGTGTGCTCCCCGATGAGGTTCACCCGGCCCGGCGCGCGCACCGTGAATGCGGGCGGAGCGCCGAAACGATCCGAAAAAGCAGAACGGGCGATGTGCGCAACATCGGTGGTCATCTGGAAAGCGGCGGGAAATTTCATCGTGCGCCATCCGCCGGGAACTTGGCCACATGGATTCAATGCCGCACGCCAGGGGCGCATCTCAGTTTTTGGCAGGTTGCTCTCTTACTTCCTACTCTTGCTCGTGCTCGTGCTCAGCCGGTACCAATCTCAACTGCTCCACATAATCGCCGTAGGACAGGCCGTCATCGCGGAGAATGTTGCAGTAGTTCCAGAGCTTTTGGACGAGCTGGGGTGCGGGGTTGCTCATTTTTGGGCACGCAAAAGTTTTCGCAGCCGTTTCGTTGTCTGCTCGCGATCAAGTCGGCTGGCCGCCACCTCCAGCGTCAACGCTTCCCACGCCTCCACGTCCAGGTTTTCGTCCCGCAACAAATTATTTTCGCTCAAAAAGACCAGACACGTCGCCAGTGCCGTCCGCTTGTTGCCGTCCACGAACGGATGATTGCGGCACAGATAAAACAGATACGCCGCCGCGATTTCCACCGGATCGGTGAACAACGGCTCGCCCATCATCGTGGCCTGCGGCGCGGCCACCGCCGATTCCAGCAATGCCTCCTCCCGCAGCCCCTCGCCGCCGCCGTGCGCGGCCAGCACTTCGACATGAATCGCCTTCACGGCTTCCACCGTGGGATGCGAGAGCGACCGCTTCACGACAGCCGCCGGAACAAATCCGCATTCTTCTTGATCAAACGCTTCGCGGTCACGGCCGCTTTCTCGGCGTTGATGACGGGGCGCACCGGCGTCAAAACAATCGAGCCGCCCTCGTGCAGGCTGATGCTCACCTGGTCGCCCACCTTGATGCGCGCCAGATCCATCAGGGCCGAGTCAAACATCAGCCCTTGTGAGTTGCCAATCCTAGTGATCGTCTTTGTCATGGTGTTAAACTATGTTTTACACCCGGTTCTGTCAAGCCAGTTGGCCGGTGAAGGCTTTTTGGACGATGGACTGGCGGAGGCGGGTGGCCCGCTGGCAGAGCCGCGCCATCCTCGCGCCATCGCAGAGCGCGGCAAACGCGCGCGCCACCGCCAGCTCGAACGACGCCGATGAGGAAAGCCCCGCGCCCGCCGGCACATCGCCCGCCACCACGCCCTCCCAGCCGCGCAACGCGAAGCCAGCCCCAGCCATGGCCCCCGCCACACCGTGCGCGTAGTCCGGCCAGCCCCCGAACTTTCCAGGCGCAAGCTCCCGCAACGAAAACTCACCGCTGCTCGCCATCACAAGCGAATGCAACACCACCCGATCGTCCCCCCGCGGCCCCAGCGCGATGGCCGTCCACCGGTCAATCGCCATCGGCATCACGAACCCGTCATTGTGATCCGTGTGCTCCCCGATGAGGTTCACCCGGCCCGGCGCGCGCACCGTGAATGCGGCCGGGGCGGCGAAACGATCCGAAAAAGCGGAACGGGCGATGTGTGCAACATCGGTGGTCATCTGGAAAGCGGCGGGAAATTTCATCGTGCGCCATCCGCCGGGAACTTGGCACATGGATTTTCAATGCCGCACGCCAGCAAACGCCCTCTCTCAAATTTTCACGCTGCTCCTGGCGCGCGTCGAAGCCCTCCGATGCTGTTCCGCAACGTGGAGCCAAATTTCGCGCGTGCTTCTCCGCCGACAATCGATTGAAATTGAATTCGGCCATGGCCCGCACGAAATCCAACGGCAACAAAGACCCCACCGCCAACCTCGGCTTCGAGGCCGCCGCGCTGCGCGGCAGCGCATCTTTCAACAGCAAAGGCACTCTGCGGAGCCTGAAAGGCAACCGGTGGCTCGCCGCCGCCGTGGCCGGCGAAAAGCTCCCGGATGGCGCCGCGCCGGACAGCTTCAACCTGCTGCCCACCCTCCTCGGCCAGCCGAAGCAGATGAAGCGCGACACCCTCGTCGTGATGAGCGGCAATGGCGACCTCGCCATCCGCCAGGGCCAGTGGAAATACCGGGCGAACCTTGCGCTTGCGGACGGTTGGCAATCCGGCCCCAAAAAGCCGAATCAACCCGCCCAGCCCGCCCTGTTCGATCTTTCCACCGACCAGGGCGAAACGAAGAACCTCGCCCAGCAGACTGCCCTGCGCGATAGCGCATTACTACAAAGCGGAGCCTCATCGCAGGTCGTGAGCGAAGCGAAGGACAAACCGGCCATGGCCAGGCGCATGGCTGAGCTATTGGAAAAAGCCCAGTCCGCGAAGTCCACCCGCCCATCCTCGCCGTAGGGCGACAACTTCTGATCATGGCCCGCACCAAATCCAACGGCACGAACCCCAGCACCGCCACCATCGGCTTCGAGGCGGGGACAGAAAGTAGTCCCGAGCTTCAGCTCGCGCGCGCCACCCGTCACGGCCTGCCTCCCCATCCACGTGTCGGCATCCCCTGCACAGCCCGCATCTACGACCCCACCTGCGGCTCCGGCGGCATGTTCGTGCAGTCGGAAAAGTTTGTCGAATCCCACGGCGGCAAGCTCGGCGACATCAGCATCTACAGCCAGGACAAATGGGCGCGGCGGCAGCGCCCAATTGGTCTCGCGATGCGAGCCCGTGAGGCTGCGGCGGCAGCAGCCGAAACAAAGCAACGCCACCACACGCCGCCTCGCCGTGATGAACCTCGCCTTGCGCGGCATCGAGGCCGACTTCGGTCTCGAGCACGCCGACACCTTCCGCCGCGACCTCCATCCCGACCTCCGTGCCGACTCCGTCCTCGCCAATTTCCGATCCGACGACTCAAACTGGTTCGCCTTCTCGTGTCCAAGCTAAGGGTTCGGAAACGCCTTCGCGTGCGGCGGAAACTCCGCTTCGTGGCGAGGGGCGGCAACCTTGCGGCTTCTCGATGTTTCCCTCCGCGGCCCACGCCCGGGAGTCGCCAGAAAACCGCGTTCCGAAAGCCCGCAGGGGTCAGGCCCGGGAAGCTCAGCGCCAAACGGTTTGGCGTGGAGGCAGAGGTGATCTCGCCGGCCCATCACATCGGCCCGCACACGCCGCCGACCCTGATCCTTCACGGCACAGCGGACACCACGGTCCCCTATGCTTCCGTCGTCGCATTCGAGAGTGAGATGAAGAAGGCCGGTCGGCCGTGCAAACTGGTCGGCTACGAAGGTGCGGAACACACCTTCTTCCGTCGCGCCGAGTATTACGACAAGACCCTCGCGGAAGCCGACGCCTTCCTCGTGGATCTCGGCTGGATCAAGAAGTGAAATAGCCTTTCAGATGGGACGGGGAGACGCGGAGACGTGGAGACGTGGAGACGTGGAGACAAGGGGACGCGGAGACGCGGAGACGCGGGGGCGCGGGGGCGCAAGCCATCGCCGTGATGCTGGAGAAACACGGCATCGCCTGCGACCTGATGCACGGGGCGGATGGGGAGAGCGTCGTGGACGACCCGAAGAAGGCCTTTCTCGCGCTGCCCCACAGGCTGGAAGCACTGTGCCACATCCGCCTCCATGCCGGATTCCGGATACGCGTTCGATCAGACCGGCGGGCGCCGGGGGCCAAATACCGCGTGCGTGGCGTGGCTCGTTGCGCTTGTCTCCGCGGCCATGAAAATTGCAGCCCTGCTGGCCACCATCGCCGTCACCACGCCATTGCCCGCCGATGAGCCGGTGAAAGCCGACGGCTTCACCCATGTTCGCTCGCTCGGCGGGATCGCGGAATACCGGCTGGAGTCGAACGGGCTCCGTGTGCTGCTGATGCCGAAGAAGGCGGCGCCGGTGGTCACTTTCATGGTGACCTACCATGTGGGCTCGCGCAACGAGGTGACGGGGACCACGGGGGCGACCCACCTTCTCGAACATCTCATGTTCAAGGGGACGGAACGCTTCGACCGGAGCAAGGGGACGGGCTTTGACCAGGTGCTCGAGCGCGTCGGCGCGGAGACGAATGCAACGACGTGGCACGATCGCACGAATTATTTCGCCACGGTTCCGGCCAACGCGCTGCCGCTGCTCGTCGGGATCGAGGCTGACCGGATGCGGAACCTGTCGCTCCGCGAGGAGGACCGGTGCCCGGAGATGACGGTGGTGCGGAACGAATTCGAGCGCGGGGAAAATGATCCGCGGAGCGCGCTGGACAAGGAACTGTGGGCGGCGGCGTTCATCGCGCACCCGTATCACCACGACACGATCGGCTGGCTGAGCGACATCGAGAAGGTGCCGATCGCGAAGCTCCGGGAATTCTACGACACGTATTACTGGCCGGACAATGCGACCGCGACGGTCATCGGTGATTTCGATCCCGCCGACGCGCTCGGGATCATCCGCAAGGAATACGGCGCGATCCCGAAATCGCCGAGGCCCTTCCCGGAAATGTACACGGAGGAGCCGGAGCAAACGGCCCAGCGCCGGGTGGTGGTGAAGCGCGCGGGCGAACTCGGGGTCGTGGCCCTCTCCCACAAGATCCCGCCGGCCACGCACGAGGACTGGCCCGCCGTGCAGGTTCTCAGCGCCATCCTCACGCACGGGAAGACGAGCCGCTGCTACCGCGCTCTCACGGACAAAAATTTCACGACGGAGGTGAGCGCGTTCTGCGGGTTCAATCGCGATCCATCGCTGCACACGACTTACGCGGAACTCGCGGGAGACGCAGCGCACGGGGATGTCGAGCAGCGCCTCGTCGCGGAGATCGGGCGGGTGCAAAAAAGCGGGGTGGCGCAGGGCGAAGTGCAAACCGCCGTGGCCGGCCTGCTCGCAAAGCATGCATTCGACCGGGACGGCACCTTCGCCTCGGCGGAGCAACTGAATGAATGCATCGCGGTCGGGGACTGGACGCTTTTCGCAATGCTCGAGGAGAAGTTCAAGGCGGTCACGCCCGCGGATGTGCAGCGGGTCGCGGCAGCGTACTTCGTCGAGCGCCGCAGCGTCGCGGGCTGGTTCGTGCCGGCCTCCGGCCAGGGCGATGGGGCGCCGAAGTCCGCGCCAAAGTCCGAGAAGTTTGCCCCGAAGGAGGTGAAAGCCCCCCGCCCTCTCGACACGGAACCGGGTGCGCCGGTCGCCACGGATTTCGCGAAGCGCGCCATCCGCGAGACGGTGGCCGGGGTGGACACGATCGTCTGCCCGACCGATGCAAAAAACGTGGTGACCATCCACGGCAGCCTCGCGGCGGGCGAGGGTGCGTCGCCCAATCGCGCCCTCGCGCACCTTGCCGCCGGGATGATCGAGCGCGGCACGAAAAAGCGCGGCCGGTTCGAGATCGCGGATCTTTTGGAAAAAGCGGGCGCGACGCTCACTTTCAAGGTGAACAGCGAAACGCTGGAGTTCCAGGCGCGCTGTCTCACGCCCGACATGAAGCTGGTCGTCTCGCTGATCGCCGAGCAACTGAGGTTGCCGGCCTTTTCCGGGACGGAGTTCGAGAAGCTGAAGGTGCAGCTCATCAGCGAAGCGCGGCAGATGCTCGAAGACCCGTCCAACCAGGCGCAGACGGCGTTCTGGCAGGCGGCATTTCCCGCGGGGCATCCGAATCGCAAGGCGCCGGTGCCGGAACTGATCACGGCGATCGAGAAGGCGAAACTTGCGGACGTGCGCGATTTTCACGCGAAGCAATATGGAGCGGCATCGCTCCACATCGCCGCCGCCGGGGATGTCGCCCCGTCCGCGTTCAAGGCCGCGATCGAGGGGGCATTCTCCGGTTGGGGCAAGGGCGGTGTGCCCGCCGCCGCAACACCGCCGGTGAAGCCGGAAGCGCGGGAGAAAGCCGTGAACATGGCTGACAAGACGAGCGTGAGCGTGGTGATCGGCCAGCCCACATTGCTTCGCGCAGACCACCCGGACTGGCTGGCGCTCAATGTCGGCACCGCCGTGCTCGGAAAGGGATTTACGAGCCGGCTCGTCGGCAATGTGCGCGACCGCGAAGGGCTGACCTACGGCATCGGCGCGGGGCTGAAGGACGATTCGTTCCGCGATGGCGCGTGGCTGGTCCAGGCGACATTCGCCCCGGCGCTGCTCGAAAAGGGAATGGCCAGCGTGCGCCGCGAGTTCACGGCGTGGTGCAAGGACGGCATCAGCGCCGACGAGCTGGCATTCCGGAAAACATTCCTCATCGGCTCATTCTCGGTCGGCCTGGAAACAACGGACGGCCTCGCCACGCAGCTCCTCCGCTGCGCCGAGCGCGGCTTCGACGTGAAGTGGCTCGACGAATATCCGCGCGACATCGGGGCGCTGACCGTCGAGCAGGTGAACGGAGCCATCCGCAAGCACCTCGACGCCGGCCGCATGATCGTGGTCAAGGCCGGGACGCTGCCCTGATGCGGCGGAAAGTTTGACTCATCACGCTCCGCGTGGCCCCATCATTTCATGAGCGAAGAAATCGCAACGCCAGTCGAGACCCAGCCCCCAGGGCTGTGGACGCGCGCCTGCCAGGGGGAGATGGATTGTCTCGCTACGTTTGTCCCGCAGTTCTGGCTCCCGGTCTATGCGTGGCTTCGCTCGGTCGGTGACTCCGCGGAAGCAGCGCCACGGCATTGCGGGGATTTCCTTTCCCACATCGCCGCATCGCGCCCGCCAGCGGGTGACGATATTTCCGCCGCCCGTCTCCGCGAGCATGTGCTCGGAAAACTGCGCGAGTTTCTTGCGTCCGGTTTTCCGGCATCCCCCTCACCCGTGGCGGTGGATGGGGAAAAGGGTGAGCAGCTCATTGCGAACGCGGACGGGAAAACAGAGGACGATATCTTCCACCAGCGATGGGCTCTCCGCCTGCTGGAGATGGCGATAATCGCATTGCGATCGGAGTACGAAGCACAGCAGAAGGCCGCGCTTTTTACCGCGATGAAGCCCTTCCTCTCATTCAGCCCGGATGAGAAGGGATATTCGAGCGTGGCGAAGGATCTGGGCATGTCGGGCAGCGCGTTTCACATGCAGGTCTTCGCCTTCCGCAAACGCTACCGCGCGCTTCTCCGCGGCCTCATCGCGGACACCGTGCGCCATCCGGACGATGTGGATAGTGAATTGACTGCGCTGCTGGTGGCCGCAAGCTGACACCATGCCGGAAGCCAACGACACCCAGCCCCCGAAGCCAGCCGCGCCGGAAAACTCCATCCTCGGCG
Source organism: Prosthecobacter debontii (assembly GCA_945861385.1). Taxonomy (GTDB): domain Bacteria; phylum Verrucomicrobiota; class Verrucomicrobiia; order Chthoniobacterales; family Chthoniobacteraceae; genus SXWH01. The sequence continues at coordinate 35,345 of CAMAUI010000009.1, forward strand.
GGTTGAAGCCCGACGAGCTTTTCGCACGCGGCATGCAATCTGTGAAAATGACCGGGGCGGGCGGGCTTGCGGAATGGACCCCGCCGACCCTCGAGGAGGCTGCACGGCTTTTTCCGAACTACGACGTGATCGAGATCATCGGCCGCGGCGGCATGGGCGCTGTTTACAAGGCGCGGCAGCTTGCGCTGGACCGGATCGTGGCGATCAAGCTGCTCCCGCTCGAGATCAGCGCGGACCGGGATTTTGCGGAGCGTTTCAAGCGCGAGGCGCGGACGATGGCGAAGATGAACCACCCGAACATCGTGGCGGTTTTCGACTTCGGCACGACGGCGGAGGGGCATCTGTTTTTCGTGATGGAGTTCGTGGAGGGCACCACGCTGCATCATCTCATCAAGAGCACCGGCCTCAAGCCGCCGCAGACGTTTGAGATCATCGTGGGCGTGTGCGAGGCGCTCAATTACGCGCACACCGAGGGCGTCGTGCATCGCGACGTGAAGCCCGCGAACGTCCTCGTGGATGTGCGCGGGCGCGTGAAGGTGACGGACTTCGGCCTCGCGCGCTTCAACTCGCCGAGCGCCGCGGAACAGGCCGGCTACACGATGACGGGCACCGTGCTCGGCACGCCGGATTACATGGCGCCGGAGCAGAAGCGCGGAATGCACGTGGATCACCGCGCGGACATCTACAGCCTCGGTGTGATGCTTTATGAAATGCTTTGCGGTCATGTCCCGCAGGGCGTTTTCGACCTGCCGTCGCGATTGATTTCCGTGGACGAACGCGTGGACCAGGTGGTCTCCCGCGCGATGCAGCAGGAGCCCAACCGCCGCTACCAGAACACCGCCGAGATGAAGCACGAGGTGCAGACGATCCGGCTCGCGAAGGATCCGAACGCGAAGGCGCCCCGCCCGCGCGACGATCGCACGGCGCGTCCCGGAGGAAAACGTGCGCCGCTCGCCATTGGCATCGCCGCCGCGGCGGCGGTTGCGATTGCTGCGGTGGTCTTTTCCAAGCCCGGGAAGCCGCCCATCGAGCCAAAGCCGGCACCCGCGGAGGCTGCCGTGAACATAGTAAAACCGCCGGATGTTCCGGTCATCGCGAAAACCCCGGAACCCGAGGTGAAATCACCCGAGCCAAAACCGCCGGTTGCGCCACCCGTCACTCCGCCGGTCGCGCCGCCCGAAAAACCGCCGGTCGCCACAACACCGCCGCCCGTGGCTCCACCCATTCCGCCCCGCCCGCCCGTGGAAGTCCCGCCGCTCCCAAACCCCGAACTGGCAAACACCGTGGCCCAGCTCGGGCCGAACACGCAGCCGCCAAACCCCATCCCGTCACGCGAAATACCGGACACAGGGAGCGGGCCGGTTCTTCAGGAATGGGAGCGCCTGGCCGACCGCGGCGACGCACTGGTCAAAAAGCGCGATCCGGAGGGAGCGATCGAGGCGTTCGATCAAGCCCTCGATGCGGCGAAAAATTCCGCAACCCCCGTCCCCCGCATCGAGCTCGCACGCCTCTGCTACAAGGTGGGGTCGTTGGAAGCCGGGCTCGGCGAAACCGCCACTGCCCGCGGAAGCCTCGAATACGGGAAGCAATTGCTCCTCGAGGAGCGAAAGGGCGGAAAAATGGATGCGGTCGCGTCCGAACTGCTCGGCAAACTCGAAGCCGCGCTGCGCAAATTGCCGCGCCAGTAGCGCCGCTATTTCCGCGTCGCGAGGTATTCGATCACATCGCGCAAATCCGCGCGGCTGAGCTGCTGTCGGATCGCCTCCGGCATGGCGGACGGGGCGCTGGTGCGCGTCTTCACATCCGCGGCGCTCACCGCCACGATTAGCGGCTTCCCCGCCGCGTCCACGGTTTCCACGGAGATTTTTCCGTCCTTCTCGGAGAGCAAACGCCCCGCGACCGTCATTCCGTTTTTTAGAATCAACACGACAATCTGGAAGCCCGACGCGATGTCTTTGTTCGGAAAAATGATGCTTTCCAGCAGGTAGGCGCGGTCCTTTTGTGCGCCGATCTTTGTCAGGTCCGGGCCGACGGGGCTTTCGCCAATCTCACAGCGGTGGCACTTGAAACACTGGGCCGCCTGGTTTTCGCGGAAGACCTTTCGCCCCCGCTCCGCGTCGCCGCCAAAGAGCGAGATTTTGTAATTCTCCAGCGGATCTTTTGTCGCGATCAGGCTCCGGTACGCGCTCACCTTTTCCGCCAGCCCGCCTCGTTTCTTCGCGGCTTCGTACACTTCGAGCCTGACTTCCGGCATGAGCTTTCCCGCGATGAGGTCGTCCATCAGTCCGCCGAGCAGTTTTTCCGCAACGGGTGTCGCACTTTCCGCGATGGCAAGGATCGCGCCCTGTTTCTCGATGGCTGTCGCCGTTGAATTCAGCACGCTGCCGATCATCGCGAGCCCGGCCTCGGCGTCCGCGCCCACGAGCGCCTTCAGCCCGGCTGCGCGGAGCTTGGAGTCGTTGCTTGTCAGCGCCTCCCGCGCCGCCTCGCCAAGCCGCTCATCCTTCATCGCCACGAGTGCGGAGAGCGCCTGGATTCGCGCGCCTTTCCCCACCTGCTCGTGCATCGCGATCTCAAAAAGCGACGCGCCCGCGCCGGGAATCCTGAGTTTCTCAATGGTGGCCGCCGCCATCTCCTGGACGCTGCCGGGAGAATCCTTGAGCAGCACCGGCACGAATGGCTTCAGCGCGGCGGCCGCGGCATCCGCTGGGCGCGGCGGCAGAGGACGCCACTGATATGTGAGCCGGTCCTTCGGGTTGGGGTTCGCCCATGCACCGAGCGCCGCGAGCGCCTCGACGCGACCGCTTTCGCCTGACTGTGGATCGGCGGCAAAGCGGGCGAGGGCGGCGGCATTTTCCGGGGCTCCGAGGCGATAGTGGGCATTCACAACCCGGAGGAGGATGTTGCGATCCTTGATCTTTTTGTTCACGAGCAATTCGCCGAGGGAACGGAACGCCTTCGGAATCGGCACGTCGTAGATGGCCCTCGCGGCCTCGAGGATGACCGCCTGGTCGGAGTCGTTCAGGAACGCGGCCACCTGCGGGCTTTTCTGCCTGCGCAATGCGAGCAGCGCGCCGACACGAACCGCCGGGTTTGGATCGCTGGCACGCGCGGCAAGCGGCTCGGGATCGGCGCAACCGGCGAGGCCCATCACGCCACCGTGGCGGAGGATGGGATCCTTGTCCGCGTTCTCCGCGAGCATTGCAAAAAGCGGCTCCACCGCGCCCTTGTGCGCGGCTTTCCCAAGGGCGATGGCGGCGTGAAAGCGGGTGCGCGGATGGGAATCGCCAAGCAACTTCACGAGCTTGTCGTTCGCGCCTGCAAACCGGTTGTCCCCGAGCACCCGGGCGGCCTGCGCGCGCACCTCCCCGTCGCCGTCCGCAAGAAGCGCGGCGATGTCCGCCAGCACCGCGGGCTGCTTCCCCGCGATCTGCCCGAGGCCCCACACCCCGTGGATGCGGGCGAGCGTCCCCGCGCCACTTTTTGCGGCGCCGGTGAGAACCGCAGCCGCGCCTTTTGCGGCGAGCTGGAACTGCGCCGCCTGGCGGATCCGCTGGTCCTCGTGGCCGAGAAGTTTTGCCAGCTCCCCGTCCGTGCGCGCTGCCATTCCCTCGGCGAGCAGTTTTTTCACCTCCGCCTGTTTCGCCACGTCGGCGTCCGGCGAGGTGAATTTGAAAATCCTCCCTTTGTCCGCGCCGCTCCAGCCCTCCACCCAATCGAGGACATACAGCGCGCCATCCGGCCCGAACTCGACATCCGTCGTCAGGATTCCCTTCACGAAATCCTGCCTCGCTTTGAGCCGATGCCATGCCCCGCCTGGCTCCAGGGCGATTTCGTGAACGACGCTGGATGCCGCCCCGCCGCGAAAGTCGCTGAGGAAGAACCTGCCCGCATATTTTTTCCCGAGGCCGGTGCCGGGGTTGTAGGTGAGCCCGCTCGGCCCGCTGCTCAGGTTCGCGATCGGGGGGATGAGATATTTTGCCTTCGGCGCCTCGCGCTCGTCCCAAAGCAGCTCGCGATTCCAGGGCCCCCGGTCATCGAGATACTGGAACGACATGCGCCATCCGCAATCCCCGCCCTCGACGAGCTGCACGAAGCGCGCGCGGTCGCCGGAGTCCGAGTTGTTGTCGCCGGTGAAAAGATTTCCGAATTCATCGAACGCCAGTTCCTGCGGGTTGCGCAGGCCGGTGGCGAAAACCTCGAATGCCGTCCCGTCCGGATTGCAGCGCATCACACAACCGGTGTCGCTCACGTCCCAGTCGCGGCCTTCCTTGCTCTTCACGTTGAGGGAGCGGTCGCCGATCGTGAAGTAGAGCTTCCCATCGGGCCCGAACCGCAGCCCGTGCATGTCATGGCCACGGAAGGCAAACTTCACGCCGAAGCCCGAAAGCATCCTGTCTTTCACATCCGCCTTCCCATCGCCGTTGGCATCCTGGAAGCGCCAGAGGCTCGGGATGCACGTCCACCAGACTTCGTTGCCCCGGGCGATGATTCCCGCGCCGGTGCCCGTGAGCGCATCGCGAAAACCATCCGCAAACACCGTGGTCTTGTCCGCGCGACCGTCGCCATTCGCATCCTCGATCATCACGATCCGCTCCTGCTCGGTCTCAAACGCCTCGGTGAATTTCTTCGGGTCGGGGTAAAATTTCCGCATCATCGCAAGCCGGTCGTCGGTCGTGCGCGCGGCGATGTCGTCGTCGAGCCAGATCATGTGCCCGCGATTGTCCACGACGCCTCCGGTGGCCGGCTTTCCATTCACGCGCCGGCCTTCCTGGCGGTAGGACTCCGCAACAAACCAGCGCCCGCGCTCGTCCGGCGCGAAAGCGACCCCATTCGCAAGCAGCGGCTCATTCGCGAAAAGCTCGGCTTTCAAGGCGCTGTCCATCCTGAACGACTTCATCGCATCCGCCGCGGCCTTTGCGCTCCCATCATCAGGCGGAGCCGCTGCCGCGACCATCAGTACGCAAAACATCCCTACACCCGCGACGGCGGGCGGCAGATGATTACGACAGTTGTATTGACGAGGCATTCAGAGCAAACCGAGCGTCGGAGGCATCCGGCCTTAGAAAAAAAGGCGGCGACTGGCCGGAAACGGACGGAATTCGCAGCTAAGAAACCAGCGCCGGACGCGCCGCGGGGCGCTATGCTCCGAATTCCGACCCCGAAACAGGAATCACACCGCCGAAATGGACGCTGGACTTTCCTGAAGTTGCGCGGCCCTATTTGCCCACCGCAAAATGCCTCGAATTCTCCACGCAATCGCCGTGATCGTTGTAGCTGCATCGGTGCTTGTTTCGTCCGCGCTGGGACAGGGGGCTCCGCAGCCAACTACCGCCGCGGAAACGCGGGCGATGAAGCTCGCGACGCTGTACAACACCGGCATGATGTTTTTCGAGGGCGGGCTGGCGACCGGCGACAAGGAGAAATTCAAAACCGCCATCGAGAAGCTGGAGGAGTTCCTCGGGATGCTCACGGCGGATGAAAAAAGGAGACCCACGGTCTCCATCTGTTTCCTCGCGATTGCGGAGTGCTGGTACCGGCTTGGGGGGGAGGAAAACGTCACCAAAGCAATCAGCTACTGGACGCAATTCCTCCAGATTTGGCCCGAGGATCCCCGTGTGCTCGAGGTGAAGATGGCCATCGCGCAGGCCTACATGGGGATGAAAAAGTGGGAGACGGCGATCGGATGGTGGATGCAGATCGAGACAGCGGTGGGCAAAAAGAACAACCCGATCCGCGAACACGCACTGAGCGGCCAGGCGTTTTGCTATCAAAAACTGAAAAAGCCCGAGGATGAGGTGAAGGTGCTCGAGCGGCTGGTTTACGACCCCGAATTCAACACCCCGGTCTCCGCCGAGGGCGCCGTGCGGCTCATGTCCCTCTACGCCATTCAGCACGACCCCGCGAACAAGGAATCCATGAAGTTTGCGGACAAGGCCATCGAACTCCTGCTGAAGCTCCAGAAGAAAACATACCTCGTCGAAAACTTCATCGCCCTCAACGGCATCGCGATCAGGCTGGGCGACGAACTCCTCGAAGTGAACGCCTTCACGAAGGCGCTCGAGGCTTACTGGGCGGTGCGCCCGCGCGATGTCGTCATCCGGATGCAAAAGGAGCGCATCGCCTCGATGGAACTCCGCATGGAGCAGGGAATCAAAGCCGCTGGAAAAGAGCCAAAAGCCCTCGCGGCCGCCCAACGCCTGAACGAGGACTACATCAAGCCCAAGATTGAGGAAGCGAAGGCCCTCCTGGCAAAATTCGAGGCGCTGCCGGACTTCATGCCGGCCCTCTACTTCCGCATGGCGCGCTGTTTCGCGGACATGAACAAGAAGTGGGAGGCGATCGTGGTCTTCAATCAGATCCTCACCGACTACCCGACCGCGTCCGTCCGTGAGATCGTCATCTTCAGCCGTCTGGCGCTTTACTGCGACCTGGGGATCGCCGACCGGACCTACACGCTCTGCAACGAGTACTTGAAGGAATACCCCGCCGGGCCGCACGCGGGCGAGGTCGGTTACCTGAGAGGCATCACCGCCATGCGGAAAAAAGACTGGATGACCGCGGAGCAACATTTCGAGGCGGCCCTCAAGATTCTCGCATCACTGCCCGACGAGCAGAAGAGGCTCTACTGGACGGAATCGCGCTACCAGCTCGCGAATTCGCGCTTCCTGCAAAACAAATTCGAGCAGGCGATGGCGGACTTCAGCTCGTTCGTGTTGGAATTCGGAAAGCTGGCCGGCGGGAGGGGCGCGTTCATCGAGGATGCCGAGTATCAGCTCGCGCTCTGCCATCTGTTCACGGGCCATTACATGAAGGACCCCGACAAGGGCGGTGATGAGGATGGCGCAATCGAACGACTGGAGGCTTATCTGAAAAAATGGAGCGGCCAGTCGAGCTACGGCTCCGATGCGAAATACCGCCTCGCGGTGTGCCACTTCGCCGCCTACGAGAACGAACAGGCCGTGAAAGACTGCGAGGAATGGCTCGCAAGCTACGGCAAGGTGAAAGGCGAGATTTTACACCCGGAAGTTTACTCCCTGCTCGGCGATGCGAAGGCGGCGCTCAAGCAGCACCACGCCGCCGCCGAGGCCTACGTGGAAGGCTACAAACGCGCGATGACCGACGAGGTGCTCAACTACGCGCTCTTCGAAGCGGGAAAGATGTATCAAAAGGCGGGCGACTGGGAGGCCATCGAGCAGCTCTACACCGACTTCGTGAAGAAGAAACCCGCCCACCCCTCCGCCGTTACGTGCGTTTACTGGATGGGCAAGGCCAAGGCGAAACTCGGCCGCATGGAAGAGGCCAAAAAAATCACCACCGAGGCGCTCCAAAAACACATCGGCGACCCCAAGCGTGAAGGCGTGGAGATGATGCTGGGCCAGCTCGCCGAATGGTCCCGCCGACGCCCGCCGACCACCGAGCTTGCAACCCCCGATGCGCCCCTCCCGACATGGGACCCGCAGGCCGAGCTGGATCGCATTTTGAAGCCGCTCGCCGAAAAAGCCAACCCCACGGCCCAAGCCCGGCTGATGTACGCCAACGCCGAGATGCAGCGCATCCTCCGCGCGCCCGACAAACGCGCCGCGATCATCGCCGGGATCGGCGAAAAAATGAAACCCGAGGACCTGAGCCCCCACCTTCTCATGGAATGCGGCGACAGCTTCATGGCCCGGGGCGACGTGGATCGCGCACAGACGCTCTACCGGATGCTCAAGGAAAATTTCCGCAAATCCGAACGCGTGGACGCAGGCTGGGTCGGACTGGCCGACGTGAACTTCGCACGCAAGGACTACAAAACGGCGATGGAACTCTACACCTACGCGATTGACCGCCTCGGGGCGCCTTGGAAATTGAAGGAAGCCCTCATGGGTCAGGCGCGGTGCCACCTCGAATTTGGCGATGCGGAAAAGGGCAAGCTCCCCGCATCGTCAATGGCACATTTCAACAAGGCCCGGAAAACTTTCGAGGAAATCGCCAGCGTGCGGGATTGGCGCGGCGAAACCACGGCGATGGCCCTCTACTACATCGCCGAAAGTTATTTCCGCATGGGCAAATTCAAAGAGGCCACGACCGCCTTCGAGCGCGTCACCGTCTCGCAGGGAAAATACCCCACATGGGTCGCCCGGAGTTACCTGCGGGCCTCCGATGGCTACTACCGCCAGGGCAAGGACGATCTCGCCAAGGAGCGCCTCCGCGATCTCATCGAGCCCAAGGACGAAAGAAGCGCCGAGCGCCTCAAGAACCTCCCCGAAGTGGAGGAGGCCCGGAAGAAACTCAACAATCTCGGAGGTTCCGTATGATCACCCGCATCCTCATCCTCCTCTCCCTCGCCGGTTCCGCATTCGCGCAGAACATCCACCTCAAAGACGGCCGCATCATCATCGCAAAGGCGCTTCGCCGGGAAAAGGAGCAGATCATCGCCACAATCGAGATCCCCCCGGCAAAGCCTGGCGAAAAGCCCACCACGGGCGAGTTTGGCTTCCCTCTCACCGACATCTTCAAGCTCGACTTCGAGCGTCCGGAAGTCCTCGAAAGCGTCCCGAACCTCATCGCCGAGGGCAAGGCGCAACTGGCCCTCGAAAAGCTCGATCCCGTCGTCAAATACTACAGCAGCTTCCGCGAGGCCCCGGGAAGCTGGTGGACGGACACGATCCCGCTCCAAATCCAGGCACTGCTCGCCCTGCGCAAGGACGACGAGGCCGGCAGCGTCGCCGAGCAGTTCGCCCGCCTCGCGGTGGATCCCTCCATCAAACGCTACACGAAGGCATTCACCGCCGCCTCCCTCACGCGCAAAAAGCAGCACGAGGCCGCTCTCGCACTTTACGACGACGCCGCAAAAGCCACGGACCGCCGCGAGGTCCTCAGCCTCATCGCCGTGAACCGGGGCGACAGCCTGCTCGCACTCGGCGACGTGCTCAAGGAGAAGGGTGATCTGGATAAATCCGCCGTGCGCTACGAGGAGGCACTGCTCAGCTACCTCCGCGTCCCTGCGCTCTATCCCTCCCAGCGCATGTTCCTTCCCCAGTCCGCGCTTGGCGCGGCGAGCGCCTACCTCGGGTTGGACGACTTCGCCCGCGCGCGCGCAGCGATCAAGGAACTGAAGGAAAACTTCCCTGAAACGCCCGAGGCAAAAGCCGCCGACGCGCTGGGCGAAAAAGTGGACAAGCGCGAAAAGCATCTCGCTGACCCGACCGAGGAAAATGAACCCGCAAAACCACCAGCCGCCTGAAGCCATGCCTGCCACCGCCACACCGAAAGTCGTCAAACAGAAAAAAATCCGCCAGCCGGGTGATCCGACACTCTGGGATCACATCGTGCGCCGCAAATGGCTCTTCGGCTCGATCCTCTTCCACATCATCCTCGCCATCGGCACCACGTTCTGGGTTATCCAGAATGACACCGCCAACCGGAAGAAATTCATGAAACCCGCCGGCGGAGCCGAAGCCGCGAAACAAGGCACCGAGCACAAGGTTTCGCTCGGGAGAAAACAGAGCACCATGAGCGCGCCCGAGCAGGCCAAGCGCGTCACCACCAACAGCTCCTTCGCAAAAATCGCCCTCCCCGAAATGCCGGAACTGCCCACCGCGACCACGGACGTCTTCGCCAACCGCGCCATCGGTGTGGGCGGCGCAGGCAACGCCTTCGGTGCCACCGGCACCCCCGGCGGCGGTGGCACCGGCGAAGGCAGCGGGATCAATTTCTTCGGCCTCCGCACGCGCGCGAAAAGCATCGTGATCCTCATGGATGTCTCCGACAGCATGGTGCAACCCATCCCGGGTGCGCCTGCAAAGCCCGGCCAGCCCGCGCAACCGATGATCGTCAAGAACGCGCAGACCTACTCGTCGCTCGAACGCGAAGTCGGGCGCGTGATCCGGAGCCTCCCCAACGACATGTCCTTCTCCGTCGTGTGCTTCGCCGGCCAGGTGGATCCGTATTCCAAGACCCTCATGAGAGTGACCGGCGCGGAGAAGGAAAACGCCATCCGCTTCATCCTGCAGCGCAATCCGTCTCTCAACCTCGTCGCCGAACGCAAGGCCATGGAACGCAAGGACGCTGGTTTCACCAGCAACACCACGGCGAAAAGTGTGACCAACTTCAATCACGGCGGCACCATGACGTCCGCCGCGCTCGACGTCGCATTCCAGATGAATCCCGACGCCATCTGCATCGTCAGTGACGGCGTCCCGACCGACGGCGGCTACAACGCAAAAAACCTCCTCGAATCCGTCAAAGCCAAGCAACTCCAACTCCCCCGCCCCATCGTCATCAACGTGATCGCCTATCTCGCGAACAACGGCCAGGAATTCATGAAAACCATCGCTGAGCAGAACCAGGGCAGCTTCAAGGAGATCAAACCCGGGATGCAGAGCTTCGGCTTTTGACGGCGCGAATCACCGCATTCCCAGCCCGCCGGCCTCAACTCTCGCCGGGCTTGGACCAGGTCTTCTCCGAAGGCAGCATCCGCACATGCTTCTCAAAGCATTCCGGACAGATGCCGTGGCTGAAACTGCTGCCGGTGTAGTGGGCGATGTAGCTCTCCACGGCCTGCCAGTAGTTCGAGTCATCCCGGATGCGTTTGCAGTACATGCAAATGGGGAGCAATTCCTTGAGCTGCCGGATTTGCTGCGTGAACTCGATGATGCGCTCCGCCACCCGGAGCCTCATGAGCACGCTCTCGCGATCAATCGGCTTCGTGAGGAAATCGTCCACGCCCGCCCCCATCGCCTTTTTCAAGTTTTCGCGGCCCGTATGAATCGCGGTGAGGAGGATGAAATAGGTGTAGTCGGTCTTCGCCCGCTTGCGCACTTGCGCGCAAAGCTCGAGTCCATCCATGCCGGGCATCATCCAGTCACTCACGACAATCCGCACGGGATCCTTGTCGAAAAGCTCCCAAGCGGCGGCGCCAGTCGTGGCAACCACGACGGTGTGGCCCGCGTTCTCGAGTGTGAACTGGAGAATCTTTGCGGATACAGGGTCATCCTCTGCGATCAGAATTTTCATGCTTTTTCCAATAGGAGTTCGCGTTCGAGCGCTGTGCGAACACTTTCAAACTCACGCTCCACTGTCGCCACCAAATTGCGCGCGGCGGAAAAATCCGGGTGTTCCTCAGCCATCTCGAGTTTCTCGCACGCCTCGCGCAGACGGCTGGCTCCGAAATTCGAGCAACTGCCCTTGAGCAGATGCGCAGCCCGTGCGAGCCGTGCGCCATTCCGATCCTCATACGCAGCGCGCACCTCGGCCAGCACCGCCGGGCTGCTTTGCAGGAAAATCTCGATCAAGCTCACAAGAATGTTTTCCTCCCCGCTGCCTTCCATTTCCCGGAATGCGGAGAGCGCGGAATCGTCAAGGGCCGCGCGCCACGGCTCCGCTGCATCCTCAGCGCCCATGTCGCGCATCCCGATAAACCGGTCGAGCGACTCCGCGAGACTGTCCATCCTCACCGGCTTTGAGATGTAATCATCCATCCCGGCGGCGAGGCATCGCTCACGGGCTCCATCCATCGTGTCCGCCGTCATCGCGATGATCCACGGGCGGGATTCGCCGTTGCTGCGGATCTCCCGCGTCGCCTGCAATCCATCCACCTCCGGCATCTGGCAGTCCATGAGCACCACATCGAATTTTCCGCTCACGGCCTGCTTTGACGCTTGATGGCCATCGGCGACGGCTTCCACCGAATGCCCGAGGCGATCGAGTTGATAAGCAATCACTTTGCGGTTCACCGGACTGTCGTCTGCGACGAGCACCCGGAGTTTTCTTCCATTCGTTGCCTGCTGCACCACCGGCTCTCGCATCTCAAGCTGCGCACGCAGCTCAGGCTGGATCGGATCACCAAGCACACGCTCAAGGCAGTTCCGGAGCGGCCCGGTTTTCAGCGGTTTGGTGATTTGCACCTTGATGCCGCAATCCCGCATCTCCTGGCTTTCCTCAGCATGCGTGATCGGCGAAATGAGGACGACTCGCGAATGACTGAACGCACGATCGTTCTGGATCATCCGCGCGAATGAGAGCCCCTCGCCATCGGGAAGTTCCAGATCCAGGAACACAACATCGAACGGTTTCCTCGCTGCGACAGCCTCCTGCATCTGCTTGATGGCTTCCGCTGCGGTCGGTGCGTAGGAGTCACTGAGTCCCCAGCATGAGAGCAGATGATGCATTGTGCGCCGGGTGTTGGCGTGATTGTCCACAATGAGCACCCTCCGCCCCTCGCTGACCGCGGGCGCTTGCACCTCCGCCTGCACCGCCTGCTTTTTGAACTTCGCGGTGAACCAGAAAATCGAGCCCTTGCCTTGTTCGCTCTGGACTCCGATCTGCCCACCCATCTGTCCAACGAGACGTCTGCTGATCGCAAGTCCGAGGCCGGTTCCACCGTACTTCCGTGTGGTTCCGCCATCCGCCTGCACGAAGGCCTGGAAAAGCCGCGCCTGCTGTTCGGGAGTGATGCCGATGCCCGTGTCCGAGACGCTGAGGCGCAGCATTACATCCTGCCCCAGGTCTTCCTCGAGTTCCACGCACACGAACACAGCGCCGCGGTCTGTGAACTTCACCGCGTTGCCGACGAGATTTGAGAACACCTGTCGCAGCCGCCCGGGATCTCCGCACAGCGCCACCGGCACGTCCTGGCACACGAGCGAGCCGACTTCCACGCCCTTGGGGACGGCGCGCGCGGCAAACAGATCCACCACGCTCTCCGCCACGTCACGGATGTTAAAGTTGATCTCCTCGAAAGTGAGCATCCCCGCCTCGATTTTGGAGAAATCAAGGATGTCATTGATGATCTTCATGAGCGCCTCCGAGCTCTCGACGATCGTGTGGGCAAAATCCCGCTGCCGCTGCGAGAGCTCCGTGTCGAGCAGGAGACCGGCCATGCCGATGATCCCGTTCATCGGTGTCCGAATCTCATGGCTCATGTTCGCGAGAAAGTCGCTCTTGATCCTTGCCGACTCGATCGCCACATCACGCGCCTCGGCCATCGCAATTTCGGCCTCCCGCCGGGCCGTCATGTCCTCCACCGCACCCTCGTAATAAATGATCTTGCCGCTCTCGTCCCGCACAGCACGTGCGTGCTCGGAAATCCAGATGGTGCCGCCGTCTTTCTGGTAAACCTGCGATTCGAATTCCGAGACCGCGCCTGCGCCCTCAATCTGCCTGACGAACTCCGCCCGGCGCTCCGGATCCACGTAGATTTGCCGCCCGATGTCGTTCACATCGGCCATCAGTTCCTCGGCGGTATCGTACCCGTGGATGTGCGCGAGCGCCGGGTTCGCATTGAGATAGCGGCCTTCCGGCGTCGTCTGGAAGATGCCCTCGATCGCATTCTCGAAAATCTTCCGGTATTTTTCCTCGGCTGAACGGAGTTCCGCCTCGGTCTTCTTGAGAACACTGATGTCCTGCATCGTTGACCGCAGGCCTGTGATCGTGCCGGAAGCGTCGCGAATGACGCGGTCGCGGACCAGCGACGGGATCGTCACTCCGTCCTTGCGTCGGAACGTACACTGGTAGGCCTCGTCTTCGCGGATCCCGCCTGCAATCTTGTGCGGGGTGGATTCACGAGCGCCGGGCTCGATGACAAAAGCCGAGACCGGTTTGCCAACCATCTCCGAGGCGGTATAGCCAAGGATCGCCAGTTCGGTCTTGTTGACCCTGGTGATTTTTCCCTCCGTGTCGAGTTCGTGGTAGGCCACCGGCGCATCGTCGAAGAGATCGCGGAACGATGCCTCCCGTTGCTTCAGCGCGCGTTCAGCCTTTCGCTGCTCGCGAATATCCACGCCGACGCCGCCGAGGAACTTCTTTCCGCTCGGGCTCACGATCGGAAATTTCACGATCAGCCACTCGTGCGTCCTCCCATCGCCGGTCGTCACGACCTCGATCCGCTGCATCGCGCGATTCGCCTCGATCACCCAGCGGTCGTATTCCACCACCTCGCGCGCAGCTTCGAGTGGCAGCCAGTCAAAGTCGCTCTTGCCAATCATCTCATCGAGATTCAATCCGAACGTCTGGGACATCACCCGGTTCACAAAGAGCATCCGGCCCTCGTTGTCCTTGATGAAGCACAGCGTCGGGCTGTGATCCATGAACGCCTGGAATCGCTCCTCGCTCTCCCGCAGGGCACTCTCAGCGTGCTTCCGCTCAGTCAGGTCGGCCCACACACCAAGGAGCACCTCGCGCCCCTCGATATGCACGGGCGTCAGCGTGATCTCCACCGGGAACTCCGTCCCATCGAGACGCCGTCCGAGCCATTCAAATCGGAAGTAACCCACGCCCCTGGCCAGCTTCCAAAGTTCCTCCCGCTTCTCGTGTGAGAGCGACCCATCCGGCTGCCGCTCGGGCGCAAGCAGATCCACCGGGGTCGAGAGCATCTCCAGCTTCGTGGAGCAGCGAAGCATCTCCATCGCGGAATGGTTGCAGTCGAGAATGCGATCGCCATCGAAAATAATGTGCGCGTTCGAGGAATGTTCGAACAGCACCCGGAATTTTTCCTCGGCGGAACGCGCCATGGTCACATCACGCGCAACCGCGAGTATGCGCTCCGTCCGTCCCGCCAGGTCCGGGATCGGCGTCAACATCACGTCGAACCATCGCTCCTCCCCGTTCTTGAGAAGCACACTGCCCTTGAACCGCCCGACATGTCCTTTCGCCGTTACCTTCACCGCATTTTCCGATGCGCTCCGCGGCCCGCCCGCCCAGATGCTCACCCAGGGCAGTTCCTCCACGGGCTGCAGACCCACATCCTCGATGAGCCCCCACATCGCCGAGTTCACAATCCTCAGCCGCCCCTGCGCATCCAGCATGGCCACGCAGTCCGCACTGTTCTCGATCATCCGCGAGTTCAGGTTTTCCGCATCGCGCAGCGCCTCCGTGGCACGCCTCCGTTCGCGCATGTCGCGGGCCACGATCACCCACAATGCCCCCAGCACTCCGAAGTAAGCGAGACTCCCGAGGATCGCCACCGTGGCGAGCACCCTGCCGTTTGCCGCACTGCGCAATTCCCACAGCGTCACACTCGTCACCAGGACGAAAATGACCACCGCCGTGCAAAAGCCGACGACGATCTTTTTCTCAATGGTGAGCTGCATGGCTGGGCTTAATAATCAGTTTAGGTTAGCAAAAGATGGGCCTGCCACGGCCATCCAGCACCATCCCGCCCCTAAAGTCACTCCCACAGTCCCAAAACCGGGCTGCTCAGCCGTGGAAAAATTCCTTCACCCTCTCCAACACGCCCTTGGACTGCTCGGGCAATTCGTCGCCCATGAGTTCGGCAAATTCCTCGAGCTTTTTCCTCTGCTCGGGCGTCAGCTTCTGCGGCACCGCAACGATGATCCGGGCCATCAGATCCCCCCGGGCACTGCTGTTATAGACAGGCATGCCCTTGCCGCGGAGCTTGAAGACGGTGCCGCTCTGCGTGCCAGCAGGGAGCTTGAGGCTGGCGGGGCCTTCGATGGTCGGGACCCGCACGTCGCCACCGAGCGCAGCGGTGGCGAAATTGACGGCGACTTCACAAAAGAGATTCTCCGCCTCCCGCTCAAAGACCTCGTGCTCCTTGATATGAATGACGACGTAGAGATCGCCGCGCGGACCGCTTCGGATGCCGGCCTCTCCGTTCCCAGGGATGCGCATTTTCGAACCATCGTCCACGCCCGCCGGAATTTTGAATTTGATGCGGACGTTTTGCTCCACGCGGCTTTCGCCCCGGCACTTCGGGCATGGGCGCTCGACTGACTGGCCGCTGCCACGGCAGCGCGGGCAGGTTTGCGCGACTTGGAAGAAGCCGCGACTGCTGACGACCTGGCCGCGTCCATTGCAGGTCTGGCAGGACACGACACGCGAGCCAGCCTCCGCGCCGGTCCCTTTGCAGCCGGCACACGCTTCGAGCTTGGTGATGTCTATCTCCTTTTCCACGCCCTCTGCGGCCTCCTCGAGAGTGATCTGCATGTCATAGCGCAGGTCGCTGCCGCGCTGCCGGCTCTCGCGTTCACCCCGGCCGCCGCTGCCGAAGAACTGCTCGAAAATCCCGCCCATCCCCCCGCCGTTACCCGCACCGAAGACCTCCCGGAAAATATCGAACGGATCGTGGAACCCGCCGCCGCCGCGCGCGGCCCCGCCCTGCGCGAAAGCCGCATGGCCGAAGCGGTCGTAGGCGGCGCGCTTCTCCGCATCGCTGAGGACATCGTACGCCTCGCCGAGTTCCTTGAATTTTTCCTCCGCCTCCTTGTCGCCCGGATTCTTGTCCGGGTGAAACTTCACAGCGAGTTTGCGGTAGGACTTCTTGAGTTCCTCGACCGTCGCTTCGCGCGCGACGCAGAGGATTTCGTAATAATCGCGTTTTGCAGCCATGTGGGCTAGGCGCTGCCTTTGCTCACGACGACCATCGTCGGGCGGAGCAGGCGGTCGCGGAGTTTGTAGCCCTTGCGAAGCTGGCGGATGATTTTTCCCTCGGGAAGATCCGCGCTCGGCTCCTGGGAGACGGCCTCGTGAAGATGCGGGTCGAAATCCGAGCCGGGACCCGCGATCTCCTCGACGCCTGCATCGGCCATGAATTCGCGGATCTGACGCTCGATCATTTCCATGCCGATGACGATCGGCGATTTCGGATCCGCCTTGCGGACCTCGATCATCCCGAGCTCGAAGTTATCCAGCACGGGCAGCAGGTCTTCGATGACCCCGGCCTTCGCGCGCTTCATGTCCTCCTCCCGTTCCCGCGCGACGCGCTTGCGGTAGTTCTCGAGTTCCGCCTGGTTGCGGGCGGCGAGATCCTTCCATCGCTCGATCTCCCTCTGCGCATCGGCAAGCGGATCACTCGCGGCGGGCGCCTCGGCTGCGGCTGGTTCGTTGTCCACGTTCGTCTGGCTCATTTCTTTTTTATCGCGATCAAAGTGATGTCATCGTGCTGCGGATGGTCGCCGATGAATGCGCTCACCTCATCCGCCACTCTGCGGACAACTGCGGCTGCTCCTTCCGGCGCGCTCGCCTGGATGGCGCGCTTCATCGCTTCCAAACCGAATTCCTCCCCCGCCGAATTCAGCGCCTCGGTGACGCCATCGGTGTAAAACACCAGGCAATCGCCCGCGCTGAGCGACAGGGAAAAATCGGTCGCGACCTTATTGAACGCACCGCCGCTGTCAATTCCCACGGCCATCCCCGGCGGGCGGATCGTCTCCAGCGCCCCGCTCGACGCACGGAAGACCAGCGGCGCATCATGCCCGGAGCGCGTGAGCAGAATCGTGCTCCCGCCGCGATCCAGAATCGCGTACGCCATGGAGATGAACATGTCCTCCTTGATGTCCGGGTAGAGTTGCGCGTTGAGCTTTTTCATCACCTCCGCTGGCGACACGCAGCCCGGCGCGAGAAGCCGCAGCACGCTCCGGCACATGGCCATGAGCAGGGCGGCGGGCACACCCTTGCCCGACACATCGGCAATCGCCACGCCGCAGCGGTTTTCATCCAGCGGGATGTAATCGTAGTAGTCCCCGCTCAGGTATCGCGCGGGGACATTGTTGCCCGCGACCTCGAACCCCTCGATCGTCGGCGGCGCCTCGGGCAGCAGGATGCGCTGCACCTCGGTCGCGATATGGAGATCTTTCACGAGCTGCTTTTTCTCGGCTGCCTCGTGGTGGAGGATCGCGTCCCAGAGCGAAAACGCCGACAACTCCACGAGCGCGTTGATCGTCTGATAATGCTGCGGGCCGAACCGCTCCGCATCGCCGTGGCGGGAGATCGCGAGCACCCCGAGGTGCTGCCCCGCGTACACGAGCGGCGCAAGAAATGCCGAACTCGCCCCGTGCGCGACGGCAGGCGCAAAGAGCGGGTCCGACGCATCCATGAACGCGATGTCGTTGCGTGAGAAAGCCCCTCCCACCAATCCCTCCCCGGTCTTCACAGCGTGGAGCAGGAGTTGGTTTTGCAGCGAGGTCTTTGCCGCGCCGGGCAACGGAGGCAGATCCACGAATGGAGGACATTTTTCAGAAATCACCACCGGCTGGAGTTTCGTACCCGTCTTGTCGCTCAGGTAGAGCGCGCCGCCCTGCGCCTCCATCACCCGCATCGCACCGTCCACGATGCTGCCGTGCAGGTCGCCCGGGCGCGTCTCATGCATCAGGGCCTCGCCAAGATTGTGCAGGAGATCGAAAACGTGGCGCTCCTCAGTCTGGATCCGGACCTTCTGGCGCTGGATCTCCCGGATCACCCCCTGCTGCCGCCGGAAGACCCACACGCTCCAGCACGCAAGCGAGATGAAGGCCGTGTAAAGCGCAATTTCAATCAGCATGTGTGACGAGGTGCGGCATCAGGAAACGGATGCAGATTGAACGCTGGCCGGCGTGGTGGGCGGCATCGCGAGGACCTTGGAAAAAACCGGGCGCTCACTTCGACGTCCCGCCCCCATCCCGGTGCGCGCTGTCATTGAGATGCTCGATGACCGCCTTGAAATGCGCCGCATTCTCCGGATTTGCACGCACCGCATCCTCGTGCGCCTCGCGCATGACCTCACGCGTCGTCGCCTTGTCCGTCGCATGGTGAATGGCATTCCCATTTATCCGCACTTCAGGGCAGGGAAGCGGGTCGGTGGAAAAGAACGAATCAATCCCGAGGCCCGAGAGAAGCTCGACATTCTTCTCATTGCGATTGGCCACCCACAAGCGCCCTCCTCCAGCCTCCCGGAGCCTGAGCGCGATCCCGGCAAGCGTGCCCATGAATGTGCTGTCCATCGAGGGGCAATGCACAAGATCCACCACGAAGTCGCGACGCCCGCCATCAATCATCCTCCGCGAGAAATCCTTCAGCCCTGCGCTGTTTTGGAAAGTGCCCTTCCCTTCCACGCGGATCCAGACGGTCGGTCCGCTTTCCGTGTCTGCAAATATCGTCGGCTGAACGCTCATGTCTGGCTCCTGCGCCTCAATTACCCCCGGACGCGGCTTCCGTCAAATTTCCGCATCAATTCCACAGGAACGACTGCCGGATCCCCACGATTTTGCCGTTTTCGATCAGCAGCAACCGCCACGAGGTCACCTTTCCCTCCTCGGTGTATTCATCGCCGATCACCGTAAATTTCGTCTCAACCGTGCCTTTCACGTTGGTGTACGAGAACTCCTTTGCCTGCACGTGTGAGCCGATGTTCTGCTGGCGGTACTCGAGCCGCACCGTGATGCTGGCCGGCCGCTTCGCGCGCCACCACACGTCAAAATAGTGCCCGTACCGCTCCGCCCGGTCGTAGTTGTTCACCGCCCCGAAAATCCTCCGCGCACGCTCAAACGCGATCATCGCATCCTGCGTCGGGCGCACCGCATTCGGGTCGCGCGGGTCGTGGTAAAACAGCGACACCTTTCGGAAATCGAAATCGTTATCGAGGGCGAGAGGCAGCACCGTGGCCTTGGCGATGGGGATCGAGCGCGGCGGCTCCCGTTGGGTGGAGCTGCACGCCATCAGGGCAAAGCCGGAAAAAAACACAGCAGCGAGACGGATCATTTGCGCCGAGTTAAAGCGAACACCCCGGCGCGTTGCAACGCCACAGATTCCCTGTCACCTTGCGCGCGACATGCTAAGACACGGCCCATGATTTTCCACCTGCTCCGAATTTTCGCCGCCTCGGCACTGCTCGCATCCATCGGCATTGCGCAAGCCGGGGAGGACTCCGCGCCAACCGGGGGGCACGACTACGTCCGCTTCACCGGCGACGACAAGCGTGGGAAGCTCGAGACCGTCGTCGTCACCATGAAAAATGAGGCCGGCGTGCAGGTGGAGTTGATCGGCGCCATTCACATCGCCGACAAGGCGTACTACGCCGCGCTCACCGTGCTTTTCAAAACCTACGAGGCGCTCCTCTTCGAACTCGTGGATGGACAGGCACTCAAGGAGGGCCTGGAGCCGAAAGTCAGGAAGACCAGCAAACCCGCACAGGAAAAGCCCGCTGACAACAGCCCCGCGACCGTGCCGGAGCCAAAGCCGCAGCAGTCCGAGGATCTCGCCTCGGAGCCGAAGCCGCGAAAATCCGAGGACCTCGCCTTCACCATCCTCCGCGGAATGATGACCGGTCTCGGCAGCTATCTCCGCCTCGAGTATCAAACCGACGGCATTGACTACCAAACGAAGAACTTCGTCCACGCCGACGTGAGCCTCGCGGAATTTCAACGGCTCCAGGCCGAGCACGGCGAATCGTTCCTCACGCTCTTTCAAAAAGCCATCGAGGCGCAGCTCCGCGGAGAAGGCCCGCAGGCAAAGGATCCGAAGCCCGCACAGATGCTCCTCGCGCTCCTCGGTGATTCCAGCGGCATAAAAATCGCCATGGCGCAAATGCTCGGCTCCGTCGAGGACCACGGCGAAGCCCTCGGTTTCGGCGCGGACTCCGTCATCGTCGGGGAACGCGACCGCGTGGCCCTCGAGGTTTTCGACAAGGAAGTCGCCGCAGGCAGGAAAAACCTCGGCATCTTCTATGGGGCGGCGCATCTCCCAGACATGGAAACGCGGCTCGAAAAGCGCGGCTACAAGCGGACCGGCGAACGCTGGATCACCGCCTGGGACATCAAGCCGCGCGTGGACGAACTGGCGAAATAAACGCCCGGAAGGCTGCCCCGGCGGGATGGGGCACTTACAGTCAAATGAATATCCCCCTCGCATGGTATTTATCATGCCAGCTCAAACACCACTCCGCCTGCCTACAGTCTCATGCGCAAAACCTCTTTTTCAATCCTCCTGCTGCTCGTTGCACTCTCCTCATCGGCGCCCGGCCAGGCGGAAACAGCCCCACCCGCCCGCCCGCCTGTCAAAGTTTTTGGCCGCGTCTTTGCGGATACCAACACCAACGGAAAGCCCGATCCCGGCGAGCCGGGGCTCCCTGGCGTTCAAGTGACCGACGGCCTCGGTATTGTCGTGAGCGATGCCGAAGGAAAATACGAACTGACAGTGGGCGATGATCCCGTGCTGCCGCTGCGCGCGACCCAGACGGTCTCGCTCTCCTGGCCCAGCAATTACTGGCCGACGACCGCATGGTGGAGACGGCTCAACGAATTCCCGACCGGCGGTCAGATAGACTTTGGCCTGCGACCGGATGAGCAGAAGCTCCCGATCACCATCCTGCACGCCACCGACCCGCACAATTCCATGATGGGGGAATTTCAACGGATCTGGCGGGATGAGGTCGCCGCGATGGGCCGCGGTGTGAACCTTGCGTTCATCACCGGCGACCTGGGTTACGCGGGCGTGGAAAGCGGGGATGCCGATTTGTCGCGGGTTCGTGATTACTCGGCGAAATTTCCGGTCCCGATGTTTCACGCGGTCGGCAATCACGACATCGTCGCCGGCCACAGCGCGGACTGGGGCTCCACGGAGATTCACGGCTTCGGGGCCTACATCAAAAATCTGGGTCCGATCCGCTGGTCGTTCAACTATGCCGGCATTCATTTTGTCGGGCTCGAATGGGCGGGCAGGAAGGGAGTGGAACTCGCCAACAGCATCATCGAGGAAACATCCATCAAGTGGCTCGAGGATGATCTGGCGCGGGTGAAAAAGCCGGCGCGCATCTACCTCTTCATGCACAACGGCCACGACGTGAATAACCGGCTCTTCCCCCTCCTCGTGCGCAACAAGGTCGAGCTTTTCCTGGCCGGTCATTCGCACCGCAATGTGGACGACGTGATTGATGGGGTGCCCTACGTGATGACGATGAACTTCGCCGGCGCTTACAAAATGGCGAACATCACGGATGACGGGTATCAGTTCGTCCATCGCTGCATCGGCTGCAAGAATCCGGGGCGAAGGCACCGCCCGTTCAGCCCTTCCTACCCGAACACCGGCGGCTGTCGTGTTGCGATCCCAGACCTGGAACTTCGGCGGGAGGCGCATGCGACACTGGCCGATCGTGACGTGGACAACGCGGAAGTCCCGGTCGCGGGGGCGAAGTCCCAGCGGCTGGAGGTGGATATCCGCGTCGAGCCCGGTTCGGCAAAATCCTGGGGCCTGCGGATCGGCCCGGATGACAAAGGCCGGAGCGTCGAGCTGATCGCGACCGCGAACACGCTGCGCTGCGGCAACGTGGCCACTGACCCGGCGCGCGAGCCCAACGAAAAAAACGACCGCCTGCACCTGGCGCTCGACGAGGAGGGGCTCACCGTATGGGCCAACGAGCACGCGCGCTTCGACGTTCGCTATATCGCCAGCTCCCCGGTTTCCGTGACTCTGCTGGCGCGCGAAGGCTCCGCGAAATTCACGCAGGTGGACGTCTGGGAATTGAAACCCGGCGAGTCGTTTCGAAAGTACAAGGAGAAACCGAAAAACCGCGACTGAGGGCCGCCGGTGCGTAGCCATGCAAATTCACCGCCAACGCAAAATAACCATGCCACTTTCATTCCGGCGCTTCCTCCAGCTCCTCGTCTCTGTCCTCCCGCTGTCGGCGGCGATGGCTCCATCCATCTGGGCTGCAGGATTTGATGATGCCCCCTCCCCCGGCGTGAAAACCCGGCCAATTGACGTCAAGTGGGAGTACAGCACGGACGGCGGCAAAACATTCGGCGAAAAGCCACCCGAAGGCGCGCCGCCCAACATGAAGGTCGGCATTGCCCCGCGGGCCTTTCGCGGAACTTTTGAGATCGCCGACCCCAAGGCGGTTGCCGGCCTTTGGATACGCATCCTGGCAAAACAGACCTCTGAATCCAAACCGGCCATCTGCACCGGCGACCTCATCGCGGCAAGCGGCGGCTATTGGAAAGACCTCGGCCATTGCCCCACGCTGCTCAACGCCCGCGCGCTGCTGAACGGGAAGCAGGTGCCGGTGATGAACGGCCCGATGCTCTACTTCTGGCTCCCGCTGGAAGGCCCGCTGGCACAGGGAAAAAACACCATCGAACTGAGCGGCGACTGCTACACGTACTGGGGATCCCCCGCAGCCGAGGCGCTCACCGCGAGCCTCATCGCCGCCGAACCCCAGCCAGCCAGCATCTACGGCGGCCCTGTGCTCGGGGATTTCGGGGATGGCTATTTCACCGTCTCGTTCCGCACTCAATTGCCGGCTGACGTCGTGATCGAGGCGACCCCGACAACCCCGCCAGGCAAGGGCATCACGGTCGCATCATCGCACAAAATCTGGCACCGCCTCAAAGTACAGCTCCCGCCCGGCACCAAGGCGGCATCTTACACCCTCAAGTCCACCGTGGGCACACACGAGACCACTCGCGGCCCGTTCACGATGGTGTTTCCCGAAAAGGAGTTTCGGTTCGTCGCAGTCGGGAATCTCCTCTCGCACCGCATCCAGGCCGAGCGATTGAAAATGATCGCGGATCGGGTGATCGCCATGAAGGCAGCCCTGGTCGTGGATGCCGGCAACATGTCCGAGCACGCTTCGTGGGACCACGACTGGGAGCGCCGCTATTTCGAGCCTGCCGGAAAAATGACCGCCACCATCCCGACCCTGTTCACTCCTGCCCACCGGGATTTCGCCGGCATCATCCAGGAAATCCACTACACACCCGCCCAGGACACCTTCTCGCACAACTGGTCCAAGGTCGTCGGCCCTGTCCGCTTCATCGGCCTCGACGGCACGCAAACATGGAAACCGGATGGCGAGAACACCAAATGGCTGGAGCAGGAACTCAAGGGGGCGCGGGAGAAATTCCTCTTCGTCCTCAACGCGTTCCCCGCTTTTTCCAGCGGTGGCCACAGCAAAAAGCCGTACCCCGCGCTCGTTCAGTCGCGCGAGGTGATCATGCCTCTGCTGGCGAAATACCACGCGTCCGCGCTCATCAGCGGCAACGATACCGACTACGAACGCTGCGAGCCGACTCCCGACGCCGGCTGCACCCAGATCGTCATCGGCTGCTCGGGCAAAGAAGTTTCCCGCTTCAGCGGCCCCGCCATCGGGCGCAATCCTTTCGCCAGGGACAAGGGCCGCGAGTGGGCTGGCGCCGAGCAGACCCGCGCAATCCTCGTCTTCGACGTAAAAGACAGCGCCGTGGAGATGCGCTGCCTGGAAATGCCGGATGACCCCGCCAGGATGGATGAAAAAGATCTCCGGCTCCTGGACACGAAAATCTTCCAGCCGCGGAAAAACTGATCCCATCCTCCCCGCAGGACTGCGCGGTCGGGCGAGGAAACGGAAAACGCAAGGGACTTCCGATTTTGAGTGGGTTGAGATTATGCCTTCCGAGGAAGATGAGGATCTGGGTGCGGTAGTGGTTGGGAGGGTGGAAAAAAGGGGACACAAGAAGGACGTTGCGCCGTGAGTTGGCCGCATCCCGCGGCCACATCAATTCCCCGCCGCTGCCGCACGGTGCTCGGCACTCCGGCGCGACGAAGCGTGCGTTGAAATTCCGCCGCCGCCCCCGCACCGCTCTCCGTCCCGTCATAACCCGCCGTCGGGTTCAGCGGGATCAAGTTCACGTGCGACCGGATCCCGCGCAGCAAAGCGCCGAGCCTTTCTGCGTGGGCCGGGGAATCATTGCGCCCGGCGATCAGCGTCCATTCAAAAAAAATCTTCCGCTCCGTCTGCCGGGAATACTCGTGGCATGCCGAGATCAGCGTGCGCAGCGACCAGCGCGCGCTCACCGGCACCAGCGCGGCGCGTTCTTCTTCCGTCGAGCCGTGGAGGCTCACCGCGAGGTTCCACGGCTGCTTTTCCTCCACGAGCCGCAGAATTCCCGGCACCACGCCCACGGTGCTGATCGTGATCCTGCCCGGCGCCAGGCCCAGCCCGCGCGAATCGGCGATGATCTCCAGCGCGGCCATGACCGCGTCGTAATTATGCAGCGGCTCGCCCATGCCCATCAGCACAAGGTTCCGCAGCCCCCCCCCGAGGGCGCGCTGCGCGTGGAGAACTTGGGCCACGATTTCGCCCGCGCGCAGGTGCCGCACAAATCCCATCTGCCCCGTCGCGCAAAAAACGCATCCCATCGCGCACCCCGCCTGTGTGCTCACGCACGCCGTGTGCCGCCCGTCGTAGCCCATGAGCACGGTCTCGATGGTCTGGCCGTCGCCCAGCCGGAGCAGGAATTTTTGCGTCTGCCCATCCGCGCTCGCCCGCATGTCGTGCTCCATCGGCACATCCAGCACCGGGGGGTGTTCGCCGAGCCAGCGTCGAAGGGGAGGAGGAAAGGCGGCATTCTTCGCGAGAGCCGGGCCGATGGTCTCCCACTCGCGGTATAGCGCGCGCCAGAGCGGCAGGGCATGCACGCGAGGCAGCCCTGCGCTGGCGAGTTCATCCTCCAGCGCGCGGAAAGTCAGATCGTGCAAAGAAGGCCGCGCCATGCGTGGGCGAGGTACTGGTGGCAGCGTCGCCGGTCAAGGAGCCGCGCATCACGCGGAGCGGTGATGACTACTTTGCCGCAGCGTGCCCGGTCAGGGCGCCGCCGACCGCGTTTGCGGGCCGGGCGGCAGAATTCCCATCGGCGGGTGCGGATTTGGCTGATTAGCGTGCGATTGACTCCCGCGCGCCGGCTTCTTATTTGGCGGGCGAGTCAAACCACCGTTATCAAAGCCATGGCCGACATAAAATTCCGCTGTCCGGATTGCGCGCAGAAGATCGTCGTGGATTCGTCCGCGGCGGGGCTCGCGGTGGACTGCCCATATTGCCAGAGCAAGCTGGAGATCCCGCGCGAGAGTGGCGCGAACGCGCGGCTGATCTCGGCCCCCAAAGCGCGGCTGGCGGTCCAGGCGGGGGCGGTCACGCCGCCCGTGGGCTGGGAGCAGAAGCAGGCGGAGCTGGAGGCGGCGGTCGTGGAATCGAAGGCATTGCGGGAAGCGGCGGACAAGGCGCGAGGCGAGGCGGAGGCCGTCAAGAGCGAGAGGGACCGGTTTCGTGCGGATTCGGAGCGGCTGAGGCAGGCGAATGACGAGGCGGCGGGTGAATTGGAGCAGCTCCGCGAGCGGCTGAGCGCGGCTATTTCGGAGCGGGACAGGCTGCAAACGCGGGTGCAGACAAGCGCGGAGGTGGAAAAGGAACTGGCGATGCTGAAGGCGGAGGCGGACGGGCTGAGGGCGGAGTGCGATTCGCTGGAGGAGAAGCTTGTGGCGGTGGCGCCGCTCGGCGGGAGGCTGGATGCGGTGACGGCGCAGAACGGGGAGCTTTTGAAAAAGAACGAGGAGATTTCCTCGGATGCGGAGAGGCTGCGCGCGGAGGCGGACGCGGCGCGAGTGCGGCTGGCGGAGCTTGAGAAGGAGCGGGACGAGCTGCGGACCAAGGCGGGTGGTGCCGGAAGCGCGGAGGCGCAGGTGGAGGCGGCATATCTGGAGGTGCAGATGGTTCGCGGGCAGTTTGCGGAGATGAAAGGGCTTCTCGATGCGGCGTTGCTGGAACGGGGTGAATTGCGGGAGCGCGTGCAGACGAGCGTGAAGGTGGAGAATGAGATGGGGCGGCTGAAAGCGGACTTTGCGGGACTGAAGGCGGAGCGCGATGCGTTGGCGGCGAAGCTGGAGGTGGCCGCCGCGCTTGGCGGCCAGATGGATGCCGCGACGGCGCGGAACGATGAGCTTTTGAAAAAGAATGAGGAGCTTTCCGCCGTGGTGGCGCGGCTGCGCGCGGAGGCGGACTCCGCGGCGGGGAGGATCGAGGAGGAGGCCGGGCGCGCGGGATCATTCGCGGCGAGGCTTGCAGCGGTGGAGAAGGAGCGCGACGGCCTGCGCACCAGGGTGCAGAAAAGTGCGGAGGCGGAGCATGAGACGGGGCGGCTGAAGGCGGATGTCGCGGGACTGAAGGTGGAGCGTGACACGATGGCGGGGAAGCTTGCGGCGGCCCTGGCGCTTGGCGAGGAGCTGGATGTGGAGCGGGCGCGGAACGCGGAGCTTTTGAAAAAGAACGAGGAGATTTCCGCGGAGGCGGAGGCGCTGCGCACGAAGGCTGGCTCCGCCGCAGGGAGGCTCGCGGAGACCGAGCGGCGTGCGGGAACCCTGGCCGAGCGGCTCGCGGAGGTGGAGAAGGAGCGGGACGAACTGCGGGCGCAGGCGGCGAGCGTGGCCGGGCAGCTCGATGAATCCTGCGTGGAAATGGAGCGGGTCCGCGGCGAGCTTGCGGAGCGGACGCGGCTGCTGGAGGTGGCGGCGCTGGAGCGCGACCAGGCGCATTCGCTCGCCGCGGAGCGGGAGAAGGCACTCGAGAAAATGGCGGCGGTGATGGAGACGGCAAAGGCGGAGCTGGGCCGTTCGCGTGAGGATGCCCTCGCCGCGGTTGCGGAGCGCGAGCGCCTCGCCGCGGGCGCGGAGGAAAGCCGCGAAGAAGCCCGCGAACTCCAGCAGCGGCTGGATGCGCTGCTGGATGATCTCCACGCGAGGGAACGCGAGGTCGCAGAACTGCGGCAGCAACTCGGAACAGCCGGAAGCCAGCGGGCGGCCGCGGAGGAGGAGGCGCGGAAATTTCAAATCGAGAACACGAAACTCCACGAGCGCCGCGAGGCGATGGAAGGCACGGCAAAGGCTGCGGCGCTGGAGATCGAAAGTGCAGCGGCGAGGCAGGGGGAACTCCAGCGCAGGCTCGACGAGGCACTCCGCTCCGCCGTGGTCGCCAGGGAGAAGGCGGAGCATGCCGACAGGGAGCGCGCGCGGCTTTCCGAGAAGGTGGCGGAGGCGACTTCGGAGCTTGGCGCTGCGCGGGAGCAGATGCGCCAGATCCGGGTGGAGAAAGATCAGGCAAAGTCGAAGGTGAACGAATTGCAGGCGCAACTGGAGCAGCACTTCGACCAGATCAGCTCTGCGGAGGCTGAGCGGGATGCGATGCGCGGCGAATTCGATGCGATGAAGACGGGTCTCGAACGCGCCAAGCAGCATGTGAGCGTGCTCCAGGCCCGGCGCGATGTGATGCGCGAGGAACTCATACCATATCCAATAATAAAGCAGACATTATAGGGAATCGGTGGTAGGAAAGAGGGATGGGAAAAATGACATTGCAACTGGGCAAGCCCGAAGTGGCGGCCGTGATCGATGAACGCTATGCGAAGGAGCCGGACGGGTGGCGCA
>CAMAUI010000010.1 GCA_945861385.1 Prosthecobacter debontii
AACGTCACGCTGAGCAACGGCAGCACCGCGACCTTCAGCGTGACAGCCACGGGCGACCAGCCCTTCAGCTACCAATGGCAGTTCAACGGCGTGGACATCGCGGGAGCCACCAGCGCGAGCCTGGTGATCAACAGCCCGCTGCGCACGCAGGCCGGCCAGTACCGCGTGCGCGTGACCAACAGCTTCGGCAACATCACCAGCAACGCCGCCACCTTCAGCATCCCCGACAGCGACAACGACGGAACGCCGAACTACTGGGAAACCGCCAACGGCCTTAGCAACAGCATCGCCGACTCCACGCTCGACAGCGACGGCGACGGCATGAACAACCTCGCCGAATTCCTCGCCAACACGAACCCGAAGAACGCCAGCAGCCGCCTCGTCGCTGCGATCAGCCCCGCCGCGGGTGGCGGCTTCACACTGAGTTTCACCGCGCAACCAAACCGCACCTACGGCATCCAATATCGCGACAGCCTCACAAGCGGCGCGTGGACGACCCTGCAAACCTACCCCGCCGCGACCAGCACGCAGACGATCAATCACACCGACCCGACTTCAGTCCCCGCCCGTTTGTATCGCGTCATCACGCCGTAGCACGCGCCTTGACGCGCAATCGGACATTCAGCGTGTGATCGTGAGCGGCGTCACCGGGGTGCCGTCGCTCCACTCTCCCATTGCCGGGGTGAGGTTGATTTTTTTCCCGGAAAATGCCGATTCGCAGAGCGCATCAAACACCCGCCAGTAGCCGGACCAATCCAGCGCATCGGTCGAGAGGCGGTCGGCCGCGAGCGGTGCGAGATGCTTTGGCAGCAGGGGCGGAAAACCGTGCCTGTCAGCCGCGAGGGTGATGAATGCGCGTTGCTGAACCTGCGCCGTCTGCGCCCAGATGCGCCGCGAGGATGCGAGGCCGACAAACTTGTCCTCCGCGCTGGCCATGAGCACGAGCTGCGTGGTGGCGGGAATTTTTTCGTAATCGTCAAGCGGCACAAGCTGGATGCCATTTTCCGGCCCCTGTCCCGAGTGAACGGCCATTGCGGCCTTGGGTCGCGGAAGTTTCTCCTGCATGGCGCGGGCTGCCCATGTCACGGCGCCGATGCCGCCGGCGGAATGGCCCACGACGGCGACGCGATCGAGCTCCGGGGTCACACGCCCTTTGCCGGAAAGAAAGCCCAGCGCGTCGCGAACGGATTGCGCGGCATTTCCGTGGTAATCGCCGGGCGGCGTGAGCAGTTCAGCCTGGTAGCGCGGGTAGATCACGATGTTTCCACGCCGGACCAAGTGCGCGATCCATGCCTGGTAAGGCTCCGGTTCCATCGCGCTGTATCCGTGGAAAAAAATGATGAGCGGCGCCTTTTCCGGCTGCGGTTTTTGCGGCTCGAAAATCCAGCACTGCGTGCCGTCTTTGCCTAATTTGGTCTCCCTCGCCGTCGCGTGTGGATAGGCTGCACCACCCGGGCCTGTCGCCGGTTGCCTCGGCGGACGCGGCGCGGCGAAGCCTTCAAGACAAAGCGCGCCAGCGGCGATCAAAATGGTGGCGGGAATTCGCATGCGGGGAGCTTAACACACGGAGGAAGCCCCTCCTCCCGGAATTTTCCGGCCATCCTCCCGCTTGATGCGGGCACGCGCAGGCCCTTTAGTCCGCGCAGCATGTTCAAACACTCGCAAGCAAGCCCGATCTCGGTCGTCACGGGTGCCGCTGGATTTCTCGGCTCGCATCTCACCGACCGTCTGCTCGCGGAGGGGCACCGGGTCATCGGCGTGGACAATTTCATCACCGGAAACGTTGCGAACATCGAGCACCTCGCCGGGAACGAATCCTTCCGTTTCATCAAACACGACGTCTCGAATTTCATCTACCTGCCGGATGACGTGGACTGCGTGTTCCACTTCGCATCGCCGGCGTCGCCCATTGATTACCTGGAATATCCCATCCAGACGCTGAAGGTCGGATCGCTGGGCACCCACAACACGCTCGGCCTCGCGAAAGACAAGCGCGCGCGCTATCTCATCGCGAGCACCAGCGAGTGCTACGGGGATCCGCTCGAGCATCCGCAAAAGGAAAGCTACTGGGGCAACGTGAACCCCGTCGGGCCGCGCGGCTGCTACGATGAGGCGAAGCGTTTCGCGGAAGCGATGACCATGGCGTACCATCGCACGCATGGCGTGGACACGAAGATCGTCCGCATCTTCAACACCTACGGGCCGCGCATGCGGCTCCGCGACGGGCGGGTGGTGCCGGCATTCATCGGCCAGGCGCTGACGGGCAAGCCGCTGACGATTTTCGGCGATGGTTCGCAGACGCGCTCTTTCTGCTACTGCTCGGATCTCATTGACGGGATTTTCCGCCTTTCACAGTCGGATTTCCACGAGCCGGTGAACATCGGTAATCCGCACGAGATGACCATCAAACAGTTTGGGGAGGCGATCATCCAACACACCGGCTCATCGTCGAAACTGGAGTTCCGCCCGCTGCCGCAGGATGACCCGAAAGTGCGCCGGCCGGACATCACGCGCGCGAAGACGCTGCTCGGCTGGGAGCCCAGGGTCGCATTTGCCGACGGCATCGTGAAAACGATCGAGTTCTTCCGCGGGCGCGTCGCAGCCGGGGACCTGGTCGCGTAGGCCCGGGGGCGCCGGCTCAGGCGCGTGCCTCGGCGCTCTCGACGAATGCGTAGCAGAGCATGTGCAGCACATGCATCTGCGCGTCCTCGACGCGGCCATAGTGCGTTTCGCCGATGACGATCACCTGCTCTGCGATCTCCGAGCAGCGTCCGCGCTTCGCCCCGACGAGCGCGATCGTGCGCATGTCGTGCGACTTCGCCCATTCGAGCACTTTGACGAGGTTCGGCGAGTTGCCGCTCACGCTGGAGATGATGAGCACGTCGCCGGGACGCGCGTAGTTCTCGAGCTGCCGCCAGAAAATGTCCGAGTAGTCGTAATCATTGCCGATTGCGGTGATCCACGGCGTGTTGTCATTGAGCGCATGGCAGCGGAATTTTCTCCCCATCGCCTCGCTGGCGTTTTTTCCGAGGTCGGTGATGAAGTGCGAGCAGTTCGCGCCGTTGCCCCCGTTGCCGCAGGCGAAGACCTGTGCGTCCCGGCGGTGGGCGTCGCGCAGCGTTGCCAGCAGCGCCGCGATTTCAGCGGGCTTGATGGTGTCCACCGCCCGGTTCTGGGCGGCGAGATAGTCGGCGATCCATTTCTGCATGGCGGCACCGTGAGTTGTGGGCGTGCGGTGTGTCCAGTATTCAGTGCGCCCGCCCGCCGAGGCGCTGGGCGGCCAGCGCGAGGGCGCCGACCGGTACTGCGTCCTCGCCGAGCGCGGCGAGCAGGACGCGCGGGCCCGGGCGCATCGCCTCCATGATCTCCCCCCGCAATTTTGTTTCGATCCGCGAGCGGAGCGGTTCGCCGATCAGCGAGAGGCCGCCGCCGAAGACGATCACCTCCGGATTCAGCAAATGCACGACATGGCCCAGCGCCCGCGCGATCCATTTCGCGGCATCGTTCAGGATCCAATCCGCCTTTTCGCAGCCTTCTCCCAGCGCAGCCGCAAGGTGCTTCGCCTCGCCACCGCTGCTTCCGTGCGGAACGATCCGCCCGAGCGGATATTCCGGAAACGACTTTGCGAGTTCTCGCGTGATGGCATCCACCGCCCTGCCGGAGCACTCATCCTCCAGGATTCTGGCCTCCGCTGGCACATCGGAACCCCGCTCGCGATCCGTGCGGAGGTGGCCGACCTCCATCTCTCCCGGCGGCATGCCGTGGTAGAGATTCCCATCAATCACAAATCCGCCGCCGATGCCCGTGCCCGCATTGATCCAGAATACCGTCGAAGCGCCGCGGCCCGCCCCGTGATGCGCCTCCCCGAACGCCGCAGTGTTCGCGTCGTTCTCCACAAAAGCAGGCAGCCCGCTCCGCTCCGAGAGCCAGTCCGCGAGGGGAAAATCCTCCCATCCCGCGACATGGTGGGAGCATTTGATGCGGCCGGTCTTCCAATCCACCGGCCCGCCGTAGCCTGCGCCAATCGCCACCGGCTTCCACTTCCCGATGAGGGCCGGCAGGGCCCCGGCGATTTGCGCGCGGATCGCCGCTCCACCCGCCGCGCGATCCACCACAAAGCGCGTGCGTTCGAGGATTTCCCCGCGCTCGTTGCCCGCGACAATCTGGAGTTTTGTGCCGCCGATTTCGATTCCGATGAGGTGCATGGACTCCAGCGAAATGGGCCGGATGTGGCGCGGCGGCAAGCGCCGACTTCGCACTTGCCAGCCCGGTGCCCACGGACATAGTGCGCGCCCTTTTCCGCCGGGAGCGGGCAACTTTAATCACAAACCAAAGACCAAACTCACATGGCCAACGCCAACGATCTCCGCAAGGGAATGTGCATCCGCTACAACGCAAACCCCGCCATCGTCCTCGAAGTGCAGCATCGCACGCCGGGAAACCTCCGCGCATTCGTGCAGGTCATCATCCGCTACATCGGCACCGGCAAAAGCGCCGACGTGCGCTTTGGCTCCACCGACAAGGTGGATCTCGTGGATGTCGAGAGGAAGAAACTCGAGTTCAGCTACAAGGACCAGACCGGCTTCAGTTTCATGGATCCGGAAAATTACGAGACGATCACCTTCGATGAATCCTTCCTCGGCGACACGAAGGACTTCCTGACGGAAAACCAGCAGGTCGAAATCCTCTACGTCGAGGGCAAGGCCGCCACGATCGAACTTCCATCCACGGTCACTCTGACCATCAAGGAAAGCCCCGAGGGTGTGCGCGGCGACAGCGCGAACAACGTGCAAAAGACAGCGATCCTCGAAACCGGCCGCACGATCCAGGTCCCGCTCTTCATCAAGGAGGGCGAAAAAGTGCGCGTCAGCACGGCCGACGGCAGCTACCTCGGCCGCGCGTAGTATTCCGGGCTTCGCGGGTGCCGCCCGAGTGGCGGTTGAACCACGATCGCAGCAGCCGGATCCCTATTTTTTCCGCACCTCGACGTAGTAGGCGCCGCAGATCTCCACACCATCCGCCGCTGTGAACCATGTCTGCAACTGTGTGCGACCGGCTTTTAAATTTGCGGTGAACGACACCGCTGTGTCGGAGGCATTGACGGCGCGGCTTTCGTCGAAATCGTTGGTGAGGACGATGATGACGTTGGGTTTGCCCGTGGCGGCCGCGATGCATGGGACAAGTTGCGGACAAAGCAACGAATGCGAGACCCGGAACCTCCCGCCCGATCCGGTATCAGGAGGGATTCGTCATACGCGCGCGGTGTTGATTCCGGTGGGAACAAACCTCACGCCAGAATCCCCTTGATCACCTTTGCCCCCTCGACCCCGGTCAGTTTGGCATCCAGTCCCTGGAACTTCACCGACAACCGCTCATGATCCACGCCGAGGACGTGAAGCATGGTGGCATGGAAATCGTGCACGCTCACCGGATTCTCCACCGCGGCGTAGCCCAGCTCGTCCGTGGCGCCGTAGGCCATCCCGCCGCGGATGCCGCCGCCAGCCATGACGATGGAAAAACCCTTGATGTGATGATCCCGGCCGTCGCCGTCCTGGGACATCGGGGTGCGCCCGAATTCGCCGCCCCAGACCACGAGCGTGTCATCGAGCATGCCGCGCTGCTTGAGATCATGGATCAGCGCGGCCGTTGGCCGGTCCACCTCGGCGGCCTTCAGATCAATGTTACTTTTCACCGCCTGATGATGGTCCCAGTCGCGGTGATAGAGCTGGATGAAACGCACGCCGCGCTCGGCGAGGCGGCGCGCCAGCAGACAGTTCGACGCAAACGAACCGTCGCCGGGCCGCGCGCCGTAGGAATCGAGAACGCTCTGCGGTTCATTGCGCATGTCCACGAGCTCGGGAACGCTCGCCTGCATGCGAAACGCCATTTCGTACTGAGCGATCCGCGTCAGGATTTCGGGATCGCCCACGCGATCGTGCCGGATGCGGTTCAGCGCGGAAATGGCGGCAATCGATTCCTCCTGGCCCGCCGTGCCGAGCCCCTCGGGCGTGCGCAGATGAAGGACCGGGTCGCCGGTGGAATTGAGTTTCACGCCCTGAAACCGGCCCGGCAAAAAACCCGCGGACCACTGGCGCGCGGCGATGGGCTGCATCTGCCCGCCTTTGCCCTGCGACACCAGCACGACGAATCCCGGGAGATCCTGCGTCTCCGTCCCGAGGCCGTAGAGCAGCCACGATCCCATGCTGGGCCGGCCGGCGACGATGGCGCCGGTGTTCATGAACGTGTGGGCCGGGTCATGGTTGATCTGCTCGGTGAACATCGAGCGGATGACGCACAAATCGTCCGCCACACCGCCGATCAGCGGGAAGCGGTCGGTAATTTCGATCCCGGCCTTGCCGAATCTTCGGAAGGAAAATTGGGGGCCGAAACATTTGAGCGCCTTGCCCTGCAACTGCGCGATCTGCTGCCCCTTGGTGAACGACTCGGGCATCGGCTTGCCGTGCATTTCGCCGAGGCGCGGCTTGGGGTCGAACGTCTCGAGATGCGACGGCCCGCCGGCCTGGTAGAGAAAGATCACGCGCTTGCAACGCGACGCGACGTGCCGCGGGTTCACCACCCCGGGCCAGCCGGGCGCCGGCTGGGACGCGCCGGCCCAGAGGCGCGGATGCATCAGCGAATGGAGCGCGAGCGATCCCACGCCGGCAATCGTCCGCCCGAGAAAAGTTCTGCGGTGGACGCCGAGCGCGACGGCGTCAGGCGGAGCAGCGGAGAATTTCGTCTTCATGGCAATGATCAGGATCGCTCACGGGCGGGTGATGGTTTCGTGGAGGTTCAAAATGGCCCGCGCGACGACGGTCATCGCGGCGAGTTGCGGCGGGTCGGGACGCTCGGGGAGCGGCGCCTCGCCCACTCGCAGGAACTCACCGGCCTGACGCGGGCTGGCGGTGAATCGCGCAAGCTGCGCGGCATGGAGATCGCGCAAAACCTTGAGTTCCTCCGGCAGCGGAGGCCGGGCCACCGCACGTCGGAAGGCCCATTGCAACCGGCCATCGAGTTCACCGCCGCCTTCCGCGAGGATGTTCTGCGCAAAGGCGCGCGCCGCCTCGACGAAGATCGGATCATTGAGCAGCACCAGCGATTGCAGCGGGGTGGTCGAGATCGCCCGGTTCACCTGGCATTCCTCCCGCGTCGAGGCGTCGAAGGCGAGCATCGTCGGGTGGACGAAGGTCCGCTGCCAGTGCGTGTAAAGGCTCCGGCGGTAAAGGTCCTCCCCGCGCGACGCCGAGTATTCGCGCTTCGGATAATTCAGCGGCGCCCAATATCCCTCCGGCTGCCACGGAAAAACACTCGGCCCGCCCACCCGTTCACGCAGCAGACCCGCGATGGCCAGCGCATTGTCCCTCACGATCTCCGCATCGAGGCGGGAGGGATTCTGCCGCGCGAGCAGACGATTCTCGGGATCGCGCTCCAGCAACGTCAGCCCGCCGCCCGCCGGACGCCGCGCCGCGGTTCCCGACGAGTCCTGACGGTAGGTGTGGCTCGTTACGATCGTCCGGACCACATGTTTGATGTCCCACGGATGCGGCGCGCGCGCGCCCGGATCCTTCGGCGAAACCGGGCCGGGTTGCATGAATTCGGCGGCCAGCCAGTCGAGCAACTCCGGGTGGCTCGGCCATTCGCCCTGCGAGCCGACGTCCTCCAGAACCTTTGAAAGGCCCGTCCCAAAAAACTGTTTCCAAAGGCGGTTGACGAAAACCCGGGCGGTGAGCGGATTGTCCGCCGAGACGATCCAGTCGGCCAGGTCGAGGCGGGTGAGATTCTCCCGGGCGGGACTTGCCGCGCTGAAGCGCGCGGGCACCGCGGGCTGCACGATCGGGCCCGATTCATCCATCCAGTTCCCGCGGGCAAGGACACGCACCATGCGCGGAGCCACCGCTTTGGTGACAAGGACGGCGGGCACCTGTCCGTTGAGCAAGGCACGCTCGCCGGACAGTCGCGCCTCTTCCGCGCGGAAACGCGCCAGCTCCGGCGCCGGCTGACGATAATGCTCCGCGAGGATCTGCTTCTGCGGGTCGCTCCGCGTTTCGGCCGGTGCCCGCAACGCAGCCAGCACCTTCGGCGGCAATGCGTCGTTGTCGCTCGTGGCGCCTTCGACTTGCGTGAGCTGCAGTCGGAACTTGGCGATGGTCGCGCGGCGCTTCTCCGAGTCGTGGCGCAGTCGCACGGTGATTTCCGATTCGCCGTCGGTTTCCACCGGACGCGCGAACCGCAAAACCAGCCGGTGACTGCCCGAGTGATCGTGCTCCATCGCCCATCCGGTTTTCGGATCCTTGTCGATCACCGCCCACGCAGGGTAACGGTCGCTTTGCCCGCGGGCAGTGGGAATGGCCTCCACAATTTCAACCTGAGTCGCGCGACCGGACGCGGAACCCGCCTCCACTTCCACCCCGGTCAAAACATAACTCCGCCAGCCCCGCGCGATGCGATTGCCGGCGTAATCCTCCTCTGTGTCCGTCCGAAGTTGCAGCGCCGTCCAGCGTCCCGGTCCGGGACGAAAAATCACGGTGTAGGTGTCGTTGTCGGGATTCATTCCACCGGCGCTGATCTCCCCGCCGGCAGCGACGGTGAGCGTGGCACCGTTCGCGGAGGTTGCGGCCCGGGGCACGACATTGGTCCAACCGGCGCCCTTCGCGCGATCAAGCTCAGACATGCGGGATTCCCATTCGGCCTGGCCTTTGGCGAGCGTGCTGCTCTCGATCGCGGCCGCTTCGTCGCGGAGCTTCTTCAAATCCGCATCGAACCGTTCCAGCGCGGCGGCTTGCTCCGGGGAAGGCAGGGCCATGCGCGGCCCCCATTCCCCGCGGCTGAATCCGCTGGGATAAAATCCCTTCTCCTCGATGTCCGCGAAGAACGCCTCCATCGAATAGAAATCGCGCTGGCTGAACGGATCGAACTTGTGATCGTGACATTCCGCGCAACCCAGCGTGGATCCCATCCATGCCATGGAAACGGTGCGCACCCGGTCCGCGGCATACTTGGCGAGATACTCCTTGTCCTGCGCCCCGCCCTCCGTGGTCATGCGATTGAGGCGATTGAATGCGGATGCCACCTTCTGCCTCCGCCCTCCGCCCGGAATGAGGTCGCCGGCAATCTGTTCGCGTGTGAACTGGTCGAACGGGAGATTTTCGTGAAAGGCCTCCACCACGTAATCCCGATACGGCCACAGGCTGAGCATCTGGTCCCCGTGAAAACCGGTGGTGTCCGCATAGCGCACCGCATCCAGCCAGAACACAGCCTGCCGCTCCGCGAAACGGGGTGATGCGAGGAGTTGATCCACCCGGCGCTCGTACGCGTCTGCCGCACGGTCGCCCACGAACGAATCCACCTCGCGCGGTGTCGGCGGCAGCCCGTGCAGATCCAGATGCAACCGCCGGATCAACGAGGCACGGTCGGCCTCCGCGGCCGGCGCCACTCCCTCGCGCGAAAGGCGGTCCTGCACAAACGCATCAATGGGATTGCGGATCGGAGCGGAAGCGCCCGCAACGACCGGCACCGTCGGACGCGCGACCGGGGTGTAAGCCCAGTGCCCTTCATAGGAAGCGCCGGCCGCGATCCACTGGCGGAGCAATTTCTTCTGCGCAGCGGTGAGTTTTTTGTGGCTCTCGGGGGGCGGCATGAGTTCGTCCGGGTCGCTCGCATCCAGGCGCGCGACCAGCTCACTTTTTTCCGGATGCCCGGGAACAATCGCTTCCTTCGCCACCGCGACATCCCGTTGATCGAGGCGCAGCTTGCCCTTCCGCTTTTTCTCGTCCGGGCCATGGCAGGCAAAACAGTTCTCGGACAAGATCGGGCGGATGTCGCGATTGAAGTGGGGTGCCGCCGCCACGCCTTCGCGCGCGTTGGGAAGTCCCAACACGAGGCAGATCACCATGATTGCCGAAGCTTGGCCGGGACAGCGGTTCAAGGGTTTTTTCATAGGCTGCTCCGCGTTCCTTACGGCACGATTCGCAAGCTGGCCAGTCCAGAGCATCCGGGATTCAGGCTGCTGTGGTGATTGGCTGCACCCCGTCGTCCGGCGTGCTCACAGACCACCTGGGCGGACGTGCGTCACGCCCGTTTTTCCATCGTGAACTGGTCAATCACTTTTCCCTTATCGTCTATCGCCCATCCTTGCAGCCTGGGGCCTTCGACCTCGAAGACGAAGCTCCCGGGGCCGAGCCAGCCGTTGCGGATTTTACCGTCGGGGTTTTTTGTGGGGATGATCACCGGATGATCGAATGAACCATGGGGCCGGCCACCGGCGGCGGCGCCGTGGATGATATAGACTGTGCCGCCGTTCGCGCCGGGCTTCTTAACGATTGGCTGCTCGCGGCCGTCGCCGGCAGACATCTGGTGCTTTTGGGGGTCGAAGGTTGTGCGTTTGCCGTAGTTGCCCGCGATCAGGTAGGAGCGCTGGTAGGTGTGGTCGTGGCCGCAGAGGTACAGATCCACGCCGAACTTGTCGCAAAGCGGCACAAGGTCCGCCCGCAGCAGATCTGTCAGCCCATCGTCCGAGTTGATATTGCCCGCGGCATAAACTGGGAAATGACTCACCAGCACGGTCCAGTGACGCTTGTTGGCGGCCAGGTCTTTTTCCAGCCACTCGACCTGCTTCCTCCACGGCCGGTATTTCGTGTCGGGCGTGTGCTGCCACCAGTTCTGCCACGGGTCGAGCACCACCAGGTGCAGGTTGCCGATGTCTGCGCTGTAGTAGAACGGGAAGTGCGAACCGGTGCTGTCTGGCAAAGGATTGAGACCCTCCTGATCCACCGCGAAATTGCGGCCGTAAACGTCGCCGGTCAGGTCGTGGTTCCCCGTGCATGGCCACATGGGATTCGAGCGCAGCAGGTCGGCGTAGGTTTGAAAAAATGCGGATTGATAGTTGGCGTCGGAGCCAACGGGATAGGCGTTGTCTCCCAGCAGCAGGACGCCGCCGGTGAGCAGCTTGCCTTTGTTGAATTTCTTTGCGCCGTTACGCACGGAGATCGGCGTGCCGGACCCGCCTCCCCGGAGCGCCGCCTCGGCTGATATTTCGCGCTGCCGGTTCGAGCCGGAATCGCCGATGCACCAGAAGCGCACGGGGCCCTGGGAGTCAATGGCGCCAGGCGTGGTGAACGTGTGGTCTTCGTCCCCGCCGCAGAGCGTAACGGAGGCAAGCTCCAACTGGTAATAGTAGGTCGTGCGGGGTGTCAGACCGGTCAGGGTTGCCACCCAATCGGAGGTGTTCCTGCCGGCGGAGGGAAGTTCGCTGGCCAGCAGCGAGCGATCGAGCAGATCGGGATCGGTCCCGTAGCGAACCACCGGCGGCGTCCCTTTCGAGCGTCCAGTGCGCCAGCGGATGGAAACGCCATCGGGGCGC
Organism: Prosthecobacter debontii; assembly: GCA_945861385.1. Classification (GTDB taxonomy): domain Bacteria; phylum Verrucomicrobiota; class Verrucomicrobiia; order Chthoniobacterales; family Chthoniobacteraceae; genus SXWH01. The sequence continues at coordinate 11,360 of CAMAUI010000010.1, forward strand.
ATCTGGAGCAGATAGGGGGACCGCCGCAATTCGATCGCGTAGGATGGATCGCCAGAGGCCGGGTCGGCGGCTGGTGCGGCGGGTTTGGTTTTTTCGTTCGCAAGGGCCAGCGTGTTTGCCGCGGCCAGTGATCCGAGCCCAAAGGTGGCTGTTTGGGTGAGGAATTTTCTGCGGTCCGGGTTCATGATCCAACCACCCTCGGGGGATCAAACTGCTAGAAATTTCCTCCTTCGGAACCCAACAAGGCCGGAGCGCGGATCGGCGAAGGGGAAGAGGGGATGGGACGGGTTCCAATCTTACTCTTTGTCATGCTCTTGCTCATGCTCGCCCGCATCGTCGGCTTTCAAATCCTTCAGAACGGGAGCAAGAGCACGAGCATGACAAAGAGGCAGGAACTCCGCCCATCATCCACAGCTCCGTGTCCTTGTTCCCCGCCCCCGGATCGCTGCCACCACCGCGCTCCGCCTCGCCTGGGTGAAAATGTCGGACATCATTGTCGCATCTTTGAGGGATGGTTCTCGCGGCGTAATCTTCGCCCATGCTCGATTGGTTCACATGCAAATCCGTCGAACGCGTGCCGGGGCGGGTCAGCGGCGCGTGGGTGTTAAAAGGCACCCGTCTTCCGGTGCGCTCGCTGTTCGAAAACATCGAGTCCGGTGCCACGGTGGACCAGTTTCTTGAGTGGGATGAAGGCGTCACGCGCGAGCAGGTGCTCGAAGTCCTGCGTCATGCCGAGCAAAGCCTCGCCGCCGCATGATGCGGATCCTTTTCGACCAAGGCACGCCCGTCCCGCTGCGGCGCTGGCTCATCAGGCACATTGTCTCAACCGCTTGGCAGCGCCGCACGGCGCGAACCACTGGGTGACGGATGTCCACGTCAAAGACGTTGAGATCAATCCCTTGACCCGTGCATAATGCTCCGGATGCCGGCTCCGAATCTGCCATCGTTCCACGACCTGCCGTTGCCGGGAGGCTTCATCCTGTCCGCCATCGCACTCGTCCCGGGACCGATGATTGATCCCATCGGTCGTTCCGCACTCGCCAAGACCGTCATCGAAGGCCGTCGCATCGCCATCGTGCTCGATCAAGCCCAGCCGCCGGACGAACAATCCATCTCCATCTACCATGAAATGCTCGAAGGCCTCACCGTTGCCTTCACCTCACCGCCTGCGGCAGTCGCGGATTTTTGCGAGGCCGACTTCGAGCGAGAAGCCCGGCTGGCGCTGCAACGTTTCGGTATCGCCACGCCGCAGTCTGTGCTAGCCTTCCTCACCGCATTCGACTTCGCATGAACACACCCGAGCCATTCCGCATCGAACTGCTCAAGCTCGCCGGCGGCGACCGCATCCTCCGCGTCACCGACCCACTCACCGCCACTGTACTCGAGCGGCGCATCCACCCCACGCAGCCTGTGGCCCGGCAAAAGGAAGCCGTCGTCCGCGCGCTTCACGCAGTGCTCGAACGCGAACTCAAAGAACCGGCGGCAGTCTGACCCGCGGGAACGGCTGCCCGCGCTACGCCGCCAGCGCCCGCGCGATCCGGCCGGCCACGCGCGGCCAGGCTTCGCGGCGAGGTCGTGCTCCCAGATGCGCAGCACCGTCCAGCCCGCCTGGCGCAGATGGGACGGGCTTCCAGTCTTACTCTTTGTCATGCTCTTGCTCATGCTCGCCCGCATCGTCGGCATTTGATCCTTCAGAACGGGAGCAAGAGCACGAGAATGACAAAGAGGTATGAACTCCGCCCATCATCCACAGCTCCGTGTACTTGTTCCCCGCCCCCGGATCGCTGCCATCACCGCGCTCCGCTTCCTTTTTGAAAACACATCCGCCATCGCTCAGTCCGCGCGATCCTCCGCGGCGCGGGCGCGGCAGATCGCCCACGCCTCCAAGAGCCGTTCGCGCAGCGGACCATCCGCCGCCGCGATGAACGCCTCGACCTGCGACGGCCTCACCAGCTTGTGCCGGATCAGCGCCGCCACATACGCGAGGTCCTTCTCCCGCCGCGCCGCCAGCTTGCTGAACGCGATGTCGTGCGGGTCGAGGCACCAGCCGACCGCCCCATCCGTGTTCTCGTTCTCGACCTTCACCAGCCGCAATTCCCAGCCCGCAGGCAGAGTCGCGGTCTCCGGCGAGACCCCGTCCACCCAGATGAAGTGCGTTTGATGGAAAAGCGAAAACTCCCCAAGGTTCCCGGCGAGGTGTTCGGACAGATCGGGACGGAATTTCGGATACACGTCCAGCTCCATGGATTTGCGGAGCACACGCGGCGCGTCGGGATGCTTTCCGAGAATCGCCTGGCTGCCGATGACGATGAACTCCCTCTCGTCTGTCGTGCCCTTACACGCGCGCAGGATGTGTTCGAGTTCGGAGCGCTTCATACTTGGCGAAAATCCGCGCCCGCTCGTCCTGCGGCATCAGCACCGCAAAGGGCGTGCTCTGCCGGAGCCGCTGGCCCTCATCGCTGCGATCTTCGATCGCCGCGAGCACCGACGGCAATCCCTGCCGGATAATCCCCAGCCATTCCCGCAGCGCGTCCTTGGAATCCTCCCCGCGCTCCGGGTCATCGAGAAACCGCTGAATCCACGCCACGACCAGATCGAGCTTCGCCGGGTCCGCCCGCAGCTCGCGGGCGATCACGCCATGCAGTTCCAGGCTGCGCTCATCAATGACTTCGTGCCAGTTCATGCCGCGGAAGTTATCAGCACCCGGTGGGGGCGGCGAGACGGATTTTCCCCGCGCTTTCCGCTCTCCGAATTCCGAATTCCGCTCTCCGCTATCCTCAATTTCCCCGCCTCCTCCACCCCGTGATGCCGTGCGCGCGCAACAGCGCCATCATCCGCAGCTCCGTGTCCTTGTTCCCCCGCCCCCGGATCGCCGCCATCACCGCGCTCCCCTTCGCCTTGGTGAAAATGTCGGACAACGCTCGATGCTACGTGCGCCGTCGCGCGGCGTCCCGTGCGAGCGCATTCTCGATCAGATCCTCGGTGAGGAAGCATGACGTGCCGCGCAGTGTCTCCAGGGCCACGGGCAACGACACGAGGTTTCGCGCCGCAGCCACTTCCAGAATGCCGACCGTGCCCATCGTCGGCACGCCCTGCGCCGCTGCGCATCGTCGCCCTTCCCGGTCATCCATCAGCAGAATCGCGGCCCCAAGTTCCTTCGCGAGCGCGATGGCTTCGCGATCCGCTTCCGAAACGTCGTCCGCCTCGATCGCTTGCGTCGCTTTGCGAATCTCCACCCACGGCGGCAGCGCGCCAGCCCAAGCCCTCACCGCTTCCGGCGCCGCCCGGTGCAACAGTTCGGCATGTACGGAAGCCGGCAGCACGGTCCTCTCCGCAAGCCGCGCCAGCAGCCCGATGGAGCCAATCTGGATGAGATAATTGACCGGCCCCGTGTCGGCAACGATGAGGATCACGCCTTGGGGAATCTTTCAGCGGCCAGCCGGTCCACCTCCAGATCCTCGACCGAGTAATTCAGCGGCGCCTTGTGCAGCACCCGGAAGTTCTCAGCCGCCCAATAGTCGCCGCCCACCCCGGCCAGTTCACCCATCCGGCGAAGCGAGATCTTGCCCTCGCGATACAGTTCCAGCGCCAGCGCCTCGCGCGCGCGCCGCTCCCGTTCCTCAGCCGAAGCGCCGAGCACGGCGGCAAATCCATCCGGAATCGTGATCGTGAGGCTCATGTCGGCAGCCTATCCACGCCCGCCCTGCATGGCAAGCCGCCCCAGCGCCCGCGCGATCCGGCCGGCCACGCGCGGCCAGCGCTTCGCCGCGAGGTCGTGCTCCCAGATGCGCAGCACCGTCCAGCCTGCCTGCCGCAGCCCACGCGTCACCTGCCGGTCCCGCTCCGAGTTGCGCGACAGCTTCGCCTTCCAGAATGCCCGGTTCCCCGCCGGCATCGTCCCATGCCTCCGGCAGCCGTGCCAAAAACAGCCATCCACGAACATGACGACCCGCTCGCGGCGGAAGACGAAATCGGGTTTGCCGAAGACGGGTGCGTTTCGCCGCCAACCGGTGATGCCGTGTGCGCGCATCAGCGCGATAAGGCGGAGTTCGGTCGCGCGGTTGCCGCCCGAGCGGATCGCTGCCATCACCGCGCTCCGCTTCGCCTTGGTGAAGACATCAGCCATCGGAGCGCTCGCCGTAGTCGGCGGCGATTTGGTAATGGCGTGCGGTTTCGTCCTCCTCGTGCGTGTGCATTCGGTAATAAAGCCCGAGCCATTGTGCATCGCACGGGTAGAGTTCTTCGTCGGCAAGTTCGCCCGTGTCCGCCCGCCGCCACGCCTCGGCGGCGAAGCGCCGCAGCACCCGCGGCCAGCCCCTCCCGGCGTCTTCGTAGCCATCGGGATGCAGACCGGGGAAGGCGTAGGCGACGGCGCACCATGCGCGGTGAAAGTCGGGTTCGGGAGTTGGTCGAAAGGCGCCGCAAACGCGCGGCGAAGTTCGCGGCAACGATGGAACGAAGAACGAAGCTCGCGCGCGATGCGCGGAAGCCCGAAGGGCTGCATCGAAATTAGCCGGTGGCGTGAGCCACCGGATCGCGGAAAAAATGCGTGCGCCCCGGCAGGGGCGCTGGAAAAAGCAGCCATGCCATCCACACACCTCTCGCTCCATTATCACATCGTCTTTAGCACGAAGGAACGCCGCCCATTCATCGTCCCCGCGTGGCGCGAACGGCTGCACGCGTATCTCGGCGGCGTCGTGCGCAACCTTGGTGGCGTTGCGGAGGCTGTCGGCGGAGTTGGCGACCACGTTCATTTGCTCATCGGCCTGCGGGCGACGCATTGCCTCGCGGATGTTGTCGGCTCGGTGAAAGCGGTTTCGTCCCGCTGGGTGCATGACGAAATCAGTGACGGCCTCTTTTCATGGCAGGAGGGCTACGGCGGTTTCACGGTGAGTCCACCGCAGTGCGTGCATGTCCGCGGTTACATCGAACGGCAGGATGAGCATCATCAGAAACAGACTTATCAAGATGAGTATCTCGAATTTCTGCGACTCGGCGGCGTGGAATACGACGAGCGGTATCTGTGGTGAGCGCGATTCCGCCGCCCCTGCCGGGGCGGATGCGTGTGGGGCACAGTCCGGTGGCTCACGCCACCGGCTAATTTCCGTCGGCCCTCCGGGCCGTGAGCGCGTGGACACCGAGAAGCACGGGGTCGGGTGAGAATGTTTTCGGCAGCCGCAAAGGCTGCCCGTCGAACTCGCAAAACCATTGAGCGTCTCCAAACTTGCCCATGCGACCGCTGCGAAGCCTTGCTGAGATATGAACGACGAAGTTTTCGTCCACCCAGAGCAAACCGCGATCGAATGCGCGGTCGTGAAGCGTGTTCAGACAAAGACCATTTCGTGGATTGAGACGATTCGCAGCGTCGCTCGCCCACGGAACGATGTGGCTGGCAGTGAGCAAGGCGGGGACGCTCAGTCCGGTGATGCAGCAGCGATGGTCATAAGCGGAGAGAACGCGCCGGCGGAAGAAGCTCTGATTCACCCGCAACCGGACGAGGGCTTCACGCTCAAGACCAGCTTTAGGCAGGTCGCGTGTTTCTATGTCGGCATACTCCGTCAGCGTCTCGCCGAGCCGTTCCGCCATCAGCCGCTGACTCTCGAATGCCAGCGATTCCGCATCGTTTGAAAATTCGCGCCAGATGTCTTCCTCCCCTTTCGCGCCGTGAGTCGCACCGCGAATTCCGCGCGCCTGGAGCGCGGGGTCGAGGCGTGCGAAGTTGGCGAGTTTGTAGGACACGCTGCCGACGCTGCGCCCGAGTAGCTCGGCCAGTTGCTGGATTCGAGGATTCCGGACGTGAATCGTGCCGAATGGGATTTGGCTATAAAGATTGAAGGCGAGGACATGCTCCTCGCGCGTCCAGTTGCCAGGCCGTGTCATATTGCGACGACTTCCCATGCTGCACGTTCACCAAGTAGGTGCGAAGCAACTTGTCTGTCTTCCGGTGAATCAAGGTCGAGCACTGGGGTCCGTATAATACGTGCGACGTGAAAAGCCCAGTAATCTACAATCCAGCGTCCGGCGATGATCGCAAAGTCGTGGCCACAGCAGAGCGCCCCGCCAATTTCGGCGGCGGGGTTTGCTTTCGACGAATATCCAAAAACCTCACCATCAAACTGGCGTGCGATTCTCTTCGCGCTGCTCGTGCAAACTGCGCACGCGCTCCCGTCGGCGAAGACCCATATTTCTTCCTCCTCGTCGTAGGTTTCCTCAGCCACTAACGCCGCGACGAACTGCTCGATGCAGTGGCGCAGAAGGGACATTCAATTTCCTCCGAACAAAACAGAGCCGACGAGGAAGATGCGCTCGCGGTTCTGGGGGACGACGCCCTGGGCGTCGATGATCTTGTGATAGACGGTGTAGCCGAGCGCTTCGGTGAGGGTGCGGTGGATGATCTCGAAGGTCTTGCCGCCGTCGTGGCCCTTGAGGTTCTTGACGTTCTCGAGGACGAAGGCGGCGGGGCGGTGGAAGTCGAGGATGTCGGCGATGGAGAAGAAGAGGTTGCCCTGCTTGACGTCCTCGAAGCCGTGCTTGCGGCCGAGGCTCAGCTTCTTCGACACGCCGGCGATGCTGAAGGGCTGGCAGGGGAAGCCGCCGCAGAGGATGTCGTGCGCGGGGATGTCGGCGACGGTGACGGTGTGAATGTCGCCGTGCGGGCGTTCCCCGAAATTCGCCTCGTAGGTCAGCTGGCTGAATTTGTCGTAGTCGGAGGAGAAGACGCAGCGCCCGCCCGCGCGCTCGAAGGCGATGCGGAAGCCGCCGATGCCGCAGAACAAATCAATGAAACGGGGCGGGGCGGCGGCGTAGTGCGGCGAGTCCTCCCTGATGACAGGGGATTTCAGATCGCGCTTTGTCCGGCTGCGCTTCACGCGTCCACGCCATCGCAGAGTCTGGCAGGAGGGACGCAGGGGTGGTCTGTCAGTGGCGGGCTGGATCGCCCGCGGCACGACTTTTTTTCGATGGCTCCGCAGAGGGCCGGCTGGCAGCGTGCGTCCATGCCCGCAAACAAATCACGTCCCACGATTCCTCGCGTTTCCTCCGACACCTGGGCGGCGCTGTACAAGGCGGCGGATGAATTGCGGGGGCTCGCGCTCTGGGAGTGCATGGGGGATTCGGAGCTGATCTGCATCGAGGATGAGCGCACGGGCGGCCCGATGCTGGGTGCGGTGATGGGGGGCGCGGGCGAGGTGTTCGGCCTGGTGATTTACCACGGCGAGGACGGATGTCGCATTCTGCTGGAGGCGGTGCTGGGTGAGAACGAGGCGTCTCCCATGGAGAATTTTCACCTCACCTCGGCCTTGAAGGTGGAGTTTGTGCCGAAGGCGGAACTTTCCGCGGAGGAGAAGCGCCGGGTGAAGCAGCTCGGCTTCCGGCCCGCGACCCGGAGCCCGCAATGGTGGCCGACTTTCGAGAGCATGCGCCCGGGTTGCCTGCCGTGGCATCTGGATGAGGCGGATGCGGAGTTGCTGCTCCATGTGCTGCCACGGCTCACGGCGCTGGGTGCATGTGTGCGTCCGCTTTTCGAGGGCGATGAGGCGCTGTCCGCCGACGGTTTCGCATTCTGGCCGCGCGGGCGCGCACCCGGCGAGCCGCTGCGGCCCGGGGAAGTCGAGTGGCGTAAGCTGGCCGTTCCGCCCGAGCGGGGTCCGGAGCCGGTGACGGTGGATGAGGTGGCCGAGGCGCGTCTCGCCGCCCTGCCGCTGGAGCCGAAGCTGGCGCTGGAGCTGGACGCCCAGGCGGGTTTCAACGCAATCGGGGACGGTGCAAGGCCGTGGTACATGAAGACGGGCCTGGCCGCCGAGACGCGCTCCGGCATGATCATCGGCATGGCCATGGGCGAGAGTCCCACGGATGCGCTCGAGGCCATCGCGGGGCGCGCGCTGGTTCAAGCCATCGGCGCGCTCGGGAAGCGCCCCGGAGTTGTGCGAGTGCAAAGGGAGCGGATCGCGCGGGCGGTGGGGCCGCTGGCGATGCGGCTCGGGGTGAAGGTCGAGTTGCGAGGGAGCCTGCCGATGATCGGCGAGGCCATGGCAGGGATGTCGGCGCAGCTGGGGATGAGTTTCCCTGGAAGGTGAGCGGGCGATGCTCGGGCGGGCGGCGGTGTGGCGAGACTGCGCGCCTCCCCATCACGCACCCGGTTGATGGGCCGCAATTTTCCGCATCCTTCTCTCCTTTCTCGGCGTTGGTACTTTTTCTCGGACCTCGATCCCGTTTTTGCGGTCACTTTTGCAACGTCCGCGCATCGCCGATCACCGCCCGTGAGCCTATTGCCCGGGCTGCTGCGCGAGCGCCTGGCCGATGGCTTTCAACTGGTCGTGGATCGCGGGGTCGAGCAGGCCGCTTGCGAGGTAAGGGACATCCCAGGTCACGACCCCGCCGCGTGAAGTGTGGCCCGCTGTGATCCCCACGGCCTTGCCGGTGGGGAAGCGCGGGTTGCTGCGGATCCACAAAAGTCACGGAAAGAATGACCTGCAAAGTTTTCCCGTGGCACCCGATGGGAGAGCGAAGCAACTTTCGCCACCCTCTGGCATTCCGTGTTTTCCGCGGATCTCATTTCCATTTTTGTCGCCTGGATGAAATCGCATTTTCCAGCGGCTGCAGGCTGGGAAAACCCGGTTCGCACCATGGGGCGGGCTCGGTTTTTCCGCGCGTGGCATCTTCACATCGCCTGTCATTCATCAAGACCCACGGGCTGCTAGCGCACGAATTCAAAATCGGCCACCACTGCGCGGTGATCCGAGTAGAGCGACGAAACGTGTTCGCAGCGGACGCAGCGGATGTGCCGGTTCGTCCAGATGTGATCGAGCTGCATCACGGGGAGCGGCATGGGCCACGTCGGCGCGTAGCCGTGGCCCGCGCTCTCGAAAGCCGACGTGAGCTGGCTGCGAAGCCCGGTGAAATGCACGGAGTCCGCGGGCGTGTTGAAGTCGCCGAGGACGATCAGCGGGATTTCCGAATACGCGGCGACAATCTCGCGCAGGCGCTTGAATGCAGGCTCGCGCGACTGGGTGGGGAGCGAGTCGAAATCCACCATGATGAGGCAGGCCTCGCGTCCCTGGATCTGGACACGGCAAATCTGGCAGCCCCCGCGACCGCCGAGCGAACCTCCATCAATTCTTTTCATCGGACCCTGCGAAACGAGCAGCATCTCACGGCCCAGGGGAGTGACCTTGCGCGGCTCAAAATGTTTCGCCCACTCCGGCGGCGTGGTGAAACGCTTGTGCTCCCCGAACACGAGGAAATCCGCGCGCCATTTGTCCGCCTCCGCAAGCACACCGGCAAGCCGGCCTTCGGGCCTCGCGACATTCCAGTACGAAACACGGAATGATTCGCGCGGGCGTTCCGCGGGGCCGATCCGCAGCGAGGTCCACAGCCACATCCCGAGGCACAGGAGCGTGATTCCGCCGAGCCCGTATCGCATCCGGGAATTGTGCCAGCGCAATGCGCACACAAGCGCCATCGCCCACAGCACGGGCCACGGCGTCGCGTAAAAAACGAGGCCGGGCCACGCAAAATGATCGCGCACCGTAAGCCGGACAACGAGGGCGACGGGAAGGATGCCGGCCGAGAGGAAAGCCAGCAGCCTCCAGGAACACCGGAGGCATCCACGCAGCGAAGTCGGGCCGCTTTGCGCCTTCTTCATCCGCGCAGCGTGCTGAAAAATTTCCTGATCCTCGCCGCGCCCGCCGCGAAACTGAGCGATTCCGCCGCGCGAGCCTGCGACTCCGCCACCGCGGCAAGCCACGCCTCGTCGTCGTGCAACAATCGCTCCAACTCCGCCTGCCCGCCGAACGCAAGCTGCTCGACCGCGCTGTTGCCGCCGATGCACGGCATCCGGCACAGCAGGGAGTCTCCCGCGACCTGCCCCGGCACGGCGCTCGCATCGCGCTGAAAAACGACGCGGCACTTCGCCATCTCGCGCAGGTATTCCGTGTACGGCTGGCGGCCCTCGATCACCCGGAGTTGCGCGCAGCCGAGCGCGGCGAGCTTCTTCCGCCCGGCTCGTCCGTCCACGTTGCACACGGTCACCGGCACTCCAAGCGCGACCGCTTCGCGCAGGGCCGTGGCATGGTTGCGCGTCGGCACGTCCCACTCGCGCGTGCCGATGAATATCCCCTCGCGCGATTCCAGCGGCGCGGAGAAATCCCAGCGCGGATCGTCCACCGGATACGGCGTGGGGAGGAATTCCACGGTGCGGGCACCGGCGTCACGATAGAGCGCCACCATTTCCGGCGTGCTGCTGAGCGCGCCGTCCGCCAGCGCGCAAGCTTCGCGAAACCGGGCGGAGATCCCGGCATCCGCGAGCTGCTGCGTGACTTGATGCCGGCCGCTTTCCTTCCACGACACCGCGACGGATTTGCCGCGCAGTTTCAGCGCGCGAACCGCGGCGAGCGCGGGTTTCAAATTGCTGCGAAGCAACACGAGCACAGAGTCCGCCGCATCCGGGATCCGGGCGGCGTCCCGGTGGAATCCGCCGCGCATGCAGGCCGCGTAGGCGTGGTGGTTCACCGGCGCGTGGATGCGGTCATCGGGCATCCCGGCCCCATCGGGAAAGTGCTGCTCCGGGTCGCGGCCACCGGCATTGAGGACGGCAAATTGCATGTGGGGAGCGGACAATAGGGGCCGCAAGGCGGACGGCAATCCCCGGCAAACAATCCCGGTGCCGCCGCTTGCCGCCGCCCGCATGCGAGACTATACGGCTGCACGAATGGACGCGCCTGCCTGGGCTCAACTCTCCGACTCCGAGCTGCTCGAGCGACGCATCGCATCGCTCGGGATCACCATCGCCGGCACGCTGCTCCAGCCGCTTGTGCAGCAGCTCCATGACGAACTTTCCGCCAAGGGGCTTGTCTTTCATCCACCCTGCCATGTGGGCGACGAATGGTTCGTGCCGGTCGGCATCCCGGCGATTTTCGTCCCGTTTTTTCTCACGCACGACCGGCTGCGCGCGCTGGAGCGCTCGATGATCCTCGAGGTCGAGGGCGATGCACCCGCGTGGTTCATGAAGCTGATCCGCCACGAGGCCGCGCATGCCTACGCGTATGCGTACCAGTTTACGCGGAAGAGAAAATGGCAGCAGACTTTTGGCCGCACCTCGGCGGACGAGACGCCTCAGTTCTACCGTCCGCGCCCTTACAGCCACAGCTTCGTGGTGCATCTCGACGACTGGTACGCGCAGGCGCATCCGGACGAGGATTTCGCCGAAACATTCGCCGTGTGGCTCACGCCGGGGAATGACTGGCGAACGCGCTACCGTGGCTGGAAGGCTTTGCAAAAACTCGAATACGTGGACGCACTCATGCATTCGATCGCGGGGAAGCCCCCTGTCCATCAGCCGGTTTACCGCCCCGGGGATTTCGACTGCCTGAACGTAAAATTGAAGACGTACTACGCGCGCAAGCGGAAGCTCTACGCGGACACGTACCCGGATTTCTATGACAAGGATCTGCGCCAGCTTTTCCCCGCCTCCTCCGACATCGCCGGCCGGTACAGGGCAAGCCGGTATCTGCGCATGCGCCGGCACCGGCTGATGGACTCGGTCTGCCACTGGACGAAGGAGAAGAAATACCGGGTGGACAAACTTCTCGACCGCCTCGTCGCGCGCTGCGACCAGCTCGGGCTCGTCGCGCAGACCGACGATCCGTCGCAGGATTTCCGCGTCTCCGCCTATCTCACGACGCTGGTGGTGAACTACCTGTTCACCGGCAAATTCCAACGCACCAAATAACCCGTAATGAAACCACTCAAGGTCCTCGCACTTTTCGATGCCATCGCTCCCACGGCGCTCGACCAGGATCTCACCGCGGAGTTGAAAACGGAGGACTGGAAGACCGAGCGGGACGTCCTCGCCGCGCTGGCGAAGCTTGGCCATACGGTGGGATATCTCGCGATTTTCGACGATCTCGACCTGCTCAGGCAGAAGGTCGCGAGCTTTGCCCCGGACATCATTTTCAACCTCGCCGACCAGTTCAAAAACAACCGCGCATTCGACCAGGCGATCGTCTCCTTCCTCGACATGCAGGGCGTGCCCTACACCGGGTGCGGCTCCTCGGGGCTCACGCTCTGCAAGCACAAAGCCATCTCGAAAAAAATCCTCGGCTACCACCGCATCCATGTCCCGGAGTTTGCGACCATCGCGCGCGGGGGGCGCAACGTGCGGCCGCGACGGCTGAAGTTCCCGATCCTCGTGAAGCCGCTGAAAGAGGAGGCGTCGCTCGGCATTTCGCAGGCGTCGTTCGTCGAGAACGACGATCAATTCACCGAGCGCGTGCGGTTCATCCACGAGAAATTCGACAACGATGTGATCGCGGAGGAGTACATCGAGGGGCGCGAGCTGTATGTGAGCGTCATGGGCGACTCGAACCTGCGGGTGTTCCCGATCCGCGAGCTGGTGTTCCGCGAGGTGCCGCCCGATGAGCCGAAGATCGCCACCTATCGCGCGAAGTGGGACGAGGAATACCGCAAGCGCTGGGGACTGGAAAACCGGTTTGCCGAGGGGCTCGACGATGCGCTCACCAAGCGCATCGCGGATACCTGCCGCCGCATTTACCGGCTGCTGACGATTGATGGTTACGCACGCATTGACCTGCGCCTGACTGCGGCGGGAGAGGTGTATTTCATCGAGGCGAACCCGAATCCCATCCTCGCGGCTGACGAGGACTTCGCGCAGTCCGCCGCAAAGGCCGGCATGGCCTACCCGCAGCTCATCGCGAAGATCATCCGCATCGGTTTGCGCGCGTTGCGGGATTGAGCGGATCCCGCGGCGTGCCGTCTTTCGCCTTTGCCAGACGCGGAACGGGGATACATTGGGCTCATGCCAGTTGCAGGTCTCGATCTCGCGGAGGAAATCACGGCGCTCAAGCGCGAGCGCAATGCCATCATCCTCGCACACAATTATCAGATCCGGGAAATCCAGGAGCTGGCGGATTTCGTGGGCGACTCGCTCGGGCTCAGTTACAAGGCGGCCGAGGCGAACGCGGATGTGATCGCGTTCTGCGGCGTCCATTTCATGGCGGAGACGGCGAAGATCGTGAACCCCGGGAAGACCGTTGTTTTGCCCGATGCAAACGCCGGGTGCTCGCTGAGCGACTCGTGCCCGGCGGAGAAACTGGCCGCGCATCTCGCGAAGCACGCGGACAGGAATTATTACGTCGTCGCATACATCAACTGCTCCGCCGGGGTGAAGGCGCTCGCCGATGTGATCTGCACGAGCGGCAACGCGGTGAAGATCGTGCAGCGCGTCCCGGCGGACCGGAACATCCTCTTCGTGCCGGACGCAAATCTCGGCCAGTGGGTGATGGACCAGACGGGCAGGCCCATGGATCTGTGGGCGGGGAATTGCTACGTGCATGTCGAGTTCACGCGCAATTCCATCGAGCGCATCAAACGCGAACATCCCGGCGCGCCCGTGGTCGCGCACCCGGAATGCACGACGGCGGTGCGGCTCCTTGCGGATGAGGTCTGCAGCACGGAGAAAATGGTGAGCTTCTGCAAGAGCAGCCCCGCGCGCGCCTTCATCATCGTGACGGAAAGCGGGATGCTGCACCGGCTGAGGCGCGAGGTGCCGGGCAGGGAATTCATCCCCGGCCCGACAGACAAATGCGCGTGCGCCGACTGCCGGTACATGAAGATGAACACTCTTGAGAAACTGCACGCGTGCCTGCGCGACCTCGCACCGGAGATCATCATCCCCGAGGCAACACGCGCCCGCGCCGAGGAGTCGGTGAGGCGAATGCTGGAGTGGAGCCGTTGATTTTCCGCGATGCGTGGATTCGCGGTTGCGCCAAAGGACCGTCTGCCCATATTTTCAGGCGCACCGTGCGAATCATCATCCTGTTCCTGACTTTGTTCCTCCTCGCCGGCTGCGGTGGGCGGGTTCCCAGCCCGCGGGAAGCGGCGGAGCAATTTCTGGCGCGTTTGAAGGAGGGGAAAACAGCGGACGCCTATGATTCCGCAGCCTCGACATTCAAACTCACGCGGTCGCGGAAATACTTCGAGGCCCGCGTGAGGGATCTCGGGCTCGGGGAGACGAAATCCGTGACGCTCGGAGAGCCCGAGGCGCGAGGCGAATTGATGCGGGTGCGTGGCGAGTTCGTCCTTAATAATGACACAAAGGAGGTGTTGGATTTTGATTTTGTAAAAGAGGGCGGTGCATGGAGGCTCATCGAGGCTAGGCAGCCCTTGTCTGAGCGTCCCGGGATGGTGGAGGACGTCTTCGCCGTGGAGGCACGGAGCAGCGACAGCAAGGCGGAGCGCAGCAAGGCGTTCCTCGAACCGATCGCCACGCCGATCCCGCCGGAGCGCCAGGTCGCTCTGCTCGTGAAGCGATCGCTCCTCGATTTCAACACCGCCGTGAAAAGCGCGGATTTCAAGGCCTTCCGCGAGAGCGTCTCCGACCGCTGGAAATATCGCGGCAAGGATCCGCAGGCTCTCAATTATGCCGGAACCGAGAGCCGGAGCGTCGAGGACTCGGATCCCATGAACAAGGCCCGCCGCATCACGGTTTCCGCCCTGGAGATGACCTTCCGCCCGTTCGTGGAGGCAAAGGTGGATCTCTCCCCCATCGCGGACGCAAAGATGAAACTCGATGAACCTTTGCGGGTGAATTCCGAGGGCGTGCTGATCGTGACCGGGACGTTCGACTGCGATGTCTTCATCGGTGCGCCGGCGGCGCTCGCCACGCGCGTGACCTTCCGGCTCGAATATGTTTTCGAGTCCTCAACATGGAAGCTCTTCGGCCTGACGGTGAATGTCGCGAAACCGCAACTCACCGGGAAATAGCGCACCGGCTTCCTGCTCGCGGGGAGTGAAACATCGAAGGTGCGGTTTGCCGTGCCTCCCGGCGATGGATCGCTACCCGAGCACCTTGTTCCACTTGTCAAGGTTCGCCTTCTGCGCGGCGAAGAGCGCGTCCGCGGAATCGAGGATTTCGATCTTCCTGATCGTGTCGCCCGCCTTGATCGCATTCACCACATCCTGCCCCTTCGTCACCTCGCCAAAGACGGCGTGCTTTCCATCGAGCCACGGACAGGGGACGTGGGTGATGAAAAACTGGCTCCCATTGGTGCCCGGCCCCGCATTGGCCATCGAGAACATGCCCGGCCCCTTGTGCGTGAGTGAGCGGTCAATTTCATCGCCAAACTTGTAGCCGGGACCGCCTGTGCCGGTGCCGGTCGGGCAGCCGCCCTGGATCATGAAGTCGGGAATGACCCGGTGGAACTTCAGCCCGTCGTAGTAGCCGCGCGTGGCGAGATTCAGGAAGTTTGCGCAGGTCATCGGCACTTTGCTCGCGAAGAACGTCGCCTCGATGCTGCCCTTGTTGGTGTGAAGAATGATGCGGATGTCGGTCATGGAGCGCGCACGCTGCCGGCGCATGCAGCACGAGGCAAGGAAATCGTGTACGGCGGGATTTTCGAGCCCGCCACAGTTGGCGGCATCCTGCGCCGCAGCGAACGATTCCACCTTTGCCTTGCGGCAGCACGGCAACTCCGGTAGTGGCGCCACATGCAAGCCAAGAAAGTGAGCCTCGCGTCATTGCTCGCAGCCGCAGTCATGTTCCTGCTGCCTTGGGTCGAGTTTCAATGCCAGGGCAAAACACTGTTCAAGCAGTCCGGCTTCGACACGGCAGTCGGTCGCGCCAGCGCGGGAGACGAATTCAAGAATTTGCGGCAGCCCTCCAGCGGCAAAAGTGACGATCCGGGAATCGGCATGGGTCTTTGTGTGCTGGCATCGGCAATCGTGTTGCTCCTCGCCCTGCGGGCGGCGTGGCGTGAGGTGGGCGACGACACGAATGATCCGGCACAGGCGGGGCGGTACGCTGCCATCGCGCTTGGGCTTGTCTGCCTGCAATTGGCCATCGGTTTTCCCATCGAGCGCAAGATCAAGGAGGAGTTGAGCAAGGGGACGTCTGGAAGCGCAAAGGATCCGATCTCGAGCGCACTTGAACAACAGGTCACCAGCGGCTTTCAGACGAAGTATCTGCCAGCCCTGTACCTCTACATCGCCGCCTTGGGGGTTCCGGTCGTCATCTGGATCACCGGCTCGGCTGGAAGGGCGCGCTCCGGCTCCTGACCGGCTTGCCGTTTTTGCTCCGGAAAATGAACCGCGGGCAACCAGCCCCACGTCGCTGCGGAAGGCGGACTGCGCGCGTGGGCGTGACACCCGGGTGTCGGCGCATGTTTGCTCGGCGGATGGAAAAATTCGTTCGCGTGCTTCTCATCATCGCCGCCGTCGCAACCGGATTCGTGAATGCGGAGGACGCGCCGGTGCTCGCGGGGAGCAAGGTGCGATTTGCGACGGCGGAGGAGGCGGGGAAGTTTCTCGCGGAGGAGGATCCGTATTTGCGCGCACTGAATGCGCTGAACCGCGCCATGTTTCTGCGGAGCACTGAGCCGGTGTCACTGGATGACGTGAAGAGGCATGTGGCGAAGTGTGGGCGGGACTGGACAGAGGATGAAAAGACGGCGTTTGCCGCGGCATTCGCGCAGCTCGCGCCGGCGGCGGAGCGTCTGAAGCTGCGGCTGCCCGCGGAGATTCTGCTCATCAAGACGAATGGCGACGAGGATTTCGGGACGCCCTACACGCGGCGCAATGCGATCATTTTCCCCGAGCGGGATGCGCAGCGGAGGCGGGGGGACGCACTGCCGTTCCTGTGCGCGCACGAGCTGTTTCACATTTTCAGCCGGCACAACCCGGCGCGGCGTGATGCGATTTATGCGGTGTTTGGCTTCGAGCCGCTGGCGAATCCTCCCGAGCCCGACGGCTGGAGGCAGCGCGGCATCATCAACCCGGATGCGATCACCACCACACACGCGATCCGCGCGAAGCTCGCGGGCGGCGAGGAGGTGCGCGTGGTGCCATACAATCTGTCGAAGCACGCGGCGTTCGACGCGAAGCTCGGCAAGCGCATCACCGCGTACCTCGATGTGGTGTGGATCGAGGTGGCGGCGAGGCCGCGCACATTTCACGAGGACGACCTCACGGATTTCGCGGCGCGCACGGGCGGCAACACGGGCTACACGATCCATCCCGAGGAAATCAGCGCGGACAACTTTGCGCACGTGCTCACCGGCTCGCGCAAAGTGCGCACGCCGGAAAAGCTCGCGCAGTTGGAAGCCGTGCTGCTCGCACCGGCGAAATGATGATGCATTTCTCCGCGTGACAGCGAAGCGCCCGCGTGTATTTGCTGGAGCCATGAAGAAAATACTGCACTCGCTTTTCGCACTCACCATCGCCGCATTCACCGTTACCCGCGCCTTTGCCGCCGACGAAAAACCCGACGCCACGCCCAAGCCCGCCGCCGACGAGGTCGCAGTCGTGACCACGAGCGAGGGCGTGATGGTTCTCGAATTCTGGGCCGACGTGGCGCCGAAGCACGTCGAGAATTTCAAGGCGCTCGCGAAAAAAGGTTTCTACGACGGCACCTGCTTCCACCGCGTCATCAAGGACTTCATGATCCAGGGCGGCGACCCGCTCACGAAGGACGAGGAGAAAGAGGCGATGTGGGGCACGGGCGGCCCGGGGCACAAGGTGGATGCCGAGTTCAACGACAAGGATCACGTCCGCGGCGTGCTGAGCATGGCGCGCTCGCAGGATCCGAACTCCGCGGGCAGCCAGTTCTTCATCTGCCACGGCAAGCCGAGCTTTCTGAACAAGCAATACACCGCGTTCGGCAAGCTCATCAAAGGCGACGAAGTGCTCGAGAAAATCGCCACCACTGAGACGACCAAGCCCGGCGACCGCCCGGTGAAGCGCATGAATGTCGTGAGCATCAAAATCGTCCCGCGCTCCGAAGCGAAGTAACCGCATTTTTCCAACACCTCCCGGAAGCAGCTCCGCGAGCCACTGCAAGCGCATCGTCTCATGTCGTCCCGCAAAGTCACACTCGGCCTCATCCAGACCGCCGTCAGCCCCGACCCGGCGGCCAACGTCGCGCACACGATCGAGCGCATCCGTGAGGCGGCAAAATCGGGCGCTGAGATCATCTGCACGCAGGAACTTTTTGCATCGCACTACTTCTGCCAGGTCGAGGACCACAAATACTTCGCCCTCGCCGAGAGCATCCCCGGGCCGACAACGGAGGCGCTCGCGGCTGTCGCAAAGGAGCACGGTGTCGTCATCATCGCATCGCTCTTCGAGCGCCGCGCGCAGGGCCTCTACCACAACACCGCTGCGATCCTCGACGCCGACGGCTCGCCCCTCGGGAAGTATCGCAAGATGCACATCCCCGACGACCCGCTATTCTACGAGAAGTTTTATTTCACACCCGGCGACCTCGGCTTCCACTCATGGCAGACGCGCTTTGGGAAAATCGGCGTCTGCATCTGCTGGGACCAGTGGTATCCCGAGGCCGCGCGCCTCACTGCGCTGAGCGGCGCGGAGATTCTTTTCTACCCGACCGCCATCGGCTGGCATCCATCCGAGAAAGCGGAGCACGGCGCGCGGCAGCACAGTTCGTGGGAGACCATCCAGCGTTCGCACGCGATCGCAAACGGCTGCTACGTCGCCGCCGTCAATCGCATCGGTCGCGAAGCGCCGGACGGCGGCCCTGGCCTGGAATTTTGGGGGCAGAGCTTCGTCGCCGACCCCGCGGGCATCATTTTGAAAAAGGCGGCCGTGGACCTGGAGGAGAACCTCATCGTCGAGGCGGATCTCGGCGCGCTCGAATTCCAGCGCACGCACTGGCCTTTCCTCCGCGACCGCCGCATTGACGCCTACGGTGACATTACCAAACGATTCCTCGACTGATGCCCGAACCCGAAGCCAGCGCCACAGCCATTCAATCGCCGCCCGCATCCGCCCGCGGCTACCGCATGCCTGCGGAGTGGGAGCCGCATGCCGCGACATGGCTGAGCTGGCCGCGCCGCGAGGGAATCTCGTTCCCCGGCAAAAACGCGTATGACAAGGCGATGCCAGCCCTCGCAAAGATGGTCCACGCACTGGCGGATTCTGAGCCGGTCCACATCAACGTCTGCGACTCTGCACACGAGGAGGACGTGAAGCGCATCCTCTCCCGCGTCGGCGCGTCGGCGAGCCACGTGACTTTCCATCACATCCCCACCAACGAGCCCTGGTGCCGGGATCACGGCCCGATCTTTGTCACGCGCCGCGAAGATCCGAAGCTCCTCGCACTCGATTGGGAGTACAACGCATGGGGCTGGAAGTATCCGCCTTTCGAGGACGACGACTACGTGCCGACTGCCATCGCGGAAAAACTGGGATTGCCCGTCGAATACCCCGGCATGGTCCTCGAGGGCGGCTCGATTGACGTGAACGGCGAGGGACTCCTGCTCACGACGCGGAGCTGCCTCCTGAACCAAAACCGCAACCCCGACCTCTCCCAGGCGCAGATCGGGCAAAAACTCCGCGACTGGCTTGGCGTGAAGGAAATCCTCTGGCTCGGCGATGGCATCGAGGGCGACGACACGGACGGCCACGTGGACGACATCGCGCGTTTCGTAAGCAGCGACGAAATCGTGTGCGCTTTTGAGGAGGATGAACGCGACGCGAATTTCGAGCCGCTGAAGGCGAACTTCGACCACCTCGCATCGCTCACCGCGAACGGCTCCTCACGCGCACTCGCCGACCACGCTGACGAGGACGGCGACAACGACCCCGTCGCCGGCGAGGAGGACAGCGAACTCTCGCGCTTCGACGTCCACAAGCTGCCGATGCCGAGCAAGATCATCCGGGACGGGCGGCGTCTGCCCGCGAGCTACGCGAATTTTTACATCGCCAACACCGTCGTGCTACTCCCGGTCTTCGCGGACTCGAATGACCGCTGGGCAGCGGCGATCCTGGACAAGGCGCTGCCCGGCCGCAAAATCGTGCCGATAGACTGCCGTGAGCTGATCTGGGGCCTCGGAGCCTTCCACTGCCTCACGCAGCAGATGCCGGCGGTGTAGGACATCGCGAGTGCGCCGATGAATCCGCCAGCACCAACCCAGAGCGGACGTCGCATCCCGCTGCTTCGCTGGCTCCGCAATGGGCGGGTCGTCGTGATGCTCCTTTTCGCAATCCTCGTCTGGCAGATGGGAGTGAGCGATTGGTTTCGCACGCGGGACACAGTCCGCAAGTGGGAAGGTCAGGCGCATGACATGCGATTCCGGCTCCGCGGATTACGGCCAAACAACCGGGACATCGTCATTGTCGGGATCAAATCGTCGAGCCTCGACCAGAAAAACTACGCCGGGCACATCGGCGAATCCGAGGCGCTGCGGATGATGCATGACAACTCGTGGCCCTGGCCGCGGCCGGTTTTCGCACGGGCGATCGAACGCATTTTCAAGTCTGGCGCGCGCGTGATCGCAGTGGACGTCGTGTTCGCCTCCGAACGGGAGGGCGACGAGGAATTGGCCGCCGTGCTCGAAAAGTACCGCGGTCGCATCGTGCTGGCTTCCGTCCTGCAAGCCCGTGCGGCTGATCAACAGGGCGGCGCAAAAGCCAACGAGTTCGTCTTCTTCCAGCCAAACTCCAGGTTCACATCCGCCGCAGGAATCGAGCACGTCGGTTTTGCCAAGTATTCAAAGGATGTGGACGACGTGATGCGACGTTTCGACTACCGCACCTCGGAGCTTCGCGAATTCGGGATGGACGACCAGAGCGGCAATCTCGTCGCATTTGCCCCCCTCGCCGTTGCCCGGTTCGCGGGCACGGAAGCCCCGAGCGGCCACGACGAGGCGATCAATTTCTCCGGACCGGCACTCACCTACCCTTCCGTGCCGATAGAGAACCTCTTCATCGAATCCACTTGGAAAAACGACCCGCGCACGGCGAACGGCGCCGCCTTCAAGGACAAGCTCGTCTTCATCGGCCCGTACGCGGAAGTGTTGCACGATGTCCACGCGACGCCATTCGGTGGCGAGACCCCGGGCATCGAGATCCACGCGCAACTCGCCGCAAGCCTGCTGGAAGGCCGCACAATCAAGGACGCAGCGCCATCCGTGGCAACCCTCGTGGCACTTGGCTGCGCGATACTCGCGGCGCTCACCGCGCTCTTGATCCACAACGCGGTTCTGCAAAGCGGCGTCATCCTGCTTCTTGGAGCCGGATTTCTCGCCGGCATGCAGGCAGTCTTCACGACCAAGGGGATATTGATGCCGGTGGTTCCATCGCTTTTCGGACTCTTCGCGACCGGGGCATTTGGCGTCGTGTACCTCTTTTTCCTCGAGCAGTGGGAAAAGGCGCACACCCGCAGTGTGCTGAACCGTTTTGTGAGCAAGCGGATCGCGGCTGTGATTTTGAAGAATGCCGAGGAATTCGAGCACGGCCGCGCGGGCGAAAAGCGCGCGGTGGCCGTGCTATTCAGTGACATCCGCAGCTTCACCACCTGGTCCGAGAGCGCCAAGCCCGAGCACCTCGTAGGGCAGCTCAATGAATACTTCGAACAAATGGTGAACCACATCGAGGAGAGCGAAGGCAACGCGCAGAAATTCATCGGCGACGCCATCCTGGCCGCGTGGGGCGACACTCACACCAACGGCCCCGCCGAGGACGCCCGGCGTGCCGTCGCCACGGCCTTGAAGATGCGCCCGACGCTGCGCGAACTGAACAACCAGTGGCATGCACGCGACGACAGGCGCGAGATCAGCATCGGCATCGGCATCAACCACGGCGATGTCATCGTCGGCGAAGTCGGCCACCCTGAGCGGCGCGAATTCACAGTGCTCGGCGACGGCGTGAACTTCGCCGCGCGGCTCGAGTCGGCGACAAAACAGTTTCACACTGACTGTCTCGTCGGCGAGAGCGTCGAGGCGCTCACGCGCGAGCATTTCATCTTCCGACACGTGGATTTCCTCCGCGTAAAAGGGAAGACCCACCCCGTGAACGTTTTCATCCCCCTCTCCGACAAGACCGCACCCCCGCCCGCGTGGCTGGCTGATTACCACGAGGCCCGGGCGCTCTACAGGAGGAGAAGCTTCAGGGAGGCGGGCGAACTTTTCCGAAAAGTGGCCACCCAAATCGGTGGTGGCGATTTCCTATGCGGGATGTACGCCGCTCGCTGCGAGGAATTCATGCAACAAGCCCCGCCCGTTGACTGGGACGGCAGCCACACGCTCTCGGATAAATAGCGCCTGCTTTCCGCATCCTCCCTAGTCAACCGGTGCGAAAATGAAGCATAGGAGCCTCAGCAGATTCATCGCATGGATATAATTGACTTCGCTCATAAAAGTGTATGATGCCGGCGTGAAAGTGTCGTTTCAAGTCGTTCAGGCTCGTCGCGAAAAACTCGCCCAACTGCTTGAACACCATCGCTACCTTCCAGTGAAGGAACTGTGCCGGCGACTGGGCGTCTCAGAGGCAACGGCACGCCGCGACCTTGCGGTGCTGGTCGAGGAGAAGAAGATCACCCGGACATTCGGCGGCGCCCTCTCGGAGTTTAATGAGCGATTTCCGTCATTTAGGGAGCGGCAAAGCCAGGCTTCCCGCCCAAAGGCTAAAATCGCCAAGGCGGCGCGTTTGCTCATCGAACCGGACCGAACCTACTTCTTCGATTCAGGGACCACCATTTTTGCACTGGCTGAGACGTTTCGGGACAATCCGGTCACGCCCATCACAGTTGTCACGTCGAACCTGCCCGTCGGTGAAATGCTCGCCGCGATCCCGGGTGTGAGGATATTTCAACTGGCAGGCGAGTTGTTGCACCGGCAATCCACTCTCGTCGGGGAATCCGCCCGAAAGAGCCTCGATTTTTGGAGCTTCGACACGGCATTCCTCTCTGCTGAGGCGATGAACGCGGACGGGCTTTGGAATTCGCAGGCGGGTATTATCGAGCAGCAAAAAGTCGTGCTTCGACGAAGTAGCCGGAGCGTCTTTTGCATTGATAGCTCAAAGTTCAACCAGACCGCCCCGCATTTTCTCCTGCCCTGGAGTCAGGTGGACCGACTGCTGACGGATGTTCCTTACGAGAAACTCACTCTCTCGGGCATCAGCATCGAACGAGAACATCACATCTGGGCCTCTGGGAAGGATCCCTCCCCTGCAATTCCAGCCGAAGACCACCCCACACCGACAGAGAGCGGCGAGGGCGGGTTTCCGGTCCATATTTTATGACTGAATACGCCCATAAAAAGATTTTACAAATTGTTGTTGACGCCCTTCCCGGAAGTTATATGATTGATATCAGTCATAACGCTTTTCCATTCTGGATATGAACGCCGCTCTCAATTCCAACAGGTCTGTCGTCGAAGACCTCGTCCGCTCGTCGCTCTTGCGGCAGATCGGGCGCGAATTGCCTGCGACACCGGCCCCGACGCTCGTGGTGAACAGCTCCGCGCGGCACATGCACATTTCGCCGGAAAACCTCGAAGTCCTTTTCGGCCCGGGGGCGACGTTGACGGTTCACAAGTGGCTCTACCAAGAGGGGCAGTTTGCCGCGGAGCAGACCGTCACGCTGATCGGGCCGCGGCGGCGCGTGATCCCGAATCTCCGCATCCTCGGCCCGTGCCGGAGTCTCACGCAGATCGAACTCGCCATCACCGACGCAATCCAGCTTGGCGTGGACCTGCCGGTGCGCATGTCGGGCGACATCAAGGGCACGCCGGGCGGCTACGTGATGGGGCCAAAGGGCATGCTGGAAATGAAGGAAGGGCTCATCCGCGCGGCCCGACATGTCCACATGTCGCCAGCCGACGCCAAGTTTTACGGAGTGAAGCACCTCGACCGGATCACCCTGAAGGTGACCTCGCCCGCCTGCAACACACGCTTCGACGACCTCATCGTGCGAGTTGATCCGAGCTTCAAGCTCGAAGTTCACATGGACACCGACGAGGCCAACGCCTGCGACCTCGAACGCGCGGAGAAAGTCGAACTCATCAAGACCTGAACCAAACAAAAAAACACAACCAACAACCTTTCGCGCCAATTCGCGATTTTCGCGGGCCGAATCTCAAACCAAAACAAAACAAAAACAAATGAGCGAAGCAATCGGACTAATCGAAACGCGCGGCTACGTGGGCCTGGTGGAAGCCAGTGACTCCATGGTCAAGGCCGCGAATGTGCAACTGGTCAAATCCATCCCGATCGGCGGGGCGCTGGTCACCACCATCGTCCGCGGCGATGTCGGCAGCGTCAAAGCCGCCGTCGAAGCCGGGAAGGAAGCGGCCAAACGCGTCGGCAATCTCGTCGCGTCCCACGTCATCGCCCGGCCCACGCCGGACCTCCTCAAGTTCTTCACCTCTTAACCTCGAAAGGAAACCAACACCATGTCTGGACAAGCAATCGGAATGATCGAAACCAAGGGCCTCGTCGCTCAATTTGAAGCGACTGATGCCATGACCAAGGCAGCGAACGTGGAACTCATCGGCTGGGAAAAAGTCGGCTCGGGCTACGTCACCGTCTTTGTAAAAGGCGACGTCGCCGCGGTGAAAGCCGCCGTCGAAGCCGGCGCGACCGCAGCGACCGCCATCGGCGAAGTCGTCGCCGTCCACGTGATCCCGCGTCCGCACGACGACCTGCACCTTCTCGGGAAATTCCTCGGCGGAAAACCCGCGAACGCCGCCGCGAAGTAACCACGCGCTTCCACGCGCTCCGATGAATCCGAACACCATCCTCGTCGCCAACATCGGCAGCACCTCGTTCAAGTGCCGCTTGATCGAGATGCCTTCCGAGCGCGTGCTGGCGAAGGGCGGCGTCGAGCGGATCGGCAGCGCGGAATCCCCGTGGAAGGCTCAAATCGGCAGCGAACCGGAGCAAAAAGGCACGACATCATTGCCTGATCACACCGCGGCGATCGCGCTCGTCGAGAAATTGCTCGGCGGGTTTGGCGATCTCGCGGCGGTCGGCTTCAAGCCCGTGATGGCGCGCGGCATCTCGGGCACACAAGTGCTCGGCGAACCCGTGCTGCGCGCGATGGAGGAAATCAACACGCTCCTGCCCGCGCACAATCCGCCCTACGTCGCCGCCGTGCGCAGCTTTCACAAGTCGCACCCGAAGCTCCCTTGCATCGGCACATTCGAGACGGCGTTTTACGACGACGTGCCGGTAAAAAACACCCGCTACCCCGTGCCTCGCGAGTGGGAGACGAAATACGGAATCCGCCGCCAGGGCTTCCACGGCGCGAGCCATCGCTTCGTCACACAGCGCTGCGCGGAACTCCGCGGCACGGACAAACTCCGCATCATCTCCTGCCACCTCGGCGGCAGTTCGTCCATCGCCGCGGTGCGCGATGGAAAGGCGATTGACTCAAGCTGGGGCATGACACCTCAGAGCGGTCTGCCGCAAAACAACCGTGTCGGCGACTTCGACTGCTTCGCGCTCATCTATCTCGCGCGCGATCTCGGCCTCGGCATTGACGCCGTGGAAAAAGCGCTCACCTCGCAGTCGGGCCTCAAGGGCATGTCAGGCCTCGCGACCGGCGACATCCGCGACCTCATCGAAGCCTCGGCAAAAGGCAACGCCGACGCGCGAATCGCGCTCGATGTCTTCGTAGCCGCCATCCGAAAATACATCGGCCAGTTCCTCGTCGAGTTGAACGGCGCGGACGTCCTCATCTTCACCGCCGGCATCGCGGAGAACCATCCGTGGCTGCGCGAGAAAATCTGCGCGGATCTCGATTTTTGCGGCCTCGAACTGGATCGGGAAACGAACAACCGCACCGCCGCATTTGAGGCCGTCATCTCCACGCCGCGCTCGAAGATCGAAGTGCGCGTCATCCCCACGAACGAGGAAATCATCATCGCCCGCAACGCGTGGGCCAAACTCTCACAACTCAACTAACAAACAAAAAAACATCATGTCACAACAAGCAATCGGACTAATCGAAACCCGCGGCCTCGTCGCACTCGTCGAGGCGACGGACGCAATGCTCAAATCTGCCAACGTCGAACTCGTCGGCCCCATCACCCAGGTTGGCAACGCGATGGTGACCGTCTGCGTCTCCGGAGACGTCGCCGCCGTCAAGGCCGCGACCGAGGCCGGCAAAATCGCAGCACAATCACTCGGCGAAGTCGTGAGCGTCAGCGTCATCGCCCGCCCGCACAACGACCTCGGCGCAGTGCTGCCGAAGACGAAGTAAGGAGCACGGCTTTCCGAACATGATTCTCGCCCGCGTAGAAGGCAGCGTCGTCGCGACGAAAAAAAACACGAAGATGCTGGGGAACAAGTTTCTCCTCGTGCGTCCGCTCGTGATTGATTCGCCGACCGCGAAGGAATGGAAGCCCGGTACCAGCACGCTCGTCGCCGTGGACACCCTCGGGGCGGGCGAAGGCGAGATCGTGCTCGTCGTGCAGGGCAGCTCCGCCCGGCTCGCCGCCGATGACAAGGACTCGCCCGTGGACGCCGTGGTGATCGGCATCGTGGACACGGTCGATGTCGCAAAAACCATCCTCTACAAAGCGCAATGAAACTCTCGAACAGCAAAGGGTCATCGAACGTGGCGCCAGCCTTTGGAGTGCGGGGGCTTGACCCCGCTTTGACTTTCGGCGCGGAAGACTTGCGACGCTCGTCGAGTGTCGCGGGCAGAAATACCCCGGCGACTTGTTCGACGCTCCACCGGCCAACCGATGAAAACCAAAGCGGGGTCAAGCCCCCGCACTCCAAGGCCTCGCGGCACTCAGACACCGCACCGGTATCTTAACCTTTTCCCAGCATGACAACGATTGACGAAAAACTGGTATCCAAAGTCGTGAGCGAAGTGCTCGCCCGGTTGAGCACGCATTCGAAAAGCACGCCGTCCGCGCAGGGCAAATTCGGTGTGTATGAAAAAATGGAGGACGCTTGCGAGGCTGCGCATCGTTCCTTTGAAAAGCTGCGCGACCTCGGCGTCTCGGCTCGGCGCAAGGCGATCCAAGTCATCCGCAAGATGTGCGTCGCGAAGGCGAAGGAGTGGGGCGAGATCGAATTCGCTGAGACGAAGATCGGTCGGCTCGACCACAAGATCGAGAAGCTAAAGATTTGCGGCGACCTCGTGCCGGGCGTCGAGTTTCTCGAGCGCATGGCGTTCAGCGGCGACTTCGGCCTGACGATCATTGATTACGCGCCTTGGGGCGTGATCGGCGCGGTGACGCCCTCGACGCACAGCGTCCCGACGCTCACCGGCAACGCGATCAACATGATCGCTGCGGGCAACGCCGCTGTTTTCAACACGCATCCCGCCGCGTGCAACATCGCGGCGCTGGCGGTGCGCGCATACAACGAGGCAATCTTTCAAGAGATCGGCATCTCCGACCTGCTCACGACGGTCGTGAAGCCGACGCTCGAAACTTTCGACACGATGTGCAGACACCCGCATGTGAAACTTCTCTGCGTCACCGGCGGCCCGGCCGTCGTCGCCGCCGCGATGAAGATCGGCAAGCGCGCCGTGTGTGCGGGGCCGGGCAACCCGCCGGTGGTGGTGGACGAGACCGCCGATCTCGACAACGCGGCGAAGTGCATCATCCAGGGCGCGAGCTACGACAACAACCTGCTCTGCATCGGCGAGAAGGAGGTCTTCGTCGTCGAGGCGGTCGCGGACAAACTCATGGCTGCGCTGAAGCGCGCAGGCGCCGTGCAACTCGACGCCCGCCAGGTCGAGGCACTCGCGGAAAAGGCGTTCGTTTTCACGCAGGGAAAAGGCGCGGGCTGCCCGCACCCGGTCGTGAATCGCGACCTCGTCGGACGCGATGCAGCGGTGCTCGCGAAGGCCATCGGCCTCAATGTGCCAGCGGGGACGCAACTGCTCTTCGGCGAGACGAAAGCGGATCACATCTTCGTTGATGAGGAGCAGATGATGCCATTCATCCCCATCGTCCGCGTGCGCGATGTTGATGCCGGCATCGAGGCCGCAATCCGCGCCGAGCACGGCTACAAGCACACGGCGATCATGCATTCGCAAAACATCCGCAATCTCACCAAGATGGCGCAGATCGTGGACACGACGCTCTTCATCAAGAACGGCCCGTGCATGACCGGCCTCGGCCTCGGCGGCGAGGGCTTCCTCAGCTTCTCGGTCGCCACGCCGACCGGCGAAGGCGTGACCACGCCGATGACATTCACCCGCTCACGCCGCTGCGTGATGGTCGAGAATCTCAATCTTTTCTAAATGCGCCTTGCGACCATCAAAGGACACGTCACCTCGACGGTGAAGCACCGGAGCCTCGAAGGCTGGAGGCTGCTTATCGCGATGCCGGAGAGTCCGGATCTCGCGCCTCAGATCGTGATAGACTCACTGGGCGCGGGCATCGGGCAGAAGGTGATGATTTCGAGCGACGGCAGCGAGGCGCGCAAGATGGTCGGCGACCAGCACAGCCCCGCGCGCTGGACCGTGATGGGCATCATCGATCCCGAGAAGGAACTGAACCTCGGATGAAGACAAAATTGATCGGCTTTGGAAAAGGGTCATCGAGCGTGGCGCCAGCCTTTGGAGTGCGGCGGCTTGACGCCGCTTTGGCTTTCGGAGCTGCGGTCGCGGAGCATCGCTTCTCGGTCGCGTGCGATTCGGCCAGCGATGTATATGCCCGCGAGGTCGCCACGAGTTCGTTTACGTTTCGCAGTGCGAAGAAAAGCGGGGTCAAGCCCCCGCACTCCAAAGCCTCGCGGCACTCAGGCGACGCTTCGATCAAGGAGGCCATGCTATGAGAATGGGCACAGTCATCGGCCGCGTGACGCTTTCGGTGCGCTCGAAAAAATACTTTGGCGAACGCCTGCTGCTCACGCTGCCTTGGAGGACGGACACCTTCGGCGGCACGGCGAAACACGACCCGGCCATCGTCGTTTACGATCAGCTCGGCGCGGGCGTCGGGCAGCAGATCGCCATCAGCGAGGGCCGCGAGGCGGCGTGCCCATTCGAGAAGCCAACCCCGGTGGACGCCTACTGCGCCGCGCTGGTGGACGAAATTTTCTACAAGGAATAAACTATGAAACTGATCGCACAGAAAGAAGCAGCCGACTTTGTGAAGTCCGGCGCGAAGGAATTCCGGCAGGATGGCGAAATCCGCCTGACTCCGGGCGCACGGGACATCCTCATGGAAGCCGGCATCAAGATCGTCTATGACGGCGCAACGCCATCCACGAGCGGGAGCGCCGCGTCCGCGGGTTACGCGCCCGTGGCTGCGCCGGGTGCATACAGCGCGGAGGACGTGCGCCTTTTCGCATCGAAGGAGGCCAACGAAATCAAGGAACAGATCTGCGACATCGGCCGGCGCATCTGGGCGCGGGAGTACTGCGATGGCAACGGCGGCAACATCTCCGCGCGCCTCGCGCCGGACCGTTTCATCTGCACGCCGACCGGCGTCAGCAAGGGCTTCATGAATCCCGACATGCTGTGCATGGTGGATGGCAAGGGCACGCAGCTCGGCGGAACGTGGAAACGCTCCAGCGAGATCACGACGCACATGGCCATCTTCCACTCCACGCCCGAGGCGATGAGCGTCTGTCACGCGCATCCGTGCCACGCGGGTGCGTTCGCGATCAAAGGAATGCAGCCCCCGCCGCGACTCATCCCCGAGCTGGAAGTGTTCGTCGGCACGGTCGCCTACACGCCTTACAAGACGCCCGGCTCGCCCGAGATCGCCGCGGAGATTTTCCCGCTCGCGCCGAAGCATCAGTCCATCCTCATGGGCAACCACGGCGTCATCTGCTGGGGCAAGTCGGTCGAGGACGCGTATTTCAAAATGGAGATCACCGACGCGTATTGCCGCACGGTCATCCTCGCGCAGTCCATCCCCGGCGGCGTGTCCATCCCATGCGACAAGCTGCCCGAATTGCTCGACATCAAGAAACGCCTCGGGCTTCCCGACGACCGCTACGACCTCAAGCCCGCGGGCCTTTGCGAAGTGGATCCGTGGACGCAGATGTGCGGCTCGCACGGCTGCTCGTCGCCGGTGACGCCGTTTAATCCGCTGACGAATGCAGCGCCCGCGAGCGACGCCGAGATCGAATCCCTCGTGCAGAAACTCACCGACGAAATCGTCGCCAACCTCTCCAAGTAAAATGAAAGTAGCAATCATCGGCGGTGGAGGCCGCGTCGGCTCATGCGCGGCGTTCGCGCTGCAATGCAGCGGCATCATCCGCGAACTCGTCATCCTCGATGCCAACAAGGCCACGGCCGAGGGCGAAGCGCTCGACCTGCTGCACGGCGCGGCATTTTGCAGCGACCAGGTCATCCGTGCCGGCAACTACGCCGACTGCGCCGACGCCGACATCATCTGCATCACAGCCGGGCTGCGGCGTAAACCCGACGAATCGCGGCTCGATCTCATCAATCGCAACGTCACGCTCTTTCGCGGAATCCTCGCGAGCCTGAAGACGGCGGGACTCAGGAAGGACGCGATCATTTTCGTCGTGTCGAACCCCGTGGACATCCTTACGTATCTCGCGTGGAAGGAAACCGGCCTGCCGGAATCGCAGGTGATCGGCCTCGGCACGATGCTCGACACCTCGCGCTTCTGCTCGCTGATCGCCGACTCGATCAAACTGCCGCCCACGCAAGTCCGCGCGATGATTCTCGGCGAACACGGCGATTCGATGGTGCCGATCTGGTCGTCCGCAACCGTGGACGGATTTCCGCTCACGAAGTTCGCGGGAATCACGCCCACGTTTCAAAATCAGATTTTCGAGCGCACCCAGAAGAGCGGCGCGGAAGTCATCTCACGCAAAGGCGGCGCGGGCTGGGCCGTGGGCGTCGCGATCCGCGAAGTGATTGACTGCATCGCCCTCGACCGCCGCCGCATCCTGCCGGTCTCGGCTCTGGTCAAAGGCACGTATGGCATCCGCGACGTGGCGATCAGCGTGCCGACGGTCGTCGGTCGCTCGGGCGTCGTGCAGCAGCTCGAGATCGAGCTGTGGCCGAAGGAACTCAACGGCCTGCAAAGCTCCGCCAAGGCGCTCAAGGACACGCTCGGCAAGGTGCAGGGCTGAGAAACTCTTGTGAAAATGCCCGGCATTTTTCGTCTCACGCAAAGGGAAACACAGGCATCCTTGCCTGTGGGAAGGAATGGCACAGAAGGCTTCCAGCCTGCCGTCGGCGGACAAGGATCTCCGTTAACCCCATCCCGCTGCACCGGCTGGAAGCCCGTGTTCCGCCACCGCGCCGACGCCGGAAAATCCTCGCAATCTGCGCGCACTTAGAAATGCAGAAGTCGCTCGACCAGAAGATCGCCGACATCCGCGCGAATCCCTCGGGGAGCAAGGCGTTCATCATCGCGGATGCGAAGGACGCCGACATGGCATTCGGCATCACCGCGCCGGGCCGGAAGCGCCCGCTCAATCCCGAGCGCGTGCTCAAGTCGGAGATCCGCTGGAAAACGCTCGCGGAATACCGGCAGCAAATCCGCGACGTGGTGCGGCAGGGGCTCATTGACATCATGCTCTGCTCGGCGTCGAACGTCGAACAACTGGCGATCAACGAAGGGCTTTTCGAGAACTCACACATCACGCCCGCCGCGCGCGCGAACGACGCCACGGACATCTGGGTCATCCGCGGCGCGGAATACATCCAGCAGCCCTCGCGGCCCTTCCGCACCGCGACCATTGACCACATCAAATGCGGCCAGATTGACTGCGATCCCGCCGCCCCGCACGTGGGCGCGGACCTCGGCCTTTACTCGGTCACATTCACCAACGACCTTGATCGCGACTACGAGACGCTGCGCGCCTTCAAGGAATTCCGCGAAGAGGCGGAGCGCAAAAGCTTCCGCTACTTCCTCGAAGTCTTCGACCCGAACGTGGATCCCGGCATCTCCGCCGGGATGGTTGATGGCTTCATCAACGACCACATCATCCGCAGCCTCGCGGGCGTGACCGGGCGCGGGCGTCCGGTGTTTTTGAAAATCGTCTATCGCGGCCCGAAGGCGATGGAGGAACTCGCCGCGTACGACCCGAACCTCATCGTCGGAATCCTCGGCGGCGGCGCGGGCACGACCTACGATGCCTTCAAGCTTATCGCCGAGGCGCAAAAGCACGGTGCGCGCGTCGCCCTCTTCGGCCGCAAAATCAACCACGCCGAGCACCCGCTCGCCTTCATCGAAATGCTGCGCCGCATTGTCGAGCACGAGATCACGCCCGAGGAAGCTGTGCGCGCCTACCACGGCGTCCTGCAAGCTTCGGGCATCACGCCTTTGCGAAAACTCGAGGAAGACCAGCAACTCACCTCTGGCATCACCAGCTACGGCGGCTCCGGCTCCACGATCGTGAAACCCGCCGGTGCACCCGCAGCAGAAAAACCCGGGACCATCCCCGCCGGCAGCACCGCCTCGCGCACTCGCGTTGATGAACAACTTGCGCGACTGCGCCAGCGGCTTCCCTGATAGCGCACGTCAGTCATCCGCCGCCTCGTCCGCGTGTTTGCTACTCCCGACGATGGCGGCAAGGCGCGGTCATAGCAGCGACCCCTGCTCGGGCATCGCTTCCCTCGCCTTTTGCGCGGCCTTTTTCCCTCGAGGTTTGCCGTGCTTCGGCGGAGGCGGGGCTTCGGCGAGAGTGGGTTTTCCGTCAGCGTTGAGTTCGTGGTGTTCGAGGTTGCTGAGAATTTCCTTCGCCCGGGAGATGACTTTCGCCGGCAGGCCGGCGAGGCGGGCGACCTGGATGCCGTAGCTTTTGTCCGCGCCACCGCGGACGATTTTGCGGAGGAAAATGATCGCGTCGTTCCATTCGCGGACGGCGATGTTGTAGTTCTTCACGCCGCCGCGGGTGATTTCGAGTTCGGTCAGTTCGTGGTAGTGCGTGGCGAAGAGCGTGCGGCATTTCGTTTCGTCGTGAAGGAACTCGGCGACGCTCCACGCGATGCTCAGTCCGTCGAACGTCGAGGTGCCGCGCCCGATTTCGTCGAGGATGACCAGGCTGCGCGCGGTGGCATTGTTGCAGATGTTCGCCGTCTCGTTCATCTCGACCATGAAGGTGCTCTGCCCGCGCGAGAGGTCGTCGCTCGCGCCGACGCGGGTGAAGATGCGGTCGGCGAGGCCGATCTCGGCGGACTTCGCGGGAAGCCACGAGCCGGTCTGCGCCATTAGCACGAGCAGTGCGACCTGACGGATGTAGGTGCTTTTTCCCGCCATGTTCGGGCCGGTGAGAATGAGGAGCCGGTTCGCGGTGTCGTCGAGCAGCACGTCGTTGGGGACGAATTTTTCCTCGACAAGCGACTGGTCCAGCACGGGATGGCGCCCGTCTTCGATGCGGATGCGGAGGTCGGCGCTCAGGGCGGGTTTGCAGTACCCATAAAGGCGCGCGGTTTCCGCGAGGCCAGCGAGCACGTCGAGTGTGGCGACGGCGGCGGCGGTCTCCTGAAGTTTGGAAAGCTCGCGCATCACTTCGTCGCGGAGCTGGATGAAAAGTTCGTGCTCGAGCGCCTTGCCGCGTTCCTCCGCGCCGAGGATTTTGTTTTCCACGTCCTTCAGCTCGGGCGTGATGTAGCGTTCGCCGTTGGCGATGGTTTGTTTTCGGTGCCAGGTCGGCGGGACGGCACCGAGGTTGGATTTCGTGACTTCGATGAAGTAGCCGAAGACGGACGTGTAGCGGATTTTCAGCGACTTGATTCCCGTCTCGGCGATGAGGCGTTCCTGGAGCTGCGCGATCCAGTCCTTGCCGCCGCGGGATGCAGTTCGGAGTTCGTCGAGCGGCGCGTGGTAGCCATCGCGGAAAATTCCGCCTTCCTTCGTGAAGGCGGGCGGCTCGTCCACGATGGCGGCGGCGAGGAGTTCAACGACGTGGGGGAGGTCGTGGAGCTGGGGAAGGAGGATCGCGCAGAGGCCGTGAGAGGTGAGAGGTGAGAGGTGGGAAGCGGGCGCGTCTTCGGTGGGAGGCTCTGTTTGGGCATTGGATGTTGCTGCGCTGGTGAAAAGCGCCGCGCCGCCTTCGCGTCGGAGCAGTGCGGCGAGATCTTCGCGGAGTTGCGGGATTTGTTCGAGCGATGTCCGCAGCACTTGCAGGTCTCGTGCGTTGCCGCCGGTCTGCGTGAGACGGCCCACGGTGCGTTCGAGGTCGCGGATGCCTTTCAATGTTTCCCGCACATTCCCGAGGATGAACGGCTCGGCGAGCAGGTCGCCGATGAGATTCTGGCGCTCGCGCAGTGTCGCAAGGTCACAGAGCGGATGCAGAATCCAGTCGCGCAGTTTGCGGGCACCCATTGGCGTGAGGGTGCGGTCCAGACAGCCGAGCAGCGATGTGTCACGTCCGCCGCCTCGCGCCTCCACAAGTTCGAGGTTCACCTGCGTCGCCGCATCCACGGTCATGAACTGCGAATTGCGATACACCGCGAGCCGGGTGATGTGGTTGAGCGAGCGGCGCAGTTCCTTGAGGTAGTGGAGAATCGCCCCCGCCGCGGCGATCGCCGCCGGCATCTCGGCGCACCCAAAGCCATCCAATGACTGCACGCGGAAATGCTCGCGCAAAACGAAGAATGCCTGTTCCGCGAGAAAGGTGTAGCCGTCGCGCGACTGCACGCGCCCCATTTCGCCGTAGCTCTCCAAGTTCTCCTCCGCGACGAGCAGTTCCGCGGGCTGGACGCGGGCGAGTTCGTCGGCGAGCGCAGTGCGGTCGGCGAGTTCGGTAAGGCGGAAATCTCCCGTCGTGAGATCCACAAAAGCAAAGCCGTGGCCGCCCTTTGCGCCCGGATGCACGGCCGCGAGGAAGTTGTTCCGCTTTGCATCGAGCATGTGCAGGTCGGCGACGGTGCCAGGCGAAACGATATGCGTCACCTCGCGCTGGACGATCTGCCCCGGCTTCGGTTCGCTCGTCTGGTCGCAAATCGCCACGCGCTTCCCCGCCTTGATCAGCCGCCGCACGTAGCCGTCGAGCGCATGGGATGGCACGCCGGCCATCGGCATGCCGTTTCGTTTGGTCAGCGCGATGTTCAAAATACGCGACCCCTCGGCGGCATCATCGCCGAACATCTCGTAAAAATCCCCGAGCCGGAAGAGCAACAGCGTATCCGGCGGCAAAGTGCGCCGGATGCCGTGGTATTGCTGCATCATCGGGGTGAGCGTCTCGGACATGCAGGTGACGCTAAGGAGAGCACCGAGTTCGGGCAAGCCGGGTGCTAAAGTTGATGAGGTTCAGAACAAAACGCTTTCCCGAGCACCAAATATGCGTTCCTTGCCAATCGTTCACTCGCTAGTATTGTCCGCCGCTTTTGTGAATGCGTAACCTAATTGCGATACTTTTAGTCCTCCTGGCTCCTGTGGGGAACGGCTGGGGCTTGGAACCGTTTCCTGACATCGAACCGTTGACGTTCTCGTTTGTGGAAACGTATGACGATGTTGTGGTGGAGGATCCCGAATTTCCGGGCGAGTATATGGCCGAGGGACGGAATCTGGTGGACATCTCTGGCCGGGCTCCGCTTGCCCTGACAGCGGCCCAACTCGGGGCGATCAATGAAACCACGAGCTTTGAGATTGATGTCGGCGACTTCAATTACAGTGGTACGCTTGGGGAGGACGAAACCTTCAGTCCAGCATCCGGCGACAGAAACATCAGCATTCCCGTCCCGGGGTATGATTTGGACGGAAACGAGATCCAAATTGGGACAATCGAGCTGGAGTGGTCGGCTACCAGGGTTCTTTTCAACGTCCACATTCGGAATGCTCCGGATGATTATTGGATCGCCTCCACCGACTACTATCCCAATGTGACGGTGCCTGACATTGACAGCGAGGACCTTCTGGCAGCGTTCAGTTTTAGTGACTTTGGCGCAGATACACGGACGGTTTACATGCGCGGCTACGCCAAAGTGAACCAAGTGGTGAGGGGTGGCGAAGTCTTCAATGTCTCGGAAGTCAGGCTTGAGGCTTCGATTGACAGCGTTGTTCCGGAAATCGTGATCACACAGCCCGCGGATGGAGTGACCAAGGTGACGACAAACGACGTCACTGACGACAAGTACACTCTCGCCGGCACCGTCTCGGACACAAGGGCGGTCGGAATCACATCCGGCATCCCCGGAACAGTGGTGTCGGTGGAGGTGCAATTCGGGCCATTCGATGATCCAGGGCCGTTTGTGGCAGCAACTTTTGATGCGAACACAGGGATATGGGTGCTGCCAAATGCACCCATCGAATCTGGAAAAAATTCGCTCGTCGTCCGTGCGATGGATTCGCACGGCAATGTGGGTCTCACGCCGAAACGTATGATCACCTACAGGACATTGGGCGATCTCACCGTGACCGGTGTCACCGTCGGATACGAACCAGAGGACACCGGTACAGTCGTGGGCACGGTCTCAGGCGCTAATCTTGCGGGCATCGCACACGCGTTCGACGTCACTGCGGGCGTCCCTACTACGCCAAACACGCGTCACAACATCGAATCCGGCCAGACATTCCGCGTGGTGGCGTTGCCGAGGCCTGGCACCGCATTTGACGGATGGACAGGGACGATCAACGGAGTGACACGATTCACCGAGGTTTCACGGGTGCTTGATTTCGAGACGCGGCCAAACCTGATAGTCACTGCGCGGTTCGTTCCAAACCCATTCGGGCCGATTGCTGGCACCTACCACGGTCTTGCGAACGGAAGCGGCACCCAAAATCGCGGCACTTTCCTGATCAAGGTCAAAAGCACCGGTGCATTCACCGGGAAGGTGAAGATCGGCACCGTGACACTGCCTCTCAAGGGCATTGTCCTTGGGGGTGGCCACTGGAGCGGCATGGTGACAATGAAAGGGAAACAGTACGCCGTCTCGTTTGACCTGAACGTCAGTGATACCGGCGACCGTCTTCTGACCGGGACCGTCACGGGCGAGGATCTGGATTCCGACTTCGAGGGCGACCGCAACGGCTGGCGGAAGCCGAAGAAGACCGACCCCGGAAACACCGCCGAGGCTTTCATCGGAACCTACAACGTCGTGCTCCCCGCGGATCCTAGCAATACAGACGACAACTTCCCCGCTGGCATCGGCTACGCGCGGATCAAGATCACGAAACTCGGCGGGGTATCCTTCGTCGGGCAACTCGGCGATGGTTCCAAGGCAAAGTCCACATCCGTCCTTGTGAAGCGGGACAGCGGGCCGGTCTTTTTCTATATCTTCGTGCCGCTCGACAAGAGGCGCGGGAACTTTGCCGGGATCGTCACATACGACAACATGCAGACGGACACTGATCTTACGGGGATCTTGGATTGGAGTGAACCCGCAAGCTCCGGCGTGGATCCGGATGCGTTCGAGGGCAGGATTTTGCTCGCCGGCTCGCTCTACCAGAAGCCCACACCCGGCACTCGTGTGATCCTGCAAAGCGGGAATGGCGATGGTGTGTTGCAAATCGCCGCCCCAGCCTACACCAAGCCCGCAAAAGACAATGCGCTTCCGGTTTTCATCGAGAGCAATCCGGCGAATCTCAGTATCTTCAACAAGATCGGCCCGCTCGGCGCGGAGAAAGTGAAAATCGAATTCACTGCTGCATCAGGGCTTTTCCACGGCACTTACAAGGATCCCGATCTCCGGAAAAATGTGAACGTGTCTGGGATCGCTGTGCAGAAAATGAACGCCGGGGCCGGTTGCGCGAGCGGGGTGTTCGTGCGCGGCAACCGCGCGGGCTCCGTGGATCTCCAGCCCATCACCCCGTAATCGCAGCGGGGGAGACGCGCAATTGCGCCGGCGGGATTCCTTGAAGCCAGCCGCGCACACGACGGGAATGCATCCCCTTGCACGAACTCGCGCGGATTTCTAAACTGCACGCCAATCACCCATGCAAGGCACCACTGAAAAACACGAATTCCAGGCAGAGATCGCACAGCTTCTCGATCTCGTCGTTCACTCACTTTACACGGACAAGGAGATCTTCATCCGCGAGTTGATCAGCAACGCGGCGGACGCAAGCGAGAAGCTCCGCTTCCTCAAGGCCAGCGGCGGGGAGATCAGCGACCCGGATGCGGAGCTGAAGATCACCGTCAGCACCGACGAGACGGCCCGGACAATCACCATCGCGGACGCGGGCATCGGCATGACGCACGATGAACTGATCGGCAATCTCGGCACCATCGCACATTCGGGATCGAAGACATTCCTCGAACAAATCCGGCAGAAGGCCGCGGACGGGAAAGTGGACGCGACACTCATCGGCCAGTTTGGCGTGGGCTTCTACTCAGCGTTCATGGTCGCGGAGAAAGTGGTCGTGTTCTCGCGCAGCCACCTGCCCGGCGAACAGGGCTGGATCTGGACGAGTGACGGCAGGGCAGGCTACGAGATCGAGCCTGCCACGGATCTCCCGCGCGGCACCAAGGTCGTCGTCCATTTGAAGGACACGGAGTTCGCGCAGGAGTGGAAGGTGCAAGGAGTCATCAAGCGATACTCGAACTTCGTCCAATTCCCCATCGAGCTGAACGGCAAGGCGGTGAACACCGTCCAGGCGATATGGACGCGCAACAAAAGCGAGGTGAAGGCGGAGGAATACGACGAATTCTACAAATACATCGCACACGATCCCGGCGCGCCGGCGTACCGGCTGCACTTCACGGCGGATGCGCCCCTGGCCATCCGCGCGCTGCTTTTCGTGCCGGCAAAGAGCACGGAACTCGCGATGATGCGGCGCGACGAGGAGCACCATGTGGATCTTTACTGCAAAAAGGTGCTCATCGCTGCGAAGGCAAAGGGCCTGTTCCCTGACTGGCTGCGTTTCCTGCGAGGCGTGGTGGACAGCGAGGATCTGCCCCTGAACATCTCGCGCGAGACCATGCAGGACAGCGCGCTCCTCGCGAAACTGCGCGACGTGCTCGCGAATCGCTTCCTCAAATTCCTCGATGAGGAGGCGAAGGCGGATGCGGAGAAATACTCGTCCTTCTTCCGGGAACACGGCCACTGCCTGAAGGAAGGCGCAGGCACCGAATGGGGAGACCGGCGCGATGCGATCGCAAAACTCCTCCGCTTCGAGACCAGCGCACTGGACGCTGGCAAACTCACCAGCCTGGCAGACTACACCTCGCGCATGCCTCCCGGGCAAAAGGAGATCTA
This sequence comes from Prosthecobacter debontii, assembly GCA_945861385.1. GTDB lineage: Bacteria > Verrucomicrobiota > Verrucomicrobiia > Chthoniobacterales > Chthoniobacteraceae > SXWH01. The sequence continues at coordinate 50,211 of CAMAUI010000010.1, forward strand.
CTACGTGAGCGCGGCCACACGCGAATCCGCCGAGGCGAGCCCGTACTACGAGGTCTTCCGCGAGAAGAAATGGGAGGTGCTTTTTCTCAGTGACGCGCGGGACGAATACGTCCTGGAACACCTGCGGGAATTCGACGGCAGGAAACTTGTCTCCGCGGAAAAGGCTGACGTGAAACTCGAGGAAGACACCACTGGCCTCGACACCGACACCGCGCGGTTGCTCGCAAACTTCGTGAAGGAAACCCTCGGTGACCGCGTCGGTGAGGTCCGCACCAGCAAACGCCTCGCAAGCAGTCCGGCTCTGGCGCTGAACGGCGACAGCGAAATCACCGCCAACATGCGCCGCATGATGAAGGCGATGAACCGCGATGCCGACCTCCCCCCGGCACCGAAGCCCGATCTCGAACTCAACCCCGGCCACCCACTCGTGATGAACCTCGAAAAGCTGCGCCACGCCGACCCGGCGCTCGCCGCGCAAATCGCCGAGCAGATCCACGACCAGTCGCTCGCCGCCGCGAATCTCCTGGACGACCCCCGGGCAATGCTTGGCCGGATGACAGCGCTCCTGGAAAAACTGGCCGTGAAAAAGTAGCAGTGCAATTCTGCACACCTCATGGCTGAGGCTGGACACCCATCGGGCGCATCGCAGTTTTTGAGCACCGCTGCGGGCGGAGGTTCTTACTTCTTACTCTTGCTCTTGCTCCAAAGTTCAGGGCGGACGCGCCGCGAGCAAGAGTAAGAGGGCGAACTGCCAAAAACTGAGATGCGCCCTACCCATCTCAAAGGCCATTCTCAAAGGTTGACGCCCACCCCCGCCATCGCTTCACATGCAAGGCCACGGCCAGACGCACACAGCGCCTGACTAAACACCAAACAAAAACATGAAAACCAAAACTCTATTCGCGTTGATCGCAACTGCCGCAGTCGCAATCACCGCTTGCGACTCGAAACCCGATGCGGCACCGCCCAAGACCCCAGAACCAGCCAAACCGGCTGACAAAGCCAAACCGGCAGATGCACCGAAGCCGAAGACCCCGGCACCCACGACCGATGAGGTCATCAACGCTCCGCCGGACGCGGCTCCCGCACCGGCACCGAAGGCCCCGGCTCCCGCGCCGGCTCCTGCACCAGCCCCGGCTCCTGCCCCGGCCCCGGCTCCTGCACCGGCACCCGCCCCGGCTGGCGGCGGTCTATAAATCCCGAGCCAGAAACGAATCCACAAAAACCCCGGCCTCGCGAGAGGCCGGGGTTTTTTGTGGAGTGAAACTCCGATGCACGATCCCTCGCAGACACAAGTCTGCTGGGATCCATGAATGCAGGCCTGAAGTCGTCCCGGAAAATTCGGGATGCGCAGCGCCTTGAAGCAATCATTCTCCTCATCCAATGGACGAGTGATGGAGCAGAACGACGACACCCCAAAAATTCTTGAGCCCGCGTCCAAGGTGGTCCGTTCCCATCACCGCTCTCACGCTGATTCATAGTGAATGAGCGCCTCGCCAACTCGATCTTCCACCGCTCATCCCTGAGCGACCCGCGATTTTCCGCGGTGCTAAAAATCCACCAACGGGACTGCCTGCGGTCAGTTGATTTCCTTTTCCAACCGTTCGCTGAGCCACTGTTTGATCATGCTCTGGTAATTCAGATAGCGCGTCCGCGCGATGCGTTTGATCCGGGCGAGCATCCGCGGGTCGAAGCGCAGCGTGATTGTCGTGCTCTCGCGATTGTCGGCCTTCAGCAACGAGGCGTTCATCAGGCGTCCGTCAAGTCGTGCATCGAGCCAGAACTTCGCCTCGTCCTCCTCGCTCTCAAATTTCGGCACGGCGGCCCATGAATTGATGATGTTCATTTTCAGCTCAGCTCCTGGTTTTTGCGCTCGTAAAAAGTCATCTCCTCCACCGCCATCTCCCGCGCACAGATGCAGCGGATGCGTTTCCCGTCACTCCAAAATATCGCGAAGATTCCGCGTCCGCTGATGCTCTTGCCGAGGTTGAAATAGCGGGCATTGCCCTCGCCGGCGATGTCGGCATCCGGCAGCAGGCGGATGCCGAACGGATCCTCAAACGACTCCTCGATTTCCTTCGGAGAAATCTGGTGCAGGTCAAATGGTGCGTCGAGCCAGTCGAAATCCATCTACTTCGGTCGTTGAATCAACTCGATCTCGTACCCCTCCGGCGCGTCAATGAATGCGATCACGCTTCCGTTCGACGTCGGTGTCGGCCCGTCGGAAAGCGGGCACCCCTTCGCCGCCGCGTGCTTCGCAAACGCGGACAGATCCTCCACCTCGAATGCCAGGTGGGTCAGGTCCGGCCCCACGATCACCGGGCCGCTCGCGGCAAACTCACAAATCTCAATCAACTCCTCGCTCCCCGGCGTTTGCAAAAAAACGAGCTTCGATCCACGTGGCGAAGTCTTGCGGTCAATCTCGGTGAGGCCGAGCACATCACGGTAAAATGCGACCGTCTTTTCCAGGTCGGCCACGCGGTATCGGGTGTGCAGGAGCTTCTTTACCATTGGTGATTGCGCCTCGGTGGAAGGCTCGCGGTTTATCGCCGTGCGCGCATGGAGCCGCAATGGAAAACGTCGCGCGACGCCGACACGATTTCTATTTGCCTCCCTTTTTCGCTCCGAAGCCCAGCTCCTCCGCCGTCCACGCGCTGGTCCGAGTCTTGTGCTCATCGCGGATTTTTTTCACCTCCGCGACGGTGATCGGGTCGGCGGAGTGCTCCCATTCGCGACGGATGTAGGTGATCACGCCGGCCACCTGCTCGTCACTCAGCGCCGCGCCCATCGGCGGCATCTCGAGCGACCAGCTTTGGCCGTTCACTTTGATCGGGCCGCCAAGGCCGTGGATCACAATTTTTGGCAGCACGTCCGCCTTGCCGAGCACCCACTCACTGTCCACCAGGCCCGGCGCAAGGCCGTCCATCCCCTGCCCGTTCTGCTGGTGGCAGACGCTGCAGAGCGACGCGTACACTTTTCCACCTGTCTCGAAAAGTTTCTGCTCATCCGCCGTGAGCGGCCTCACCACGGGCGGCGGCGGCACCCCGGGTTTGCCAGGCCACGCGAGCCGCGAATCGAGCGCGGCGACGAGGGATTTCGCCTTCGCATCGGCTGTGGCGGCGAGCGCCTTCAATACCACCGCCTCGCCATTCAAATAAAGCAGCTTCGCCTGCCGCGAACCACCCCCGGCTGCACCGCTGAGCATCGCGATCTGCGCGGGCGAGTTTGCCGGTTGGGCCGCGATCACCTTCAGCAATTGCTCCACGCGATTCGCGCGCCGTTCCGCCATCACCGCCTGCGCAAGCGCCCCGAGCAGATCCGCCGGCCCATCCGCCGAGACCGATTGCAGCATCTCGAGCTCGCGTCCCCGCAGCCCGCTCAGCACCGCATCACGCACCATCGGGATCGCGCCGGATTTGCGCGCCAGCGCCGCAGTCGCCGCGGCTCCTTCGGGGAACGAACTTGCCGTGAATCCCACCGCGATTCTCACATCCACGGCCGGGTCATCCACCAGCTTCACGAGATCCGCTGCGAGCGAACGATCCGCGAGCCGCGCAGCCGTCGCGCGCACTTTTCCATCGGTATCCGTGAACGCGAGCCTCGTCACATCCGGCGTCAGCGCCCCCATGCCATTGAGCGTCCACAGTGCATGGATCTTCGCCAGCGGGGTGCCGGCCTTCACCATCTCCGCCAATGCCGGGGTGACCGAGGCGTCCTTTTTCTCCACCAGCAGCCGCTGCGCGGTATCGCGCACCCAGCCGTTCCCGTGCGCGAGAAAAGGCACCAGCTTCGCGGACTCCGCGGGCAGTTTCACCGCCTGGGCCTTTGCGCCGTCCGGGACGATGCGCCAGATGCGGCCCATGTTCACGGGCTGTTCGAGATTCCGATCCTTGATGTTTGCGATGAGATAATGCGTCAGGAAGCCCTTGTGCTGGATCACCCCCCGATACATGTCGGCGAGATACAGCGCACCGTCCGGGCCGGTGAAGGCATTCACCGGGCGGAACCGCTCATCGGTGCTTGCGAGGAACTCCTCCCCTTTCATCGCATTGTCGCCCGTGATCTCCCCGTCCTTCTCATTCAAAATAAAACGCTTCACGAGATTCGCCGCCGGCTCCGGCACAAACGCATTCCCGCGAAACTCCCGCGGAAACAAGTCCCCCCGGTAGATCGCCGCCCCGCAAGTCGCAGTGCTCGCCTTCAATTTCCCCTCCGCCGTCAGCGTGCTCCCGTCATAGCCCCGGTTCACACCGGGCGTCGGCACGACCGGCCATGTGCTTTGATCCTTCACCACCTGCACTCCTGCGCCCGCTTTGCCCGTCCAGTTTGGGTTTCGCCTGTAAAGTTCCTCCGGCACAAAATTCGCCCGCAGGAAGTCGCTGTTGAAATTGTAAAACGGCCGCCCGTGATCGTCCTGGCACAGGCCCCACTGGCCGCGCGACGCCACCGTCATCGTCTGCCACTTTCCGTCCTTGAGGCGGTAGCGCGTCGCGTGATTTGCCGCATAGATCCAATTGTCCAGAAACGGCGTGAGCGAATTCGCCATGTGCTCCGGCTGCCCGCCTTTCTTTCCAAACGCACCGTCCACCTGCTCCCGCGTATCCGCCTTTCCGTCACCGTCCGTGTCTTTCATGAACCAGAGCACCGGCGGCTCCGCCACCAACGCCCCGCCATTCACCGCCATCAGCGCGCGCGGCATCACGAGTCCGTCCGCAAACACCGTCTTCCTGTCAGCGCGCCCGTCGCCGTCCGTGTCCTCCAGCAGGGACACCACGCCATTCGGCTGATCCTCACCCTTTCCATCCACATCGTGCATGTAGCCGCGCATCTCCAGCACATACATCCGGCCCTGGTCGTCCCAGCTCATCGCGATCGGGCATTCGATCATCGGCTCCGCGGCGAAAAGTTCCACCCTGAATCCCTTCGCCACCTTGAAAGTCTTCGCCTCATCCGCCGGGCTCAGCGGCGGCGGTGGCGGCAGCTTGAATTTCAGCTCCACTGTCTTCGGCCCCGCGTTTGCCGGATGCAGTGCGAACGCGGGAACGCAAGGCATGAGAGTCATGGTGATGGCGAGCAGGAACGGATTTTTGATCATTGGAAAAAGTGTGTGGTCGAAGGGTGCCGAGGTTGCCCGTTGTGGGCTGACATGCCAGCGAGAAGAATTTGCAAGGCGCCGCATCGGGCAAAGTAGTCCGCACACTCCGTGTGCGGTTCTTCCGCTCAGCCGGAACGATGCAGTTGGTGCAGCGCGATCCGTCCGGAACACAGGCTTCCAGCCTGTGCGGCCGGCAGGCATCATGCCTGCGGCGACCGCACCATTCGGTGCAAGTGTCAGCGGGCTGGAAGCCCACTATCCGCACAGGCTGGAAGCCTGTGTTCCACTTCGCAGCGCTCCCGCAACTGCATCGTTCCGGCTCAGAGGATTGAGCGGACTACTTTTACGCAAGGGATTCCGGCAACACCGCCAAACTTTCCGCTTCTCACCGCGGCACTTCACCGGGAATGATGCGCGCGTTCGTGAAAAAGCTGATCATCCAAATCCCTTGCCACAATGAAGAAGGAACGCTGGCCATCGCGCTGGCCGCCCTGCCGCGCGAGGTTCCGGGCGTGGACAAGGTGGAGTGGCTCATCATCGCGGACGGTTGCACGGACCGGACGATCGAGGTTGCCAGGGCCAATGGCGTGGATCACGTCGTGGACCTTGGGGCGCACCAGGGCCTCGCGCGCGGGTTCATGGCCGGGCTGGATGCGGGCTTGCGCGCGGGGGCTGACATCATCGTGAACACGGATGCGGACAACCAATACAATGCGGACGACATCCCGAAGCTGATCGCGCCGATCGTCAAGGGCGAGGCGCAGATCGTCGTGGGTGCGCGCCCCATCGCGGAGATCGCGCATTTTTCCCCGCTGAAAAAAGTCCTCCAGAAGTTCGGGAGCTGGGTGGTGCGCACGGCGAGCGGCACGGAGGTACTGGATGCGCCGAGCGGGTTCCGCGCGATCTCGCGGTCCGCGGCGATGCAGCTCAATGTGTTTTCCGAATACAGCTACACGCTGGAGACGATCATCCAGGCGGGGCAGAAGAACATCCCCATCACCTCGGTGCCGATCCGCACGAACGGCTACCTGCGGCCTTCGCGGCTGATGAAGAGCATGCGCAGCTACATCCAGCGCAGCGTGCTGACGATCCTGCGGATTTTCATCACCTACCGTCCGCTGTATTTTTTCCTCTGGCTCGGCGCGGTGCCCTTTGCCGCCGGCACGCTGCTTGGGGCGCGGTGGATGTGGCTGTTCTTCGCCGAATTTTCCGAGAGCGGCCGGACGCATCTGCCAAGCCTCATCGCCTCCGCGGTGTGCGTGCTCACGGGCGTGCTCCTGTGGGTGCTTGGCCTCGTGGGCGACCTCATCGCCGTGAACCGCAAGCTGCTCGAGGACATCCAGCTTCGCACCAAGCGGATCGAGTACGAGCGGCGGAAGGACAACGCCTAACCTGTGGACACTCTGACTCCGGGATTGGGGGCCATGTGGGCGCGCGAATACCGCATCCGGCAAATTTGCCAGCCAGCTTTGTAACCTGAAAAATACCACGATGGATTCCATTTCCTCTCCCTCCCCGCAAGCGCCCGCGATTCCCGGCCCGCGCGATCTGTTTGCCCGCGAGGCTCTGGCGCTGATCCCGAAAATCCTCACGCTGCAGGATCGCAACCCGCACTCGCCGACCTACGGCTGCTTCGACCGCAATTACTGGCACTACAAAATCATAGATTTCCCGAGCGGGATGGCGGGCGAGTTCGTGCTGCCGCTGGCGCTGGCGTACTCGCTCGACGTGCCGGGGAACGGATTCTTCCAGCAGCCATCATTGCGCGAGTGGGTGATCGCCGGCATCCGCTACTCGGCGCGAAGCGCGCACCCGGACGGGTCGTGCGACGATTACTTTCCGTTCGAGAAGGCGGCGGGTGCTGCCGCATTTTCGCTGATGGCGAGCCTCGACGCATACACGATGCTCGATCTCCACGACCTCGAGATGCTGGAGTTTTTCGCGCGGCGCGCGGACTGGCTCGCGGACCATCATGAAAGCGGCAGGCTGACGAACCACCAGGCGCTCATCGTCCTCTGCCTCGAGAAAGCCGGAAAGCTGCTCGCCACCGAACGCTGGGATGACCTGAAGGCGAAACGCATCGCGCGCGTGCTCGAGTGGCAGAACGAGGAGGGGTGGTTCCAGGAATACGAGGGCGCGGATCCCGGCTACCACACGCTGACGGTCGGCCTGCTCGCCCAGGTGCATGAGTTCACGCCGTCGCGGGAACTGCGCGAAGCGATCGAGCGCGGCGTGAGCTTTGCCGCGGAGTTCGTGCATCCGGATGGCTCTTTCGGCGGCGAATACACGAGCCGCAACACTTACAACTTCTTCCCGCACGGGTTCGAGATCGCGGGCCGGTGGCTGCCCGGGGCGCTCGCGATCAATGACCGGTTCGCCACCGGCCTCGCGCGCGGCCTCGGCGCCTGCTACGCGGACGACCACATCCTCGGCCACCATTGCTGGAGCTACCTCCTCGCATGGCGCGACTGGGCTGCGAGCCGCCCGCCGGTCCCCCCGCGCCCCACAGGCCGTGTTTATTTCAAAAATGCGGGACTGCTCATTGACCGCCGGGACGGGTGCGAACTCTACCTCGCGCTCAACAAGGGCGGCGTCTTCAAGCTCTGGCGCGATGGCCGCCTCATTGCGAGCGACACGCATCTCAGCGCGCAGTTGAGCCTCGGCAAAAAAACGCGCACCGCCGTCGGCCACCTCGTGGGCCGCTCCGAGGTGAGCCTCGACGGCCACGCTATCACGATCCGGGGCAGGCTCGGCTGGGCGAAGGCGAAACGGATGAGCACCTTCAACCTCATCGTCCTGCGCTTTCTCATGTTTTCCGTGGGCCGCTTTTTCCCGGACCTCATCCGGAAGCTGCTGCAAAAAATGCTCATCACGGGAAAAAAGGCCGCGCCATTCCGCTTCGAGCGCAGCCTCTCGTGGGCGGATGGAAAACTGCGCGTGGCCGACACGCTCGAAGCGCGCAAAGGCTGGCAGAAGGTTCGCAGCGTGGGCATTGGCGCGGCGCAGACCAGCATCTATGTGGTGATGAGCCGCACCTACCAGGCCGGGCAGCTCCAGCCGTGGGTGGACCTCACGGGGCAGTTGCACCAGCTCAAGGACGGCGAGCCGCTCAAATTTGAACGCTCGCTCTGATGAAAAAAATCATCTCCCTCTGCATCAGCCTCGCGCTGCTCGCGCTCATTTACTGGAAGATTGATTTTGCGAAGCTCGGGCCGGTCTTCAGGCAGTGCGACCCGTGGTGGATGTTCGCGAGCCTCGCGATGGTCGTGCCCCTCACTCTGCTGACGAGCTGGCGCTTCCAGCAGCTCGCGCCCGCCGATGCGCGCGTCGGCTTCGCCGAGGCCAACCGGCTGATCCTGTCCGCGAGTGTGCTCAATCTCGTGCTGCCCTCGAAGATGGGCGACATCGCCAAGGCGCTCTTCATTCCGGGCCTGCGCCGGTCGCTGGCGCTGTCACTCGTGGTTTTTGAAAAAGCCTGCGACATGCTTTCGCTGCTCATCTGGTGCGTGTTCGGCCTCGCGTGGGTGTGGATGGCCGGCGGCACGCCGATGCAGGCGTTTGATCCCGCGAGGTGGTTCGCGCAACTCGGAGCATCGAGCCCGCTTCCCGCATGGATCAGCCCAGGGCTCGTGTTTGCCATGGTTGCGCTGGTGGTCGCCGGCAGTCTCGCGCTGGGGCTGCTGCTGCTCGGCTCCGGGAGATTTGCCGGATATTTCTTTGCCCTCGGGCAGCGTCGCGCGCCGGGGAAATTGAAGGGGAAATTCCAAAAGATGGGCTTCTCGTGGAGCGAGATGCACGGTTACTTCTGGGCCAGCAGGAGCCGGCTCGCGCTTGTCAGCGGGACGAGCATTATCATCTGGCTGCTGCACCTCCTGCAAATCTGGCTGTTCATCATCGCGCTCCGCGCGGCGTGCCCGTTCCTTGCCAATCTCGCGCTTTCACCGCTCGCGATTCTCGCCGGGCTTTTCCCGCTGACATTTGCCGGGGTTGGCACGCGCGACTTCGCGCTGGTGCTGCTCTACGCCGCGTATTTCGGAGCGCCCACCGCGGCCGCGCTCGGGCTGCTCTGCACCGCTCGCTACGTGCTTCCGGCGATCGGCGGCATCCCGTTTTTCCAGCGATACCTCGCATTGGTCCGCGCCCCGCGGCAGTAGCAGCAAGGTCAGTGCTGCGGCGCTTCGAACCACAGGACGCTGCGGCGAAAGTCGAAGGTCACCCGCCACCGTTCAAGAAGGTCGCTGCCGATCCGCGCGGCCCATGCGTCGCTGTCAGCCGTGTCCACCGTGACGTCGCGGAGCGGGATGCCATCGAGGAACGCCAGCGGCAGCGAGAACTGCCGTCCGCTCGTCTCACCGCCGAGCCCGGCCGCCCGGTAGTATCCCCCGTTTGCGGCACGCGCCTGGATGCCCAGGCTGCGAACCGTTGTCGTACTGAGAAAAATCTCGTCCTTCGCGCCGGTATCCACCACCGCCTCGATCACGCGCCGACCGATGCGGAGTGGGACGTACACGAGCTGATCCTCCACGCGAAACGGCACCGCCCTCGCCCCGAGGGAGGGCTTGAATGCCGTGCCTGCGGAAAAGACAAATTCCCCGGCGGGGTAATCGAAGGTGACGAACGCAAACCCAAGGAATACCGGGCACCCGAGAAGGTTGATCGGGACACCTCCAATGCCCATGCCGGCGAATTGCGAAACGGTTTTCTGCCGGCGGACGAGCGTGGTGAATGCATGCAGCCGCAGGCTCCCGATGTCCGCGTGGTCGAAGCGCGCGATCCACGCCTTCTCGCTGCCGCCGATGCCGGTGACGGTGAAATCCGTGCCTGGGGATATGAACACGCGCCCGCGCGCGGCAAGCACCGTGCGGGCGTCCAGGATGCTGAGTTGCGCGCCGGTGTCCGCAAGCATGTTCACGGTGTGGCGGTCATTGAGGCGAACCTCCAGGCCCGGCAGTCCGCGGAACCGCTTGCTCATCGGAACACGGACGGGACGCGAATCGAGTTCACCGTGAAAGAGTTTGAAATGAAGGGTCTCCCCTGCCCCGGAGCGCACCGCTCCAAAATCCGCCTCGCTCATCCGGGTGCGCAGCAGCCTGGCCTCGACTGACGAACTGACCGGCCTGGAAACGATGCTGCATGCCGCAAGGCAGAGCACAGCAGGAATCGCGGCGATGGTGATACGCATGTGCGCGCACACTGGCGCGGATTCCATGTGGCGCACGAGGAATTTCCAGTACTCGCCAAAAGTCCGCGGGCTTGCCAGCATCGGTTCATGTTTCGACTCCTCACATTCTTCCTGCTCCTGCCGGTGGCGATGCCCGCATTTGCCGCCGAGGAAATTTTCAACGAGCACCGGTTTACGGTCGTGCTGCCGAGTTCGGAATCTTGGATGCCGGGAAAACTCCAGCCGTTGGGCCGCGACGCGGAGATGATCTTCAATTCGGTCAACATGGAGACCCGCGAGGGCATTCTCGTCACGATCATCCCGAAGATTCCCACGAACAATGTGATGAACGAAAACGTCATCACCCGCGTGCGCGAGGTGCTCGCGCAGCAGGGCCTCACCGTCACCAGCAATGCGCCGCGGCACGTGAAGGGCGTGGAGTTTCTCGAATTAGTCGGCCACCGCACAGACGAGACAGATGCCAACCTCGTCGCCGTCTCCCGCGCGAGCATCCGGCGCAACACCGTGTACATCGCGACGTTCTATGGCCGCGGCAATGACAGCCTGGCGGGCAATGCGAAATTTCTCCGTGTCCTCGACACCTTTCGATTCATGGAGGACCAGAAATTTTCCACTTCCCCGCTCCTCGACCCGATGCGCGACTACTATCTTGTTTCCTACCGCGCGTGCCTTGGCGTTGCAGCGATGCTGGCGCTGCTGTTCGCCTGCACGCTTTTCGTCACCCGCAAACGGGCCTTTTGAAGCGGGCGGCACCGCGCGGCGGCCAGCTACGCCGGATCGAGCAAGGCGTGATCAATGGTCACGAGCCGCCGCTGTTTTGAACCAAGCCGCGGTATGCACTCGATGAGTGCCTTCGTGTAGGCGTGCTGCGGGCTGCCGAGGACGGAGTGTGTCGGGCCGTATTCCACGATCCTGCCGCGGAACATGACGGCTACTTTGTCCGCGAAGTTGCCGATGATGCCGAAGTTGTGGGTGATGAGGATGACGGCCATGTGGAGCTTGCTGCGCAGCTCGCGGAACTGATCCATGATCTGGGCCTGAATGGTGACATCGAGCGCCGTGGTCGGCTCGTCGGCGACGAGGATGTCCGGCTGGCAGGAGAGCGCCATGGCGATCATCACGCGCTGCTGCATTCCCCCGCTGAGCTGGTGCGGGTAATCGTGAAGTCGCCCGGCGGGATCGGTGATGCCGACAAGATCCAGGTGCTTGATGATCTCGGCGTCCACGTCGCGGACTTCCGGGCGGTGGAGCTGGATGGCCTCGGCAATCTGGTTTCGGATGCTGAAGACCGGGTTCAACGAAGTGCCTGGTTCCTGGAAGACGTAGGCGATGCGATTGCCACGGATCCGGCGCAGTTCGTCCGGTTTCATGGCGAGGACATTTTTCCCATCGAGAAGGATCTCACCGCTGACGTAGCGCGCCGGCGGCTCGGGGAGGAGCCGCGTGAGCGCAAGGCCGGTCACGCTTTTGCCGCTGCCGCTCTCGCCGACGATGGCGAGGGTCTCCCCCTTTTCCACGGAGAAAGAAATGCCCCTCACGGCTTCAATGATGCCGTTCTCGGTGTGGAAGTGGATGGCGAGATTGCGGATTTCGAGGAGCGGTGGCACGCAAGCGCGATGGCGCGCCACCCGCGCGGAGTCAAGCGCGGGCTGCCGACGACCTGCGGTTGCTTCGGCGCGGTGCTCGACGGTTCCTCGCCGACCGTCGCCCTCCTGCGGGATCTATTCTTCACCGCGGCCACGGCGTACTGGCTCGCGATCCATCGCGCGCCGGGCCCGAAAACTAGCCGAGCACCTCCACCCGCAGATCGCGCAATGCGCAGAGGCCGTTGGACTCCACGCCGCGGAGCGGGCGGGCGCCGGTTTTGCGATTCGGCCCGAAGCGGTGGCGCTCGTGCTGGAAGATGCGGTTGACGAATTCCCGGGTGCCGAGCACGGCGCCGTCGTTGAAGTAGCGCACGCGGCAGCGCAGGAGCTGCCACCAGTCGAGCTTGCCTCCGCTGGCGAGGACTTCGGCCACTTTCTCCCGCTGGAATCCGCGCCGGATGACGCGGCCCTGTTCGGTCTGCCGCTTTTCCTCCCCGGCGCCGTAAAGCCATACGCGGTATTCGGCGAGGTGCTGTGCCTGGGTGCGCGCGGCTCGGTCGCCGAGGCT
>CAMAUI010000011.1 GCA_945861385.1 Prosthecobacter debontii
GTAAACGATGGTCTGCTCGGTCGGATGCACTGCCGTCGCCGTGGAGTTCCAGGCTGGCGTAGCGGGTGCATTGCGGCGCGCGATTTCCACGCCGTTCACGTAGGCCACGAAACCGTCGTCGTATTTGGCCTTGAGCGTCAGCGTCTGGATCTGCGTCACGTCGGCGACGGAGAATGGGATGCGCGCGTAAGCCGACGCGTTGATCCCGGACATCGCCGCCTTGATGTCCGTCCCGATGAGCGACTGCAATCCACCGCCGTTGCTGCCTCCGATCGGGATCGAGCGCACCAACAGCCCGCCTTTGCCCGTATCACCGAGGAGTTTGAATCCCGCATCCCAGGTGCTCCAGCTTCCCTGCTTCGCAAATGCCTCGCCGGCGGAGCCGCCACCGCCCTCGTAAATCATGACGCGGATCTCGTAGTCGCCAGCGTTGGAGAATGTGTACGCGCCAATGGTGTCCGAAGCGCCGCGTCCCCCATCATAACTGCATACCGTAATCCATGTGGTCGCCCCGACCGCGCGCACTTGAAGTTGAAAACCGTCGTCGCTGTTGACTCCAAACGTCCACGCCCCCGCGGCCGGAATGGTCATGATCCCGGTCGCCTCGACGACGTAGTTGTCCCTTGCCCCGTTCACCCAGGAAGGATTGCTATCGGGGGAGTAGTGTCCGCCTCCCCCGCTATCCATATAGTTCACGACAGGACGCGTCTCGGCGAACGCCTGCGTCTGCATCGAGGGAGTGGCGATGACCGCATTTGCGGTGGCGATGTTGCCGACGCCCACATTCGCGAGATAAGTGCGGAGAGCGAACCCCGGCACGGTGCTCTCGAAGCCCACGCCATTGAGCCCGGCCGTCCAGTTCACATCGGAAAACCCCGCCGTCGTCCACGTTGTCCCGAGCGTCCCGTTCGAGGGCACGAATGCACGCGCCGGAGCATTCGCAGCGACCAGCGAAGTCACCTGCACGGTCTGCCCGAGCCCGTATGATTTGTCCTCGAACTGCGGGGGAAAAGTCGGGGCAAATTCCGATGTCACCACGCCTTCCAGGTTGCGCAGCGCGAGGTACTCACCGGAGGCGCTCAGGGAGAAATTCGTATGCAGATTCGCCCCCGGGACCCGCCGGTCCTTGCCCGACGCAAACACCACCATGAACTGCCCCGCCCCGATCGTCACCGAGGGGAAGACCCACTTGTTGTCATCGCCCGAATTATCGGTCAGCGCCCATCCGGCGAGGTTGACCGGGGATGTGCCGTCATTGTGCAGTTCTATCCAGTCGGAGTAACTGTTGTCCTCATCCTTCAAACCCGTTTTGTTGCTGGCGACGAATTCGGAGATGACAACAGCACCGTGGCTCATTGCCGCGACAAGCAGCAGGGAGAGAAGCAGGACGAATCGAGGATACATTTTAAGCGAAATACGCAAGGCAGGGATACTGTCCAGAGGTAATACCAATGTCTGTTGAATGTTTGGCCATTAGATTTTTCGGGTTTTGCGTGTCCAGCCCCGTCCTGGACGCTTGTGAATTCCGGATCGGAGCCGTGGATGGGATGATTCCCCCACAGGTCAATGGGGATGGCGTGGGTTGCACCATCATTCTGGGTGTGAAGTCTCAGGGAAAACGAGCGCGGAGTTCCTTCAGCATGCGCGGGACGTATTCCTGATAGCGCCCGTGCGGTGACGGGCCTTTCTCGGGGAGTGTCTTGAGCGCGGGAGCGCAGGGTGCGGCTTTTGGGCCGAGGGCATCCACCGCGTTCAGGGCCGCGAGGGCGGTGAAGACATCATTTTTCGACCAGTCTGCATGCGCGATGAGCACTTCGAGGGCGGTGGAAATATCGGACTCGGGGGCAAATTGCGCCAGCGCCTGGGCGGCAGGGATGCGCACGCAAGGCGAGCGATCCTTCAGCGCGCCAAGTAATTCGGCGCGCGACTCCGCCACGGCCTTCTGCCCGCGCATGTGGATGCCGAGCACGGCCCAATGGCGCACCGCGGGGTCGGGATCGGCGAGCGCTTTGTGCAGGGCGGGGACTGCGGCAACATCGAGCATTGATGCGCTCTCCGCCGTCTCGATGATGCGGGCGAAGGGGTAATTTTCACCGTGGCCGAAGTCATACGGCGAACTGCCATGCGAGCGGGCGAAGCGTTCACCCTCGGGGATGAAGCCGACATCGCGGATCGTGGCGGCGTGGGTCTGTTGAGCGTTGCGCAGCCTGGCCTTGATCTCCGCGTGATCGGCGGAAGCGGCGAGGTTTTTCACTTCGTCGGGGTCGCTCTGCAGATCGTAGAGTTCCTCGGGCGGCTTGGGTTTCCAAAACGCATCCTGCTCGGCGTTGAGTTTGCCATCCAGATGCAGCCGCTCCCAGACGCGCGTGGTCGGCGTCTTCCACATATAGTTGAGGTGCTGCCCGTAGATCAGATGCGGGAGATAGTTGCGGACATAGACGTAGCGCCCGTCGGTGACGCTGCGGACAAGGTCGAGGCGCTCATCCATTCGCCCGCGGAAGCCGTGGAGAAAAGGCTGGGGCGGTTTTTGAAACCGGCCGAGAAACGCGCGGCCTTGCATCCACGCCGGCGGTTCGATCCCTGCGAGGCTGAGGACGGTCGGCGCAAAATCCACGAGACTCACCAACTGCGCCGACTCACCGCCGGCCTTGTATCCGGGCGGGCGGAGCGCCTTGAACTTCTCCGGGATATGGATCACGAGCGGGATTTGGAGCCCGGAGTTGTAAGGCCAGCGCTTGCTCCGCGGCATTCCCGAGCCGTGGTCGGCGAAGTAAAAAACAATCGTGTCTTCGGCCAGTCCGGCCTCCTCCAATTCCTTCAGGCAGCGTCCCGCGTCGGCGTCCGCCGCCGTGACGCCGTCGTGATAAACCGCCCAATCCTGACGCACCTCGGGCGCATCCGGATGATACGCGGGCACCCGCGCCTTCGCGGGATCGTGGCCCGGCGCACGGGAGCGCCCGTGCAACCGGCTCTCGTGGCTTTTTGTCGAATTGAAGACGGCGAAAAATGGCGTGTCTGCGGGCCGGTTTTTCCAATGCGCCTTGGATGAGGATTCGTTCCAGACCCTGCCGGGCGCGGCGAGATTGTAATCCTCCTTTGCGTTGTTCGTGCAGTAGTAGCCCGCGTCGCGGAGAAGCTGCGGGAACATCTGTTTTCCCGCAGGAAACGGCACCATGCTGCGCATCTGCTCCGCGCCGGTGGAGGTCGCATACAGGCCGGTGATGAGAGTGGTGCGGGCTGGTGCGCAAACGGGCGCGCAGGACCATGCGCGTTTGTAGATCATCCCTCGCGCAGCGAGCCTGTCCACATTCGGCGTGGTGGCGCAGGTGTCGCCGTAGCAGCCCATGTGCGGCCCGTGATCCTCGCTCGTGATCCAGAGGATGTTGGGTCGCGCCACGCCATCCGCACCCAGGAGATGGGAACCCAGCAGCGCGATTGCGGCGGGGAGGAATTTCATGAGGCGGACGGACGGAGCCTCATGGCTTGGCAGTTCGGACGACCGGTTTCGCGAGCGACTCCACCGACTTCGCCGCGAAACGCCGACCGAGTTCCAGAAAGCCTTCCTTCGTGCAGTGCAAGTCGTTGTTCGTGCCGTTCAAATCGTCCGTGTCCACCATCAATCCGCGGTGATCTTCCTTCGCCACTTTTTCATGGATCGCCCGGACTGCATCCCAGTGTTGCGAGCCGTTGAGGTGATCGCTGATGCGAGCAATGAGGACGGCGGTGTCGGGATGCTTGAGGTCGTCGCGCACGCGTTTGATCACGCCTTGCAAGGCTTCCGTATAAGCGCCTGAGAGTCCGGCTTTGGCGTCGCGCTCCCCCTGCAGCCAGATGAAGACCACGGTGTCCGGGGTCTTCTCCCCGACCGCCTTTTTCACCTGCGACATGAGTACATCGTAAAGGCCGCCGCTCTTCGGGTTTTTGGGATCCTTCCACCACTGGCTGATCGCCGTGCCCGACACGGCGTAGCGAACCACGATCACCTCGTCTTTTGGGTAGGCTGCCTTGACCGCAGGGGTGAAGGTATCGTCGGGATTGAGACCGGCCATGTTCGACTGGCCTGAGAGCACAAAGAGCCGGACTTTGGCCGTCTCCGCCGCGAACGAAATGCCGCGATGAAAACAAAGGAGGGTTGCAACCAGGATGATGATGAAGCGGTGAATTGTCATGGATCAGGTGGATTGGAAGTGGTGACGAAACAGGGGAATCATCCGCTTGGCAACCCCGGCAGACGGCGATTCGTCCCCCGGAGCGGCCCGCCTTTTTCCACACCGTGCTTTCCCAATCGCGATGTCGTGCGTTATTCCTCCGGCATGAAATTGCTCGCCATCATTGCCCTGCCAGCATCGCTGCTCGCGGTTGACCCGACACCGCCGGAGGGGATGACGTATATTCCCGCCGGGAAATTTTTCATGGGGAGCGAGGATGGGCCGGACGATGAACGCCCGGTGCGGGAGGTGGCGATCCGCGGTTTTTTCATGGATAAAATGGAGGTGACCAATGAGCAGTGGGCGCTGTTTGTGAAGGCGGCCAATTACGTGACGGTGGCGGAGCGGCCGCTCAGTTCCAAAGACATCCCGGGGCTGCTGCCGGAGTTCGTGGGGAAGGGAGTCTCGGTGTGCTTTCGCCCGCCGGCGGGGGGCGGGAAGGTGGCGGATTACCGTCATTTCTGGGCACCGGTCATCGGCGCGGACTGGCGGCATCCGGATGGGCCCGCGTCGGATTTGAAAGGCAGGGAAAAGCATCCCGTGGTGCATGTCTGCTGGGATGATGCGGTGGCCTACGCAAAGTGGGCGGGCAAACGGCTGCCCACGGAAGCTGAGTGGGAGTTCGCGGCGCGTGGTGGAAAGGAAAAGGCGCGCTTTGCATGGGGAAATGAATTCACGCCGGGCGGAAAATGGATGGCTAATACGTGGCAGGGAAAATTCCCGGCGGAGAACACAGGCGAGGATGGCTACAAGACGACGGCGCCGGTGGGCACGTATCAGCCAAATGCCTTCGGGCTTTTCGACATGGCGGGCAACGTGGCGGAGTGGTGCGCGGACTGGTATCTGCCCGGGTACTACGCAAAGGCCCCTGCCGCGAATCCCCCGGGCCCCGACACGAGCTATGATCCTGACGAGCCGGGTGCGATGAAGCGCGTGACGCGCGGCGGCTCCTGGCTCTGCCACGAGAGCTACAACCGCAATTATCGCCCGGCGACGCGCATGAAGACGTCGCCCGACACTGCGCTGCAGGACACGGGTTTCCGCTGCGTGAAAGACGTGGAGGCGGCGAAGTAGCGCATGACCGAGGACTTGCAGACTGCGCGCTCGGCGCGGCGGATCGGATGGATTTTCGCGGCAGTGATTTTCGCGGCGGTGGCCTTGGTGGCGATGTGGATGCTGCCCGAGGCCCTGCGAATCAAACGATCGCGCGACCAGCGCACGGCAGCCGCGCTCACGGGCACCGAGATGGCGCTGGTGGCAAGTGAATCGTTCCGCGGATTCACGATGGGTGCGAATGACGGGGAACCCGACGAGCGTCCGCTGCACGATGTCAAGGTGAGCACTTTCTGGATGGATCGCACGGAGGTGACGAACGCGCAGTTCGGGCGATTCGTGAAGGCGACCGGCTACGTGACCACGGCGGAACGCCCGCCGGACGGGCGACTGCCCGGCTCGTGGTGTGTGCGCATTCCACCCGATGCCAAGGCCGACGTGCGCCGCCCGTGGGCGAAGTGGGTGCCGGCCGCAAGCTGGCTGCATCCCGATGGGCCGGGATCAGGCATCGAAGGCCGGGAAAATTTCCCCGTGGTCCACGTGAGCCACGACGATGCCATCGCATACGCAAAGTGGGCGGGAAAACGGCTGCCAACCGAGTCGGAGTGGGAGTACGCCGTGCGCGGCGGCAATGAGCTGACGCGCTATCCGTGGGGGCCGGAGCGTTCGCCCTCCGGACGCTGGCCGGCGAATGTGTGGCAGGGGATTTTTCCGGAGAAGGACGAGGCGCTCGACGGCTTCGCGGGGCTTGCTCCCACGGGCAGCTTCGCGGCGAATGCGTATGACCTGCAGGACCTCGCCGGGAATGTCGCTGAGTGGTGCGCGGACTGGTACATGCACGACGCCTACGCGCAGCTCCGGCCTGTCACGGACAGGGCCGCGCACAAGAATCCGCAAGGCCCGGAGGTGAGCGCTGATCCCGCTGAGCCGGGCGTATGGAAGCGCGTGGTGCGCGGCGGTTCGTGGATCAGCGCGGGGACGGAATACCGTTGCGCGGCGCGCGGGAAGGAAGCGCCGCAATTCACTGCGCAGTGGATCGGATTCCGATGCGTGAAGGATCAGGAAAAGTGAGCATGCAGACGGCAATACGCATACTCTCCCCGCTCGTGCTGCTCGTGCTGCTCGCGCTCACTTTCCGCGCACGCCTGCACAACGCGGCGGAGGTGCGCCACGCGGACGGCAGCATCCATTTCATCGAAGGCGACTGCTACTCTCGCATGACCCGCGCAAAAATGGTGGGCGAGGGGCGGTGGCTGATCCGGCATCATGATTTCGAAAACTGGCCCCAGGGCACGACGCCACACACGACGGCGCCGATGGACTGGCTGATCGTCGGGCTGGAGCGCGTGATGCGCTTTGCATCGCCGCGCGAACAATCGCTGGATCTTGCCGGCGCAATCGTGTCGCCGCTGCTCGGCGTGCTGACCGCGGCGTGGCTGTGGGCGTGGGCGGGTTTGCTGCGCCTGCCGTACCGCGCCCTGATGGTCCTGTTCTTCGCGCTGAGCCCGATCCTCGTCCACGGCACGCTGCTTGGCCGGCCGGACCACCAGTCGCTTCTCATCCTGCTGCTCGCGGTGGCGGTCTGCTCCGAGCTTGCGCTCGGCGATCTCGGCACTCCAGCGCGGCTCGCGAAGCGATGGGCGGTCACAGCCGGTTGCGCGTGGGGTCTCGCGCTGTGGGTCTCGCTCTACGAGCCCGCCGTGTTTTTTGCCGGCGCGGTCGGGCGGCACGTGATTTTCAACCGCACGGCGCTTTTCGCCCGCGCGGTCCGCGGCCGGTGGATCGCGCTCGCGGCCATCCTGCTCATCGCGCTGCTGCTGGATGGGTGGCGGCTCTCGCTGCCGGACAGGACGCTGAAAACCTTTTTCACCGCATGGAGCAGCGCGATCGGCGAGTTGAAGCATCTCGATTTTAAGGTCGGTGTCTGGCACTGGTTCGGCGTGCTGTGGCTCACGGCGGCTCCCTCGTTGTGGTTCGCGGGTCGCATGGATCGCCGCGCGCGCGGCCTGCTCCTGCTCGTGGCCGTGATGCTGGCGCTCACGACCTGGCAGGTTCGCTGGGGTTACTTCCTCGCGCTCGCAATCGCAGTGTCACTTCCGTGGCAGCTCGGCGTGCTCCGGCGCCCCGCACTCGGCTGGGCGCTCGGCCCGCTCGCGATGCTGCCTTTTGCATGGGCGTGGTCCGCGATCCTGTTGCCTGGCGACGAAATCCGCGAACGCCGCGCGATCAACTCCGCCATGCAGGACGAGCTGCGGAATCTCTCCGCCTTGATCAAGGGGCCGTTCCTCGCGCCGTGGTGGCTCTCGCCGCAGATCGCGTACTGGTCCGGCCAGCCTGGCATCGCGGGCACGAGCCACCAGAGCCTCGCGGGCATCGTGGACAGCGCGCGCTTTTATCTCGGCGAGGATCCCGCGGAGGCCGCGCGCATCCTGCGCGAACACGGCGTGCGCTACGTGGTGCTCCACGATATTCCCGTCGCCGACACCTCGCCCGCCCAGTACCCTGCGGTGAACAATGCCGCGATCATCCTCGGCGTGGATGTGAACCCGAAGGCCCTCGGCACGAGCCTCGCCAACCATCCGAAAATCACCCCGCCATTTCTCCGGCTCGTGTCGCTCGAAGACCGCGGCCTCGTGCTGAAATTGCAACGCCGCAAGGAAGGCGGCGCGCTCGAAAAGACGACGGTGGAATTTTACGAGACCCAGATGCTCCAGCTCTACGAGGTGCTTCCTGAAAAATTATGACCTTCGATTTTCTCATCATCGGCGGCGGCAGCGCCGGCTACGCGGCCGCCCGCACCGCCGCCTCGCTCGGGCTGAAAACCGCCGTGGTGGATGGCGCGGAGGAACTCGGCGGCCTCTGCATCCTGCGCGGCTGCATGCCCAGCAAGACGCTGCTCGCCACGGCCAGCCGCGCCGTGTCGGTGCGGCGCGCGGCGGAGTTTGGCCTGCGTGCGGGCGCGCTGGAGGTGAGGGGCGATGAAATCCTGGCGAGGAAAAAGCGCCTGATCGGCGAGTTCGCGGACTACCGGCGGCAGCAGTTGGAATCGGGAAAGTTCGAGCTGATCCGCGGGCTGGCCAAGTTCGTGGATGCGCGCACGGTCGAGGTGCGCCTGCGCGATGGCGGGACGCGGCGGCTCACGGCGCGTGCATTTTTGCTCGCGACCGGCTCGGTCATCAGCACGGTCCCGCTGCTCGATGATGTCGGCTGCTGGACGACTGATGACGTGCTCGATGCCGCGACAGTTCCCGGGTCGGTGATCGTCCTTGGCGGTGGCGCGACGGCGGTGGAGTTTGCGAGCTACTACGCGGGTCTCGGGCGCGAAGTGTGCATCATCCAGCGCGGCAGCCAGCTCTTGAAGGGTGCGGACGCGGACGTCGCGGAAGCTCTTGCCGACGGGCTCCGCGAGCGCGGCGTGAAGGTCTTCACCGGCACGCGGCTCATCAGCGCGGAAAAAGCAGGCGCGCTGAAACGCGTCACCTTCGAGCACGAGGGGACCGCGAAAACAGCCGCCGCGGAGCAGATCATCCAGGCACTCGGACGCTCTCCAAATTCCGCAACGCTCGGCCTCGATGCGGCGGGCATCGAAACCGTGGGCGGACGCCCCGTGATGCGCGCGACCCAGCAGACTTCGCAGCCGCACATTTTCGCCGCGGGCGACATCGCCGGGCCGTACGAGATAGTCCACATCGCCATCCAGCAGGGTGAGATCGCCGCGCGCAACGCCGCGCGCCTGCTCGGCAGCGCATCCGGCGCGATGGAGGAGGCGGACTACCGGCTGAAAGTCTCCGCGATTTTCTCCGATCCCGAGGTTGCGGCATGTGGCGCCGGCGAACGCGAACTGCGGGAACAAGGCACCGCATTCCGCACCGCGAAATACCCATTCAGCGACCACGGCAAATCGCTGTGCATCGGGGAGCCCGGCGGCTTTGTGAAGCTCATCGCCGACGCCGCAAGCGGTGAAATCCTCGGCGGCGCGGTCGTCGGTCCGCACGCGGCGGAACTCATCCACGAAATCGTGGTGGCCATGCGCTTCCGTGCCACCGCAAAGCAACTCGCCGAGACGCCGCACTACCACCCGACCCTGAGCGAAATCTGGACGTACCCCGCCGAGGAACTCGCAGGATAAGAGGGCGTGGTGAGCCAGGCGTGACTGTTGCCCGTGTGACGGGGGAAGGCGTTGAAAAAAGCTGAAAGTCGCGCTTGCCAATGGGGGGTGCCCTGACCATTGTGCGCGCCCTTTTTCCAAAAACTATTCCTACTATACATGTCCACTGAACTCATGACGGAGCTTCTCGAAGCGGGTGTCCATTTCGGCCATCAGACCAAGCGTTGGAACCCGAAGATGAAGCCGTTCATTTTCGAGAAAAAGAACCAGATTTATATCATCAACCTTGGTGTGACGGTGAAGCAGCTCCACAGCGCCTGCCAGTTCCTCGCGAACACGGCGGCGAAGGGTGGGAAGGTGCTGTTTGTGGGGTGCAAGAAGCAGGCGCAGGAGGCGGTGAAGGAGGCGGCGGTGGCGTGCAACCAGTTTTACGTGAACCAGCGGTGGCTCGGTGGGACGCTCACCAATCTCAAGACCATCCGCCAGAGCATCGCCCGGCTGAACTGGATCGAGAACATGGAGAAGGCCCCCGAATACGCGAAGATGGGCAAGCAGGAGATTGCGGCGATCCGCCGTGAAGGAGCGAAGCTGCTCCGCAATCTCGAGGGCATCCGCACGATGGACCGGCTGCCGGATGCGCTGGTGGTGATTGACACTGCGCGCGAGGTGAATGCGGTCGCCGAGGCGCGGCGGCTGGGCGTTCCAGTGGTCGCCATCGTGGATACGAATGCGGATCCCGAACTGGTGGATTTCCCGATCGCGGGCAATGACGACGCGATCCGCGCGATCCGCGTGATCCTGCAGAAGCTGGTGGATGCGATCGTGAGCAACAACGCCGCGGGCGCGAAGAAGGTGGAGGCGGACATGTCCGCCGTAGCCGAGTAAGACGGCGGCCAGGCACGGCAAAATTTTCCGGCGGACGAGGGCGCCCCGCTCCCGTCTCCCGTATTTCAACCTACAATATCCGAACCAATGAGCACCGTAACGATTGATGCAAAACAAGTGGGCGCGCTGCGCGAGAAGACAGGCGCCGGGATGATGGACTGCCGCAAGGCGCTGGTGGAGGCGAATGGCAATCTCGAGGCCGCGGTGGACATCCTCCGGGCGAAGGGCGCGGCGAGCGCTGCGAAGAAGGCGGGACGCGAGGCGAACGAGGGCGTGATCGCGCAGGCGATTTTGCAGGGCGCGAAAACAGGCCTGCTGCTGGAGGTCAATTGCGAGACGGATTTCGTCGCGAAGAATGAGGGGTTCCTGGCGCAGACGGCCGGCTGGGCGAAGGCGCTGGCAGAGGCACCGGCGACTGATCTCGAGCCTGCGCGTGTCGAGGCGGTGGCAAAAATCGGGGAGAACATCCAGATCCGCCGCAGCGTGCGCTTCGAGGTGAGCGGCAACGGGATCGTTTCCGCGTACATTCATCTGGGCGGGAAGATCGGCGTGCTCGTCGAGGTCGGGGCGGGAAAGACGGAGACGACGGAGAAGGATGAATTCAAGCAGTTCGTGCGGGACATCACGCTGCACATCGCCGCCGCCAGCCCGGTGTGCCTGAAGCGGGAGGAAGTCCCGGCCAGCCTCGCGGAGCGCGAGCGTGCGATCTGCGTGGAGAAAGCCCCGAAGGACAAGCCGCCGCAAGTTGTCGAGGGCATTGTGAAAGGCATGATGAGCAAATTTTTCGTGGGCGCGTGCCTGCTGGAGCAGGGCTTCGTGAAAAACCCCGACCAGACCATCGCTGCGTTCGTCGCCGAGAAGGCGAAGGCGCTTGGGGATGCGATTGAGATCCGCCGTTTTGCCCGCTTCCAAGTCGGCGAAGAGATCGGCGGGTAGTGTCTGGCGGGCGAAAGGGGAGGCGCGCGCAGTTCTCTTAATTTCACGCCGCCTTCCTTCACCCTTGCCGCGAGGGGGCGCGGCGTTGCACCTTGCGCGCCCACTATGAAGACCACGTTCCTTTTTCTCTCCTCGCTTGCAATCGCCACGGCACCCGCCGCGGAGAACTGGCCGCAATTCCGCGGGCCCGCGGGTGATGGGCATTCGGATGCGAAGGGACTGCCGGCATCATTTTCGGAAACCGAGAATGTGAAATGGAAGGCGCCGACGCATGGGAAGGCTTGGTCGTCCCCGGTGGTGTGGGGCGGGCAGGTGTGGCTGACGACCGCGACGGAGGACGGAAAGACACTCGGGGTGATGTGCTTCGACAAGGAAACGGGGAAGGTGCTGGTGGACAAAAAACTGTGGGATGTGGCGAAGCCGCAGTTTTGCCACAAGTTCAACAGCTATGCGTCGCCAACGCCGGTGATCGAGGAGGGGCGGATCTACGTGAGCTTCGGAGTGGCGGGGATCGGCTGCCTCGACACGAAGGACGGGAGCGTGCTTTGGGAGCGGCGGGATTTTGTGTGCAATCATTTCCGCGGCGCGGGCACCTCGCCGATCGCGTGGGGAAAGCTGCTGATTTTGAATTTCGACGGGAGCGACCGCCAGTTCATCGTGGCGCTCGACAAGGCGACGGGGAAGACGGTGTGGGAGGTCACCCGCTCCATTGATTTCAAAGACATCCAGCCGAACGGGAAGCCCGACGCCGACGGCGACTGGCGCAAGGGATTCGGCACGGCGCACGTGACAGACTGGAACGGGAAGCCGCTCCTCCTGAGCAGCGGAGCGAAGGCGCACTACGGCTACGACCCGGCGACGGGAGCCGAGGTGTTTCGCTACGAGTTCCGTGATGCGCACAGCGCGGCGGCGCGGCCAGTGGTGGGGCAAGGGATGTGGTTCATCACGCCGGGATTTGGAAAGAAGACGGTGATCGCGCTGAAGCTCGGTGGCGCGGGGCTGCTCGATGAATCGGCGGTGGCGTGGACCGAAAAGAAGGGTGCGCCAAACAAGCCGTCGGTGATTTTCGATGGCGATCTTCTCTACATGGTGGACGACACGGGCATCGCATCCTGCCTGGTGGCGAAAACCGGGGAGACGAAATGGCGTGAACGGATCGGGGGTGACTACTCGGCGTCGCCACTTCTCGCGGATGGGAAGCTGTATTTTTTCGGCGAGAACGGAGCCGTGGTGGTGCTGGCCGCGGGGCCGGAGTTCAAAAAACTCAGCGAGGGAAAATTCGACGCGGGCTTCATGGCTTCGCCCGCCGTGAGCGGGAAGGCGCTGTTCCTGCGGACGAAGTCGGCGCTTTACCGCGTCGGGCAATAGGCAGGTGCTTTCATTAAACCTCACTACGAGGTTCATCGCCGGAGTAGAATGTTTCCATGCGGAGCGATGGGCGCATCTCAGTTTTTGGCAGGTCGCTCTCTTACTCTTTCTCCTGCTCTTGCTCTTGCTCAAGAGCCTGTTTGAGCAAAAGCAAGAGCACGAGCAAGAGTAAGAACTTCCGCCCCCAGCGGTGCTCAAAAACTGAGATGCGCCCCGGAGCGATGTAGTGGCCCGGCGCGAGAATGGTGAGTGCGGACAATGCGCTCGCCAGTGCGCGCGGCGCGTGGTGCGCGTGCTTGGGGCGGTATCTGACGGCGGACGATCTTCGCGAGGAGGCAGGTCACCGCTTCAAAGCCGAGCCGCTTTTGCAAAAACCGGGATCAGGAATCGCTAGTCTCCCAGCGCCTTCGCCACCGCGCGGATGCAGCGTTTTTCGAGCACCCACGAGGGGTGCATCGCAGCCCACATGCGGACGTTTTTTGCCTGCGGCATCTCGCTGCTGCGCGCGGGGACGATCATCGTATCGAGCGGGGTGTAGAAGCTGGTGAATTTCACGCGGCGGAGCGTGTCGGCGTCGCCCTGGAGGTCGCGGAGGAAGTCGCTGCCGGGCCGCATCTGCACGCAGCCGGGAGCCCGGCGCAGGTTCGCGAGGACGGAACCGTTGTGGGGCGCGGCCATCGTGACGAAATGCCCGACGCAATCCACCCCGCCAAGGCGCTGCACGTAATACCGCGAGATGAGCCCGCCCATGCTGAATCCCACGAGGTCGAATTTCCGGCCCGGCAACTCCCGCCCGACGAACCCGGAGAGTTGCAGCGCGAGATCCTCGATCCTCGCTCCGCCGTTGGCGGGCTTGAATGTCGGCGTGAAGACCTCGCGCCCCTGCGAGCGGAGGAACTTCGCGAGCCGCGCCATATCCCCGCCGGTCGCGTGGATGCCGTGGACGAGGACAACCGGCGCCAGCGCCGGATTGGTCGCGATGGGCGGCGCATCGAAATGCGCGAGCGCGGCGACGAAGGCGGCGGTGAATTGCATGGCCGGAAGTGAGCGGATGCACCCTCGCTGGCAAGCAAAACCACCGCGCATCGCCCCTACAATCCTCCCGGATGCCGGATGACGTATCCGGGCGCGGGCCGGCTCTTCATCGTCCATCGCGGGCCTTCCTCCGCACCGTGCCAGCCAGTGTCGAACCGCAGGCCCGCGACCGTGAGAAAAACGTGCCCCTTGCGCGCCCACACGCTGATCCACTCCCCTTCCCCGCTGCGCCCGTAGTCGCGGAATCCGCGCGATGTCATCCAGTCGCCGAGCAGCCCGGCTTCGCGCAGCACATACGAGGAGGCGCCGGAACAGTCGTAGCCCGCGTCCACGCCGTTGCAACGTCCGCCCCCGAAACGGTAAGGGAGACCCGCGATGCGATTTCCCGCAGCGATGGCCGCATGGACGACCGGCGGTGCATCCTCCGGCGCAACCGCGCTGCCGCCCTGCATGGTCGCGGTTTTTCCCGGCACGTAGCGGTAGGTATAGTGAGGCGAGGAGCAGCCCGCGGCAAAGGCGGCGGCAAGCGGGAGCAGGGCTGTGAAAATGCGGCGGGTCATACGGGATGATTGACGTTTTCTGCCGGGAAGTCAGTTCTCGATTTCATGCCAGCGCAGCAAGTTTACCGCGGACGAATCGCGCCCTCGCCGACGGGGTATCTCCACCTCGGTCACGCCCGGACGTTTTGGATCGCGCAGGAGCGGGCGCGCGCAGCGGGCGGCGTGCTCATCCACCGGGATGACGATCTCGATGGGCCGCGCTGCCGGCCGGAATTTTCGACTGCGGCGATCGAGGATTTGCGATGGCTCGGCCTGCGCTGGGATGAGGGCCCGGATATCGGCGGCCCGAGCGGACCTTACGCGCAAAGCGCGCGGATGCCGCTGTATCGCGAGGCGTTCGAGAAGCTGCGCTCGGCGGGTTTTATCTACCCGTGCAAGTGCTCGCGGAGGGAGATCGCTGTCGCGCTCTCCGCGCCGCACGCGGGCGATGAAGAGCCCGTCTATCCGGGCACATGCAGGCCCGTAGTGGGCGGCGAGGTCTGCGCGCAAGACGATGCAACGAACTGGCGATTCCGCGTCCCGGACGGCGTCGAGATCTTTTTCAACGACCGTGCGCAGGGCCCGCAGCGCGCGGTGGCGGGGGTGGATTTCGGTGACATTCCCGTCTGGCGGAAGGACGGCTTCCCGAGCTACCAGCTCGCCTGCGTGGCGGATGACGCGGCGATGGGAATCACCGAGGTGGTGCGCGGGGCGGATTTGATCCGGAGCACATTCCGGCAGCTCCTGCTGTTCCGCGCGCTCGGCGCGGAGATTCCCGCATTTTTCCACTGTCCGCTCATGACTGATGAATCCGGCCACCGCCTCGCCAAGCGGCACGACGCACTGAGCCTGCGCACGCTCCGCGGGCAGGGAGCAACAGCGGAGGAATTGCGCGCGAAGTGGTGACCCCGGGCCTGCGCACGCAGGCACTATTGATTTGCAAACACCGCACGCCGCCCCTATTTCCGCGCGCTCATTTTCCGCGCAACACACAACCACTCAATCCAACGACCACTCACATGTCTCTCACCACCATCACCGCAGTCATCGGCCGCCAGATCATTGATTCGCGTGGCAATCCCACTGTCGAGGCCGAGGTGCATCTGGCGGGCGGCGCAGTCGGGCGGGCGGCGGTTCCGAGCGGCGCTAGCACCGGCGAGCATGAGGCATGGGAACTGCGCGACGGCGTGAAGGACCGCTGGCTCGGCAAGGGCGTCGCAAAGGCGGTTGCGAACGTGAACAAGACCATCGCAGCAGCGATTGACGGCCTCGATGCTTGCAACCAGGTGGAGGTGGATGGCGAAATGTTGAAGGCCGACGGCACGAAAAACAAATCGAAGCTCGGCGCGAATGCCATCCTCGCGGTCTCCATGGCCACCGCGCACGCCGCCGCCGGGCAGCTCGGGCAGCCGCTTTTCAAATACCTCGGCGGCCCCAATGCAAAAGTCCTCCCGGTTCCGATGATGAACATCATCAATGGCGGCGCGCACTCGGATGCGCCGATTGATTTCCAGGAGTTCATGGTCATGCCGAAGGGCGCAAAGTCATTCAGCGAGGCACTCCGCTGCGGCGCGGAAATCTTCCATGCGCTCAAAGGCGTGCTGAAGGGCCGCGGACTGAGCACCGCCGTGGGAGATGAGGGCGGCTTCGCGCCGAATCTCACCAGCGCGGACGACGCGCTCGAAACCATCGCCGCAGCCGTGAAGAAGGCGGGCTACAAGCTCGGGAAGGATGTGTTCATCGCGCTCGATGTCGCCAGCTCGGAATTCTACGACAAGGAGAAGAAGCATTACGTTTTCAAGAAGAGCACGGGCGAGAAGCTCAGCGCCGGCGAACTCATCTCCTTCTACAAGGGCCTCTGCTCGAAATTCCCGATCATCAGCATCGAGGACGGCTGCGCGGAGAATGACTGGGCGGGCTGGAAAAAGCTCACCGAGGTGCTGGGGGACAAGGTGCAGCTTGTCGGCGACGACCTGTTCGTGACGAATGTGGAATTCCTCCGCAGGGGCATCGAGACCGGGACTGCGAACTCGATCCTCGTGAAGGTGAATCAAATCGGCTCGCTCACCGAGACGTTCGACGCCGTCGAGCTCGCCAAGGAGAACCGATACACGGCGGTGATCAGCCATCGTTCCGGCGAGACGGAGGATTCAACCATCGCGGACATCGCCGTCGCTACGAACGCCGGGCAGATCAAAACCGGCTCGATGAGCCGCACCGACCGTGTCGCGAAGTACAACCAATTGTTGCGAATCGAAGAAAATTTGGGTGACAAAGCGGTGTACGGCGGCAAGATGCGGGACTAAGTGAACGACACATCGTCCGAACTTAAGCCGCAATCGCGTGAGAGGAATTGGGCCGGTCTCAACCTGTGCCTCTTTGTGCTCATCGTTGTGGCCGTTGCGCTCCCGTTCACGTTTCGCTCCCTCAGCGTCGTGAAGGAACGCGAGGCCCAGGACAAGGAGATCACGGAACTCGAAGCGAAGCTCGAACGCGCACGGATGTTCAACACACGCCTGAGCCGCGAGATGCAGCTCGCCTCGACCGACCCCGAATATCTCGAGACATTTGCCCGCGACAACGTCACCCCCGGCTACATGAAAAAGGGCGAGATCATTTTCCGCCTGCCGGAAAAAGGCACAGCGCCCCGGCAATAGCTCCGCGCTTTTTCGCAGCGCGCACCGGACTGCCCCTACTTTTCGCAGCGCGCACCGGACTGCCCCTACTTTGAGGCCATCCGTCTGGTGATGAACTCTGTGAGCTTCTGGATCTTGCTCGTGCCCAGCAGCTCCGCGGCTTTCGCCGGGTCGGCGGCGACCGCGGGTTCCGCGGCATACCAGATCATCAGCGGGAGGTTCTGGTCATTTGCGTCGGCTTCGTGCGCAGCGAGAGCGGTGAGGATGGGCCAGCGCTGCGCGACGGGGACGCGCTGGAGGGCGCTGGCGACACGCAGGCGGACGAGGGCGGAGTCCTCCTTCGCCAGCCGGAGCATTTCGGCGAGCACGGCCTCGGATGGCTTTTCGTTTTCGTTCATGAGTGTCACCGCCCAGCCGCGGACGTACTCGCTCCCCGCTTTCATCGCCTTGAGCGCGGTGGGCTCACTCAATCTGCCGCCACAATGCAGCGCCCATAGCGCGCGGAGCTGGCGTGTGTCATCGGTGTTTTTTGAGAGGATGTCCTCGAGTTCCGCGGCACCCGCGACTCCCAGGCCGCGCTCCTGCAATTCGAGCCTCGCGGCACGCACGAACCAGTCGTTTGCATGCAACTGGAGCTTCACCAGCTCCTGCTCGGAAAGCTTTGCGATGTCCACTTTCACGGGCTTCGCGGCGGCGCTGGTGATTCTGTAAATGCGGCCGTTGCTGCGGTCGGTGAAATTGCGCTGCTGGTGGCATGGCACTTTGTCGTACCAGTCGTTGATGAAAACCGAACCGTCGGGCCCGTATTGCGGCGAGAGACCACGGAAATGCTTGTCCTCGCTCACGATGAAGTCGCCTTTCTTCGCGCTCTGGTAACCACTGCCGGCGCGGCTCACGATTTCGTTGCGCAGCTTGTTCATGTGGATGTCGTGGAAGAAAAGCGTGTCGCGATACTCGCGCGGGAAAAGGTCGCCGAGATAGATCATCATGCCGCAGTACGCGGCCTTCTCGTAGCGGCCCCATGCGATCGTCTTGATGTCGGCGTAGGTATGTTTGTTGAAATGCGCGCCCGCCTGCCGGTGGTAACGTGCGCCCTGGATCGCATGCCACATGTGCGGGATGACGCAGGCCGCGAAGAACGCCTCGCCGTGGTCGTTCCAATCAATGCCCCACTGGTTGCTGCCGCCCTCGGCCCAGAGTTCGAATTTCCGCGTCCGCGGATGGATGCGCCACACGCCGGCGTTGATCGGCGTGCGCTGTTCCGCCGCCGCCCCGGGCTTGCCGACATTGCTGTGCGTGAACACGCCCTGAGTGCCGTAGAGCCAGCCGTCCGGGCCCCAGATGAAGTCGTTGAGCGTCTCGTGCGTGTCCTGCCCTCCCCATCCGTCCACGACGATCTCGGGCTCGGCGTCGGGTTTGTCGTCACCGTTCTTGTCCGCAAAAAAAAGGAGGTTCGGCGGTGTGCCGACCCATACTCCGCCGTGACCGACAGCGATGCCGCTGGAGAAGGTCAGTTTGTCATAGAATACGGTCCGCTTTTCCGCGCGACCGTCGCCATCCGCATCCTCGAAAATCAGGATGCTGTCCTTCGGCTCGCCGGGGCTTGCGGGGTAGTTGGTGTTCGTGACCACCCAGATCCGGCCACGGTCATCAAGCGTCATCGCGATCGGCTGGACCACGTCGGGCTCCGCCGCGACGACCTGCACTTTGAATCCGGCGGGCACCGCGAGTGCAGCGGCCGTCTGTTCGGCGGTCATCGCGGGAGCAGTGGCGACGGGGCGATTTTTGTCCTCGAGCGGCGAAGCGGCGAAAACCGTGGCGGCAAGTGCGGCGGTCGAAATGGTGAGACGGTACATGGCGGACATGCCAACTGGAACCGGCGGGGCGTGTCAAGGGTCAGCCCCGCTGCGGAACATTGCGCCGCGCGGCGGGACGGCTACGATACGGATGATTTGAAAACCGCCGCCGCCCATGAAATTTCACGAACCTTGCGCGCACTGCGCCGGCGGATCGTGGCGCGGCAGTTTCTCTCACGCGCCGCGCGGGCGACGTTATTCTTTTATGCCTTTCTCGCAACGATGACCGGGCTGGCGTGGTGGACGGGCGCGCTGGTGCCGGATTTGACGGCGATTCCGTTCATGCTGGGCTGGCCGTTTGTGGCGGGCACGATCGGCGCGTTGCTCGCGACCATGCTGCAGGTGCCCCCGTTGCGCGCGGTGGCGCTGGTCGTGGATCCCATCGGCGGGACACGCGACCGGCTGCTCTCGGCGCTGGATTTTTCGACAAAAACGAATCCCACCGCGATGGAACGGATCGCCGCGGAGGAGTCCGTGGCATGGCTGCGAACGCGCGATTTGCGGCCATTGCTGCCCGTGCGCCCGCCCGGCGAACTGCGCTGGCTGGTGATCCCGCTGGCCACCATCGCGCTGCTGTGGTGGAGCGCGCTGGATGCGATCGCGAATCGTCAGGCCGCGGTGGCCGCGGCGGCGGACGAGGTGCGGGGAACGCTGCGGCAGCTTGAGGAAGTGGCGAAGCGGTTCGATCAACGCGGGACGGACGATGAGAAGGCGCGGCAGATTGCCGCCCGACTGCGGGAGAGCGCCGCGCAGGTGCGCGCGGAGGCGGATCGCGGCGGGGAGGCGAACAAGGCGGCGCTGCGCGAACTCGCAAAGCTCGAACAGCTCGTGAGGGAACTGCGGAAGCCGGAATTTGCGACGCCGGATGAGTTGAAAGCACTTGCCAGTGCGCTCTCACAACACGAGGCGACACGCGGGATCGCGAAGGATCTGGATGCCGGCAACCTCCCGGACGCCGCGAAGAAACTCGAGCAGGCGGCGCAGGATCCCGCCGCCGCCGCCGAGGCGGGAAAGGCAATCCAACGCGCGCTGGATCATCTCGCCCGGCGAAACGAGCAGCTTTCCAAGCAGCTCGAAAAATTGCAGCAGAGCGCAGCCGGGGGCGAAAGGGAGCAACTCCTGCAGCAGCTCGCCGATGCGCTGAAAGAACTTCAGCAGCAGAACAAACTCGCGCAGGACCAGCAGCAGAAGGGCGGGGATGCCGGGCCGCACGCCAGGGGGAAGCCGATGACGGATGATGATTTGAAAAAGCTGCTCGGCGCACTGGATCGCATGAAGGAGCAGCAGCAACAGGGCGGTGACAACGAGCCCGGCAAACCACAGGACGGCGAGGGAGATGGCGGCGTGAAGATGCTCAGCTTTCAAAAAGCCGGGAAGCCCGGCGACGACGGCAAGGGGCCGCAATTCCCGACCGGCCAGCCGGGCGGCGAGAAGGATGAGGGCACGACGAAAGACCCGTTTGGAAAGGAGGCCGTGCCCGCCGCGGATGTCGGCAAACCCGAGCAGGAGCGGGCCCGCCTGGCGGAGGGCGAATCGCTCTCGGCATTGATCCCGACCGCCGCCGCCGGCGACGCGAAGGCGCGGCGCCGCTACAAGGAACTCACGGAAGCCGCGGCCTCGGCGGCGGAGGATGTCGTGATCCGGGAGGACATCCCGGTCGGCGCGCGGCATCTCATCCGGCGCTATTTCGAGGCAATCCGCCCGAAGTAGCCGCGGCAGGTTTGCGCGTGCGCGGAAAATTGCGGCCCGTATAGTCCGTGTCCGCATGCCTACCGAACCACTCGTCATTGCAGGCCGCTCATTCCAATCGCGGCTCCTGCTCGGGACGGGAAAATTTTCATCGAACGAAGTCATGGCCGCCGCCCTCGCGGAGAGCGGAACGGAAATTGTCACCGTGGCGCTGCGACGCGCCGACCTGTCCGGCAAGCGCGATCCGTTCGCCAACATCCTCGAGTTTGTGGATCCCAAAAAATACCTGCTCCTGCCGAATACCAGCGGCGCGATGAACGCGGAGGAAGCGGTGCGCCTCGCACGCCTCGCGCGCGCGGCGGGAATCAGCGACTGGGTGAAGCTGGAGATTCATCCGGACCCGCGCTTCCTGCTGCCCGACCCGATCGAGACGCTGAAAGCTGCGGAGATTCTCGTGAAGGAAGGTTTCACCGTGCTGCCATACATCAACGCCGATCCCGTGCTCGCAAAACGGCTCGAAGACGTGGGCACCGCGACCGTGATGCCGCTCGGGTCGCCCATCGGGAGCAACCGGGGCATCGAGACCAGGGCGCAGATCGCGATCATCCTGGACCAATGCAACGTACCCGTGGTCGTGGACGCGGGCATCGGCGCGCCGAGCCATGCGGCGGAGGCGCTGGAGATGGGGGCCTCCGCCGTGCTCGTGAACACGGCCATTGCCATCGCGCCGGATCCCGTGCGGATGGCGCGCGCTTTCCGCATGGCGGTCGAGGCGGGGCGCGAGGCATTCGAGACGGGACTCGCGGAACACGCCTTCACCGCCTCCGCCAGTTCACCGCTCACTGGCTTTCTCCACCCCGCAAACTGACGTGGAAACCGAGATCGGGGAATTCATCCTCCACCTGGCGACCGAGCGCGGGCTCTCCGACAATTACCAGCTCTCCACCCGGCGCTCGCTCGAATGCTTTGCGGCGTGGGCGTCGAAATCGCAGCAGACCACGGCGCCGCGCGCAGTCACGCTCACTCATCTGCACGACTACCTCGCGCACCGGAAGCGTCTCGGCCTCGCGGCGGCGAGCATCAAACTCGAAGTCGTCGCGCTGAAGATTTTCTTCCGCTGGCTCGCGGGCCGCGCCCACATCCCGCACGATCCCGCCGAGGTGCTGCCGCTTCCCCGCATCGAGGGCTATCTGCCGGAGACGCTGAACCAACCGGACATCGAACGCCTGCTCGCCGCCGTGGACACCACCGCCCCTCTCGGCCTGCGCGACCGCGCGATGCTCGAACTCCTTTATTCAAGCGGCCTGCGCGCCGGCGAGTTGGTCGGTGCGCGCCTTGAGAATTTGAACCTCGACGAACACATCATCCGCATCACTGGCAAGGGCAACAAGACGCGGCTCGTGCCCGTCGGCGCAAAGGCGCGCGATGCGATCTCCCTGTATCTGGAACGCGAACGCCCGCGGCTCGTGACGAAGCGGACGGGCAGCCATGTCTTTCTCTCGCGGCACGGAAAAAACATCACGACCGTGCGCCTGTGGCAGATCGTGAAGACGCATGCGAAGCGCGCAGAATTACCGCAGAACATCTATCCGCACCTGATGCGGCACAGTTTCGCCACGCACCTGCTCGAAGGCGGCGCGGATCTGCGGATCATCCAGGAATTGCTCGGCCATGCGGACATCGCCACGACGCAAATTTACACGCACGTCGAGCAGGGCCGGTTGAAGGCGGTGCACAGGAAATTTCACCCGCGGGGCTGAGCGCGTGCCCGGTCAATCCTCGGAGCGCCTGCCGGTGAGCAACGGCAGGAGATACCAGAGCATGTAGGCGAGCGACGTCACGAAGGCGGCCACGTACGTCCACCCTGCGGCATCGAGTGTCTTGCTCACGCCCTCCGCCTCCTCCCCATCGCGGATAAAACTCATGCCGCCGAGGATCGCCTTTGCACGACGCGAGGCATCAAACTCCACGGGGAGGGTGATCAACTGGAAGAGCATCAGGATGCCCCACGAAACCGCCATGATCCACAGGGCCACCACGGAGTTGAAGAAGCCGCCGAAAAACCCGAGCCATGGAAGAATCGTGACCACCTGGCTTGCAACGCCGGTGATGCCGACAGCCGCCATGCGCCATTGGAGGGGAGCGTAGGCGATCTTGTGCTGTATGGCATGGCCGCACTCGTGAGCCGCGACGCCAAGCGCAGCGACGGAGGTTCCAAGGTAATTTTCCCGCGACAAGACGAGCCGCTTGTTGGCAGGGTCGTAGTGGTCTCCAAGAAAACCATCCGCAGCGACGATCTCCACATCGTGAATGCCTGCCCTATCGAGTACCCGGGCTGCCGCCTCGGCACCGGTGATCCCCGAGGAGGCCGGCATGTTGACATAGCGGTGATACGTTCCCTTGAAGCGCATCGTCGCCCAAAGGGACAGGAGCAGGGTGCCAACAAATAGAAGTAATGGTGTCATGGTCTTTTGGTCGGCAAATCAGACAAGCACGGCGGCAGAACGCTCAAAATTTTCAGGCGCAGGCTCACCGGGTGGAGGTTCCACTGATAAATGCCATGTCCCCGGAAACTGAATTGCCCACGGCGGGGGATCCGCTAGCTTCCTGTCCGTGAAAGGGAACGCGACTGCCCGCCTCATCAAGTCTGCCGCCGCACGGCTGAAGCTCGCGGCGCTTGGCCGCCGTTTTCATACGACAGCGCTCGCCATCGCGGGCCTGGTCCTTCTTTCGATGCTCGCGGCACGCCTGCTCGCGCTGCTTCCCAATGAGTGGTTCACCCCGCTCACGCTCGCGATCGTGCCGGCAGCGGCGCTCGTGGTTTCCCTGGTCGTTCCTCTCCGCATCGCGCCCGATGCCGCGGCGCGGGCGGTGGATGAGCGCAGCGGGAGCAGGGATCTTTTCCTCACGGCCGCTCTCATCGGCGAAGAGTCGGGCGAGTATCGCGGCATCGTGCTGGAGCAGGCGGAGGGGAAGGCGGCATCGCTCAAGGCCGCACGGCTGCTTCCGTTCAACTGGGTGCCCGGCGCACGCAATGTTCTCGTCGCGTTCGCGGTGCTCGCGGCGTCCGTGCTCTGGCTGCCGAAGTTCGATCCATTTAAAATGGAGGAAAAGCGCGGGGAGTCGGCGAAGCAGGAGAAGCGGCTGGAAGAGACGAGGAAAATCACCGCCGCACGCAAGCAGGAGCTGCAGGAGAAAGGAGCGGCGCTTGCCGGGGAAGTGGAGAAGGCGCTCGCGCAACTCGACAAGACGCTGAAGGAGGCAAAGCCCGACCAGCGGGAAGTCAACGCGAAGAAGCTCAACGAGGAAGCCCAGGATTTCAGCGACCTTTGGAAGAAGGCCACCGCGCAACTGCCGAAAAATGCGGTGGAGAATTTCGAGAAGGCGGCGCAGAGCTTTGGCGACAGCGAGCAGCGCAAGGCGATGAAAGAGATGATCGAAAAGCTCAAGAAAGGCGACGCCGAGGCGCTCAAGCAGGCAATGGAAAAACTGCGGAAGGACCTGCAGGAAATCGCAAAGCAGCCCGATGGCGCGGAGAAGAGGGAGAAGCTGGAAAAGCTCGCGAAGGAACTCGCGAAGACTGCGAGCCAGCTCCGCGAACAGCTCGGAGACAAGGGCCTCAACGAGGCGCTCCAGCGCGCACTGGAACAGGTGGACCTGGCAAAGGAGAAGGGGCTCTCGAAAGACGCGCTCGATGCCGCGAACGAATCACTCAACCTCAGCGAACAGGAACTCAAGCAACTCGCGCAAAATTTCAAGGACGCGGAAAATCTCGAGGCGGCCCTGAAGAATCTCGCGGCTGCAAAACAGCTCAACGACAAGGGCAAGCTCGACGGCAAGGACGCGCAGGGCGCGGGTTCACAGGCGGATTACGAGGAACTTTACAAGAAGCTGATGGCCGACGCCCGCGAAGGCGATGGCCAGGGCGATGGCCAGGGCAAAGGTGAACCAGGAAAGGGGAAATCGGGCAACAACCCGGGAATCGGCAACGGCGGCACGGTGGGCGAAAACCCCGATGCAAAGACCGCGCTGAAGAATGAGAAGGACAAGACGAAGCTTGGCGCGGGGAAATTGCTCATGCAGTGGAAGGAGGAGGGCCAGGGCGAAGTCGGGACAAAAGCCGAGGATTACCAGGCCGCCGTGCGCGCGGTTAAACAGAGCGTGGCGGAGGCGATCCGCAGCGAACAGGTGCCGCCGGGCTACCACGGCACGATCCAGAAGTACTTCGACAAGCTGCCGGAGAAGTCCCCGAAATAGCGTGCGGCCTGCACCGCGCAACCAACGCCTCCGCCCGTCAATAAACCTCCACCACCAGCGCCGTCGTATTGTCCTTTCCCGAGCGCTCGATCGAAGCTGCGACAAGACGGTGGGCGGGGGTGAGCGCCGCTTCCGCGGGATCGGGATTGCGAAGCCGCTCGAGAATTTGCGCGTCAAACAGCCCGTCCGTCACGCCGTCGGTGCAGAAAAGGAAAATGTCCCCCGGCTCAAAGGCGACCGCGCCGAGTTGGGGATCAATGAATTGATGTTCCGCGCCGAGCACTTTTTGAAGCACGTTGCGCCGCGGATGAGTGCGGGCCTCGCGCTCATTGATCTCGCCCTTGCGGAATAGCCAGCCGACGAAAGTGTCATCGTGCGTGATCTGCTTCATCCCGCCTTCACGCGCCGGGAGGTAGTAAATGCGGCTGTCGCCGATATGCGCGAAATGCATCCATCCGGGCGTGAACCAGCCGAGGCTCAGCGTCGCGCCCATGCCGGCGCATTCCTCGTAGCTCGCCCCGAGGTGGAGTAGTGAGTTGTGGATCTGCGTGAAAAGCTCGGTGAGCACATCCTCCGCGCCGGCATCAAGGCCGGACGCGGATTGCTTGAACGCCCGAGGGAGCAGGCGCGTGATTTTTTCCGTCGTGATACGGCTGGCGAACTCCCCCGCGAGCGCGCCGCCCATCCCGTCGCTCACGGCGAACGCAAAGTCTGCCATCGCGATTGGCGCCTCGCCGACCTTTCCCAAAAGGTGCGCCTCCCGCGCG
Organism: Prosthecobacter debontii; assembly: GCA_945861385.1. GTDB lineage: Bacteria > Verrucomicrobiota > Verrucomicrobiia > Chthoniobacterales > Chthoniobacteraceae > SXWH01. The sequence goes on from CAMAUI010000011.1 coordinate 25,338, forward strand.
TCGAAGCGGAGACCGAGGAAGGAATCCTCGTTGTTTTTCCGAACCTTGCCGCGGTCGCTGAGGCCGAACCAGCGCAGGCCCTGAACGGCGGTATTGCTATTTCGCTGGTCCATTTTCCGTCTTGTCGAAGCCAGGGAGAATCGTGGCAAATTCAAAATCAATGAGGCAGAAGCGCCCGTCGCTCGTCCGGTAGGTGACATTCCGCAGTTCCGCATCGTCATGCCGGACACCGAACGTCTCCAGTTCAGCAAATAATTCCCGCAAGCGCGCATCATCGAGATGACTCACGCGGGAGCCGCAATTGGATGTGACGATGCGGAGTTGCGCGGGATCGGCCTCCAGCAATCGCGGGACAAACGGACAGTCGCGCTCCTCGAGAAAGCGAAGCACCCGCACTTCGTTGTCAAACCGCTCCCGCGCTTTCGGGCCGCGGAACGTCTTGAAAACACGGCCGTCGTAGCTGACTCGCACAAGCGCACGAAGCGTGTCCTTCACATTATTCATCGCGGGAGAAAGAACCCGGCTGCGCGCGACTCCGCAAGCAAACTGGCGGACGGATTCCTTCGTCAATTTTCCGCCTTCCCTACCGGGCGGGAATGTGGTGTCTCCCTCTTGGCACCGCAGTTGCTAAACTCAGCGGCGCGCGCAAATCCCTGATAAACAGGGGCTAAACCAACAAAAATGCAGTCAACAATTGCGCAGACTGCTCAAAAAAAGACACCAACCAACAACAAGACAACCAATGGCCAAGTACAAACTGGAATATATCTGGCTCGACGGATACGAGCCGGTCCCAAACCTCCGCGGAAAAACGCAGATCAAAGAATTCAGCAGCTTCCCGAAGCTCGACGAACTCCCGATGTGGGGCTTCGACGGCAGCTCGACACGGCAGGCTGAAGGCAAGAGCTCCGACTGCATGCTCAAGCCCGTCGCGGTCTATCCCGATTCAACCCGCAAGAACGGCGTGCTCGTCATGTCCGAAGTCATGATGCCCGACGGCAAGACGCCGCACCCGAGCAATTCGCGCGCAAACATCCCCGATGATCCGGGCGCATGGTTCGGCTTCGAGCAGGAGTATTTCCTGTATCAAGACGGCAAGCCGCTCGGCTTCCCCGAGACCGGCTTCCCGTATCCGCAGGGCGAGTACTACACGGGCGTCGGCTATAAAAACGTCGGCGACGTCGCACGCCAGATCGTGGACGAGCACCTCGACGTCTGCCTCGATGCGGGCATCAACCACGAAGGCATCAACGCCGAAGTGGCGAAAGGCCAGTGGGAATTCCAGGTCTTCGGCAAAGGCTCCAAGACAGCCGCCGACCAGGTGTGGATGGCCCGCTATCTCCTGCTCCGCGTCTGCGAAAAATACGGCGTGGATGTGAACTGGCACTGCAAACCGCTCGGCGTCGAAGTGGACTGGAACGGCTCCGGCATGCACGCCAACTTCTCGACGAAATTCATGCGTGAGAAAGGCGGCAAGAAATACTTCGAGGCGCTCATGGCCGCGTTCGACAAATACAAGAACGAACACATCGCCGTGTACGGCCCGGACAATCACCTCCGCCTCACCGGCCTCCACGAGACGCAGTCCATTGACAAATTCAACTACGGCATCGCCAACCGCGGCGCGTCGGTGCGTGTCCCGCACAGCTTCGTGAACAACGGCTACAAGGGCTACCTCGAGGATCGCCGCCCGAACTCACAGGGCGACCCGTACAAGATTGCCGGCCGCATCCTGCAGACAGTCCAGACCGTGCCGACCAAGTAACGGTCCCGGCGACAACATCATCAGGAAACGCCGTCCCGCATCACGCGGGGCGGCGTTTTCTTTTCTCCCCCACCCCGCTCACGCCACGGTGAGCGCCGCGCGGGCATCATCCGCAGTCCCCGTCTTCTCGAGGAAATAATCGTAACCTCCCACATACGGAGTCACCCGTCCGCCGCTGACGTGCAGCACCTTGGTCGCGAGGTGGCGGATGAAATGCACATCGTGCGAGATGAACACCAGCGTGCCCTCGTATCGCTCCAGCGCCATCGTGAGCGACTCCACGGTGTGGATGTCGAGGTGCGTCGTCGGCTCGTCCATCAGCAGCAGGTTCGGCGGATCCACGAGAAACTTGATGAGATTCAGCCGGCTCTTTTCACCCCCGCTGAGGATCGCGGTCTTTTTATAAATGTCGTCCTTGCGAAACATGAACGAACCGAGCACCGCACGCGCCTCGTCCTCGCGCATCGCCGGCGCGCTGGTCAAGACCTCGTCGAGCACCGACTTGTCCGGATCGAGCGTGTCCGAGCGGTGCTGGCTGAAGTAGCCGATCTTCGCGTTGTGCCCGAGGTTCCGCCCGCCTTTTTGAAACTCGACCACGCCCGCGAGAATTTTCAGCAGTGTGGATTTGCCCGCGCCATTCGGGCCGACCAGCACCGTGCGTTCGCCGCGCTCGATGGTCAGATCCAGCCCGCAATAAACCTGCGTCGCGCCATACGCCATGTGAATTCCCTCCAGCGAAACAGCGCGCTGCCCGCCACGCGGGGGCGGGGGGATTTGAAAGCGAAACGGCTTCCGCGGGGCCAGCGGCTTCTCGATCTGCTCCATGCGCTCGATCTGCTTGAGCTTGCTCATCGCCTGCGAGGACTTCGATGGCACAGCGCGAAAGCGATCCACGAATTCCTGCAGCGCCCGGATTTCCTTCTGCTGATTTTTGTAAGCGGCCAGTTGCTGTTCGTATCGCTCGTCCTTCTGGCGAAGAAAGTCCGTGTAGTTGCCCGTGTAGGCGATGACCTTCCGCTCCGAGATCTCATGCACCTGCGTCACCACCTCGTCCATGAACTGCCGGTCGTGCGAAATGAGAAGCAGCGCGCCGGAATAGTTTTTCAGGTAATTTTGCAGCCAGAGCAACGCGAGCAGATCGAGGTGGTTCGTCGGTTCGTCCAGCAGCAGGAGATCCGGCTCCATGACCAACAGCCGCGCCAGCCGCGCCCGCATGATCCAGCCGCCGCTCATCTCGCACGCCTTCCTTCCGAAGTCCGTGTCGCGAAAACCCAGCCCGCGCAACATCCGCTTCGCCTTCGTCTCCACCTGCGGATCGTTGAGCGCATCATGCTTGGCGTGCGCCTCCAGGTATTCCGGGCATGCCACATCCCCCGCAGCCTCCAGCTCGTGCAGGCGCTTCTCCAGCCGCGGCAGTTCATCCACCCGGCCCGTGGCCACATCGAGGATCGTCTCCCCGCCATGCGCCTCGGCCTCCTGCGGAAGATGCCCCACCATCGTCCACTCATCGCGCGCCACCGTGCCGGAGTCCGCCTCCTTCTGCTTGAGGATGATGGAAAACAACGTCGTCTTGCCCGCGCCATTCGGCCCGACCAGCGCGACGCGGTCTCCATAATTCACCGCGAACGATGCGCCCTCGAAAAGCACACGCCCGCCCAGACTCATTTTCAGATCTCGAATTGTAACCATCGAATAAAACTCGCCGCTGGAAAATTGCCGCACCCCGCGCGTCCCGAAGTGACCCTCACCCCACGGAAGCCAAGGCCATTGTTTTTTGCCGCGACGAAGCGGGAAAATGTCGGAACCGCTCTCCGGCGTCAACCGTCCACCTTCAGGGCTTCAACTAATCAGCAGCAGCCGCGGCGGATCGCCGGAAACGGTCCCGGGAGCACGGTGGATGCACGGCGGCACGGGACTGCCGGGCCAGTCCACGGCGATGCGCCACAGGTTACCGATACCGAAGGAAAACGGCCGCGCGTGCGCGAGCGGGACGTAGTGGAGGTCATAGCAGTGCTCGTTCAGGTACTCGAGAAATGCGTCGTCATCTTCCCCGCCAAAAAGCCGGAGCAATTCGGCGCGGGTTTCGGGAATGTCCACACGCCGTCGCGCCTCCTCATTGCGCAGGCCCTCGCTCGGCAGCCCGTGGTATGTGCAAAGCCACGTGTCTGCCTCCACCGGCGCGCTGTCGGCGTGGAAGGAAAAGACATCCGTGCGCACCGGCCCCGGCTCCTCGTCGCGTGGGTAGCCGTGGATGCAGTTGAGCACCGGCTCGCGCCCGTGCTCCCGTAGCAGCCGCTGGTCTTCGAGCAAAATGGAGATTGCCACCCGCCCCGCCGCGCCCACCGGAAGTGCGAGCAGCCCCGCGTCGTCGAGCATGGTGATCCCTTCGCCTGGGCCGAGCAATTCCACCACTTCGCCAAAATCCCCCGGCAGCACGCGCGGCCAGCAGAGGGCGTTCACGCCATTGGCGAAAGGCGTCGTGAGCAGTTCGTGGAAACTTTTCACCGCTTTGATGCGGGCGAAGCTGGAATCCCGGAATGGGTCGTGGCCGGTTCCTTCGGTGATGGCTTCACCGAGGCCCATGCTTTCTCCGTTCAGTGCGGATGCGGTGCAGCCGCTCCGTGAAACCGCCCTCTTCGGTGAAAGCCGCCGCTTGGGCTTCGATCTGGCGATCCAAGAGCGCACAGGCCACCCCGATGAGGACGAGCGCCGCATTCGCCGCGATCTCGGGAAAGGTGGACTGGGTGGACTTCATGGACGGCGCTTTCCCGCTGTGCTGTCCATCGTGTCCATCCCGTCCATCGAGTCCATGAACCTCCCGCACCCACTCCGCCACGGCGTCAGCCGTGGAGCACCGGCGCGCCACCAGCGCCCTGCGCCGCGGGTCGCCCTCGGGCCAGAGCGCCAGCCCGCGGTGCCGTAGGAAGTCCTCATAGTCGAGACGCAGTTCTTCGAGACTGGCACGGGCCACATTGGTGAGCTTCAGTTCTGTCTTCTTCGAGGTGCCGCTGGCCTTGCTGCCTTCGGCGATATTCTGCACCCCCGAGCGTGCCGCCTGCACCATCTGGTCATGAGTGCGGCTCCTCGGGCTGATATAGCGACCACAAAACCGCACCGTCACATCGTAACAAAGCTGCGCAATCTGAAAGCTCTTGAGCTTCCGATAGCCACCATGCTTCGGGATGAGCGGTTCAGGTTCCACGGGATTATTCTCCCCCTCCCAAGTCCATCCCGTCAATCCCGTCAATCCCGTCAATCCACCTGCAAACCACCGGCACATGAGCCGCCACCTCCACTCCGCGTTGTCTTTTCGTTCGCCACCCTCGCCGATACCCCCGCCTGGATCTGGCGCGGGTATCGCGGCAGGAGCGCGTTCACAGAAGGTTGCGGCGGAAGATCTCCTCGATGGGGAGCTGAAGGCCGACGTAAAATTCCCCGAACTCGCCGTACTGCACCGTCACCTCGTCGAAGCGCATCTCATACACGATGCCCTTGAGGTCGAGCGGGTCGTGCGCAAGGAGCGTGACGCCCCACTCCCAGTCGTCGAGGCCGGTGCTGCCGGTGATGAGTTGGAGGATTTTGCCGCTCCATTTGCGTCCGACTTTTGCGTGGCCGCCCATGAGCTTTTTGCGCTGCTCGAAAGGCAGGCCGTACCAATTCTGCCCCGCAGCGCCGCGCCGCTTGGCCATCGGGTAAAAGCACATGGCCTCCCACGGGGGGAGCACGGGATAAAGGCGGTGCTTTTTATAATGGGCCATGCGTTCGCGCCATTCGGCGAGCGTCTTGTCGAACTCCGGCGTCCCCTCGGCGGTGCCGCTGGCTTTCAGCTCGGCGATGTAGTCCTCCTCGCTCGTGGTGTATTCGCTCGCCTCGGTCATCGAGTAGAAGCTGTACGCGGGTGTGAGAATGTCGGGGCCGAGCGAGAGCGTGAGTTTTTTCTCGAGTGCGTTGGCGAGCTGGAGGTCGGCGCAGAGCAGCATGAAGCCGACATCGGCCTTCGGGGAGACCATCGAGAACGTGAGAATCTGCGCGCCGTCGGTGGTGCGGATTTCCTCGATGAGGTCGGCGAGCCGTGTGCGGGCGTTGAATTTTTCCTCGTCGGAAAGCATGGCCCACTGGCCGTGCTCGACTTTGTAAAACAGGTGCAGGACGTGCCAGCCTTCGGCGGAGATGAGTTTCGGGATTTCAGTCATGGTTTGAAAAGGAGTGCGCCGCATTTGTTATCCACGGGCGTGCCGGCCTTCCATCCCTATCTTGTCCGTGCCGCGCCGCGGAATTCGCTACGGCCGGAAATGCTCCAGCGCCCATGCGTATTCGCGGGCGATGCTTTCCACGACATCGGGCGGGCGGATCGCCGCCGGCAGCACGTCGAATGTGTAGGTCTCGATCTCCACGTGCGAGGTCGCCCCATCGAGAATCTGGCGGAAAAAATCCGGGCTCAGCAGGCCGCCGGTGCTGTTGATTTCGCCAGCACCGGTGAAGAAAAGCGGGACGTGAAAATGCACGCGGGCCTCGCCGACCTCCGCGCGCCCGGCTTCGTCGTTGAGCGCGAGCGGGAGATCGTCCCATGACTTGATCGCGCCGTCGGCGGTGCGTCCGATGACCTGGTGCAAATAGACAGGCTCGACGAACTGGCGGAGCGCATCCCAAGCGGCGCCGCCGGACTGGATCATGAGCGCGGCGCTGAGCTGGATTTTTGAAATGCGAATCCCCGCATCACGGTAGGCCTGCAACGAGGCCGCGGGATCCTCGAACTGAAGCGCGACGTGGCACGTGTCGAAGCACACGCCGAGGTGGCGGCGGATCATTTCCTCCGCATCGCTGGTGTAGCATTTCCGGATGCGCTTCACCTCCTCGACGCCGACGGTCCACATGAGGTCCTGGAAAAACGCGATCGTCTCCGCCGTCGTCTCGAGGAAGCACGATGGCTCCGGCTCGACGCCGAGGTGGATTTCCCTGCCCGTGTCCTCGCGGATTGCGGCGAGGTAGGCTGCGACCGCGGCGAGATTCCGCACAATGGTCAGCTTGTCGTCCTCGGTCTCGATCCACTTTTTGAAAGACCCCGGCACCGTGCTGATCGAGCCATCCACGCCCTCCGGCAGCCATTCGGCGAGGATGTCGCAGACATCGAAAGTGTAATTGAGGCGCTCGCTGGTCCGCCAGTCCGGGGCATAGACGTTTTCCTTGACCGGCCCGTCATGGAAGCGGCCGTAGGGGAATGCGTTGACGGTGAAAGGATAGATGTTGTGCTCCGCGAACACATCGAGCGCTGAGCGGCGGAGCTGCGGGTGATTTGCAAGGTCTTCGACGGCCTTCGCGCCGAGTCGGAGGCCGACGCCGAACCAGGCATCCGGGGCGATCATCCCACGGAGCACCGGCACCTTGGTTTTCAGCGCAGCCAGTTGATCCGCCCAGCCTTCGCCGGGGTGGATGTTCATGCAGTAGGTCAGATGGACCGGCGGTTGGTGCTGAAGAATCATGCGTCCGATGAGAGGGCGGACGCTCTACCTGCTCAGGCCACCGGCTGCAACTCCTTTAGGCACAGCTCCATCAGGGCGAGGTCAATCTCGTGGACCTCGAAGCGCGCGCCGATCCCGTGCGGATAGGTCACGCAGAGTTCGCCGCCGAGATGCTCGCGGAAGTCACGGATGCCGGCAAAAATTTCGAGCTGTCCGGATTTGTCGCGCGCGAGGACGGCGTCGTGCCAGAGCTGGAAGCCGCTCGTTTTCAGCCCTTGCGCGATGGCCTCGTATTCGTCGCGGGAAATCCACCCTTTCTCGCGCGCGTAGCAGGAGTCCAGCAGCACGCCGAACGCAACCGCCTCGCCGTGGCTGATCGCGAAGCCCGACATCAGCTCGAGCTTGTGCGCGGACCAGTGGCCGAAATCGAGCGGCCGCGCGCGGCCGTACTCGAACGGGTCGCCATTCGAGCGGATGTGGGCGAGGTGTTCGTCGGCGCAGCGATAGACGAGCTGCTCCATCGCGGCGGCATCGCGCGCGGGAAACCGGGCGGCGTTTTCGCACAGCCAGTCGAAAAATGCGGCATCGCGGATGATGGCGACCTTCCACGCCTCGGCCACGCCGCAGAGCCAGTCCCGCTGCGGGAGGGTGAGGAGGAACTCGAAATCATTGAGCACCGCAAATGGCGGCGCGAAAGAACCGACGGCGTTTTTTCCACCGAGGTAATTCACGCCGTTCTTCACCCCCACGCCGGCGTCGTTCTGGCCGAGCACCGTCGTCGGCACGCGCACCTGGCGCAGGCCGCGATGCACCAGCGCGGCGGCAAGGCCCACGGCATCCATCACGGCGCCTCCGCCGACGATGATGACGAACGACTGCCGGTCCATGTGCAGCCCAAGCATCCGGCGCATGAATGTCTCGACGAGCGCGAAGTCGTTCTTGATCGCCTCGCCACCCGTGACGATTTGCGGCGGCGCGGCGAGTTCGAGCTGATCCCCGTACGCTGCAAAATACGCGGCCACCTCGCCCACGAGGCCTGGGCGCACATCGGCCACGTGCGAGTCAATGTACACCAGCGCGCGATGGCGCCGCTTTTCACCGAGCCGATCCAGCGTCCCGGACAGGACCGGGTTGTCCGCGCGGAAAAGGCCGCGCGTGAAAGTGACGGGAAAATCCCACGTCACCGAGATGCTCTGCTGGATAGTGCGGGCGTGGTCGGTCATGCCTGTGCGTTCATCCACTCCTGCGTTGCGCGGGCGAGGTCAAGTTGTGTGACGGGGACTGTGGAAAGTTTCAGCGAGCTTGCCCATGCGATTTCCATCCCCGCGCGGTTGCTCGCGTGCGTGCCGTGGATTTTGTCCGTGTTGAAGCTCACGGTCCCCGGCGGCCAGCCGAAGTACAGCTCGCACGGGTCGTAGCCCGGCTTGTTGTGGATGTCCACGTGGCCCGCGAAGTCCGGCGCCTCAGTGCGCCCCGTGAACCACGGATACGCGAACCACGCCCCCTCTTCCGCGACGATGATCAGATCACCGCTCCGCCTGTGCGCCAGCCCGCGCGCGGCCTGCTCCTCTTTCCCGAATATCTGCGCGATGCCCGGCATCCCCGTCAGCGCCGCTCGTGCCGCCTGCACGGACTCCGCATCCCGGCAGTACACGTGCGCCACGCCGTGATCGCTCACCGCGAACGCCCGCGCCGAATAAAAATCCGGATACGCCATCCCGCGTACGTCGCGCGTCGCGAAAAGCCCCGCCTCGCGCAGCCTGCGATTTGGAAAAACCGCGCCGCCCGTCACCGGCTCGATCGCGTAATCGCCGAACACCAGCCAGTCGTACCCGCATTCCTCCGCCTTCGCCTCGATGCGCGCGAGGTAGCCGAGCACGAGATCGAGCGCCTTGTCCGCCTCCGGGCTGTCCGGGCCGTGCCGCTGAAGATCGTAGTCGAGGTGCGGGATGTAGGTGAGCAAGAGATCGGGCGCGAAATCCGGCATCTCCATGACCGCGCAGATCGCGTCCACGATCCAGTCCGACGACTTGTGATTCGCGAGCGGGCCCCAGTAGTTCATCAAGTTGAACGGACGGCCGATGTGTTCGTTCAGCCGCTCCTCGAGCACTGCCGGCTGGGTGTGGCAGGACTGCATCAACCCGCCGCCGTGCTTGTGGACCGGCCACGGCGACACCACCAGATCCACAGCTTCGCCGAGCGATTGCTGCCAGAACATCATCCCCACTTTTTTCCCCCGCGCCCGGAACTGCTCCCAAATCCGCGGCCCCTCGACCAGCCGCGAGGACTGCTCCCAAAACAGCACCTTCCGCACATCGGGAAAGAAAAGCCCGTTTGCCACGAGCCCGTGGCCGCCGGTCGGCAGCGCGGTGCGGAAGCTCGCCTGCACCGGGCAGGTCACGGCGGGGAAAATCGCCTGCGCCGGGCGGAATCCAGCGAGGTGCGACACGAGATTCCACCCGAGAGCGGCGACATCCACTACAAGTAATTTCCGTTTTTCAGGCATGAAGGGCGCGTAGGAAACCAGCTTCGCCGGAAAATGCTAGCGGCTCCGTGCAAAAAGTACGCCCGGCCTGCCACGCTTGCGCTGCCGGCGGGGGTGGCCATAAAGGGTCATGCTTTTTCTCGTCCCGACGCCCATCGGCAATCTCGGCGACATCACGGCCCGCGCCATCGAGGTGCTTCGCAGCGTGGATGTCATCGCGTGCGAGGACACACGGCACAGCGGGAACCTGCTCCGGCATTTGCAAATCTCGAAGCCGCTCGTGAGCTACCACGAGCACAACGAAGCCCGCCGCACGGCGGAGCTGATCGGGCGGCTCGGCGCGGGGGAAAAGGTCGCGATCATCACGGATGCGGGGATGCCAGGGATCAGCGACCCCGGGCACCGCCTGCTGCGCGCCTGCCAGGAGCGCGGCCTGCCATACACGGTGCTGCCGGGGCCGAGCGCGCTGCTCACCGCGCTGATCGGATCCGGCTTTGACGCGGAGCGTTTTTTTTATGGCGGGTTCCTGCCGGTCAAAAGCGGGGGCCGGGAGCGCGAACTGCGCGCCGCCGCTGAACGCGATGAGACAACGGTGTTTTTCGAGTCACCGCACCGGATCCTGAAAACGCTCGCCGCGGGCGCGGGGATCTTCGGCGACCGGCAGCTCTGCGTCGCCCGCGAACTCACGAAGACCTTCGAGGAATTCCGCCGGGGCACGGCAGCCGGGCTGCTCGATCATTATTCCGCGCATCCGGCGAAGGGCGAGATTGTGCTCATCGTTGCGGGCAGGTAATTTTCGTGCCGCCGGCGGGCCGGATTCCTTTCCAATACCCGGTGGCACTGCCGATTATCCTGCCACACAGTATCCGACAACCTGCCCATGAGAATCATCCCGCTGTCCATTGCGTTTGCCGCCGTCATTTTTCCAGCGGCGCTTTTCCCCGCAGCCCCGCAGCCCGAAATGACACAGGCCGACGCTCCCGAGCCCCGGCCCGCGCAGGCTCCGGCCTCCATCGAGGTCGTACCGGCAGCGTTGAAACTCAGCGGCTCGCACGACTACACGCAGGTGCTCGTCACGGCGCGATTTGCCGATGGCACCACGGTGGATGTCACCCGGTTCGCGAAGTTTTCGGTGGACGGGGCGGAAGTGTCGCCCGCCGGCGTCGTCACGCCGAAGGCGGACGGAAACGGGAAGCTGCGCGTCGAATTTTCCGGGAAGACGGCGGAGGCACCGATCACAGTGGAGCGCGTGAAGGAGGTGGGCACGGCGGATTTCATCCGCGATGTGAACCCCGTGATGACGAAGCTCGGCTGCAACGGCGGCACCTGCCACGGCGCGAAGGATGGCAAATTCGGCTTCAAGCTCTCGCTGCGCGGCTACGATCCGCTCTACGATGTGCGCTCGCTCAAGGACGACCTCGCCGGGCGCAGGCTGAATGTCGCATCCCCCGACGACTCGCTCATGCTTCTCAAATCCACCGCCGGCGTCCCGCACGAGGGCGGCCAGCGGACAAAGGTTGGTGAGAAGTATTACGCAATCCTTCGCGCATGGATCGCCGACGGTGCAAAGCTGGACACGAACGCGCCCCGCGTGACCGGGATCGAAGTCCTGCCCAAAAATCCCGTCGTCCAGCAGCCGGGCTCGCGCCAGCAGTTCCGCATCGTGGCGAAGTATTCCGACGGGCTGGTGCGCGATGTGACACAGGAGGCCTTCATCGAGAGCGGCAACGGCGACGTCGCCGCCGTGGTGCAGGACGCAAACGGGCTCGTGAAGACGCTCCGCCGCGGCGAGGCACCGGTGCTTGCCCGCTTCGAGGGCAGCTACGCCGCGACCACGATCACCGTGATGGGCGACCGCACCGGCTTCACATGGCAGCCGCCGGAGACATGGGGCCGCATTGATGAACTCGTCGCCGCGAAATGGCAGCGGATGAAAATCCTGCCCAGCGGCCTTTGCAGCGATTCTGATTTCATCCGCCGGGTGTACCTCGATCTCACGGGACTCCCGCCGACCGTCGAGCAGCTCCGCGCATTTCTCGCCGACACCGCTCCCCTGCGCGAAAAACGCGATGCGCTCATCGAGAGGCTCATCGGCTCGCCGGAATTTGTGGAGCACTGGACGAACAAGTGGTGCGACATGTTGCAGGTGAACTCGAAGTTCCTCGGCGGCGGCGTGGGAGCATTGCGCGAGTGGATCAAAAAGCAGGTCGCGGCCAACACCCCTTACGACCAGTTCGTCCACGAGATCCTCACCGCCAGCGGATCGAACAAGGCGAACCCCGCGGCCGGTTACTGGAAAATCCTCAACGAGCCCGCAGCCGCGATGGAGAACACCACGCACCTTTTCCTCGGCACCCGCTTCAACTGCAACAAATGCCACGACCATCCCTTCGAGCGGTGGACGCAGGACCAGTACTACAAGCTTGGCGCCTACTTCGCGCAGGTCGCCCTCAAGGCGGACCCGCAGGGCGGCGGTGGAAAAGTCGGCGGCACGGACGTGGAAAAAGCGCGCCCTCTTTATGAAATCGTGGACGACCAGCCCGAGGGCGAAATGATCCACCAGCGCACGAACAAGGTCGCCGAGCCGGGGTTCCCCTACCCCGCGGCATTCAAGCCCGAGGGCACGCGCCGGCAGCAGCTCGCCTCATGGATCACCTCCGCCGACAACCGCTATTTCGCCCCCAGCTACGTGAACCGCCTGTGGGGCTATCTCCTCGGCGCAGGCATCATCGAGCCGCTGGACGACATCCGCGCCGGCAACCCGCCGGGCAACCCCGAGCTGCTGGATTTTCTCGCGCAGGAATTCGTCCGCTCCAAGTTCGATGTGCGCCAAATTTTCCGCATCATCTGCAAGTCACGCACCTACCAGCTCGATGTCGGCACGAACCGCTGGAATGAGGACGACAAGAGCAACTACTCCCATGCGCTTGCCCGCCGGCTCCCCGCCGAAGTGCTCTACGACAGCATTCTCCATGTCACCGGCGCCCCTTCCCGCCTTCCCGGCGGAGTCCGCGCCGCCATGCTTTCCGATGCCCTGTCCGACCTCCCGAGCGGCTTCCTCGCGAATGCGGGGCGCCCGCCCCGCGAAAGTTCCTGCGAATGCGAGCGCAGCAGCGAACTGCGCCTCGGCAGCGTGATGGCCCTGCTCAGCGGGCCCGCCGTCTCCGACGCCATCGGCGACCCGAACAGCGCCATCCCCAAGCTCGTCGCCGCCCAGCCGGACGACGCAAAGCTCGTGGATGAGCTTTTCATGCGCGTGATCAACCGCCCCGCGAAGGACAGCGAAATCCAAAAGACCATCGCCGCATGGACCGCGCTGGACAAAGACCACGCCGGCATGATCGCCGCGCTGGATGCGAAGGAAAAGGAACAGCTCGCCGCCAATTCAAAAGCGGAGGCCGCCCGGCTCGCCGCCATTGATGCCGCGAAAAAGGAACTCGCACGCTACGAGGCCGAGATCGAAAGCAAGCTCACCGATGACGAGCGCAACAAAAAGGCGGAGAGAGCAGCAGCAGCCGCAGCAATCGCCGATTACGAGAAAACGAAATACGCCGCCGCGCTCGCCCGCTTCATCGAGACCACAACCCCGCAGGCAAACCCCACCGGCTGGCATCCGCTCAACGCCGCCGACTTCCGCGCCACAGGTGATAACATCCTCGAAAGGCAGCCAGACGGCTCGTTCCGCGTCACTGGCAACCGTGCGAACGCGACCGATTACGTCGTCAAATTCGACACGAAACTCGCGGGCATCACCGGCATCATGCTGGAAGTCCTGCCCACGACCGGCGAATCGAACCTCGGCCCCGGCCGCGCGCCGGACGGCAATTTCGTCCTCACGGAGATCGCCTTGAAAACCGGCGCCCACGGCACCGGCGCCAACCCGGTGGACGTGCGTTTCACCAAGGCCATCGCCGACTACAGCCAGCCGGAGTTCCCCGCCGCCGCCGCCATTGATGGAGCCCGCGCCGATGGCAACAACGGCTGGGGCATCGCGGGCGCGCTCGGCCAGCCCCACCAGCTCGCACTCACTTTGGAAAAACCAATCGGCAACGCCGCGCAGGGCGTCCGCCTTCGCGTCGAGCTTCACCAGCCGCGCGCAGGAGGCTTTTCCATCGGGCGCTTCCGCCTGTGGGCGACCACCTCACCCGGCCCCGTGCAGCCCGGCTTCCCCGTCGCTGTCGTCGAAGCCCTCAGAAAACCGGCCACCGCCCGCACCGCCGCCGACCGCGCCGCGCTCGACAGCTACTGGAAAGAGAACGACCCCGAGCTTCGCCGGCACCGCCTCGCGCTGTTGCAAAAGCAAGGCCCCGCCCCGGTGGATCCCGGCATCGCCCAACGCCGCGCAACCATCGCCGCCGCCGAGGCGCCACTCAAACTGGACCCGGGACTCCTCCAGCTCCGTGCCGATGTCGAGCAGAGCAAAGCCCAGCTCACCAACCGCCGCCTCACCGCCGCGCAGGACCTCGTCTGGGCGCTCGTGAACAACCCGGCGTTCCTGTTCAACCGCTGACCGGTTGCGAAGCCCGCAGCTCTCAGCCGGATTCAGTGGATTGCGGTGGTGCGTGCGCATCCGTGGCTGCGACGCCCTCGTCGTCCCGATACATCGGGATCCCTGCGGCGCCCCCGCCGCAGGAATCGGCAGGAACCGAGCGGTGCGGCTGATGAACCCCGCGACGAGGGCGTCGCAGCCACGGACACTCCGACCTCGCTATTCCGAACTGCATCGTTCCGGCTCAGTTCACAAACCATGCACCCCCGCTGCGAGGAAATCCCCAGGCACGGGGGCGGTGAAATCCAGCCGGCGCCCAGCGCGCGGATGGGCAAAGCCGAGCTTCCACGCGTGGAGCATCTGGCGCTGAAATGGCCCGCGTTTTCCATAGACGTCGTCGCCGAGAATGGGATGGCCGAGGTGTTTCAGGTGGACGCGGATCTGGTGGGTGCGGCCGGTGTGAAGCGTGCATTCGACGAGCGTGCCGCACGGAAGTTCCGCCAGCACGCGCCAGCTTGTGCGCGCCTCGCGGCCCTTGCCGGCCCTGAGCACGGCCATTCGCTGCCGGTGTACCGGATGCCGCCCGATGGGCGCATTCACTTCGCCGCTTGTGGCCGCAAATTTTCCGGCTGCGAGCGCGAGGTAGATTTTGGTGACTTCGCGCCCGGCAAACTGCCGCACGAGCGACTGGTGCGCGTGATCATTTTTCGCGGCCACGAGGCAGCCGCTCGTCTCCTTGTCCAGCCGGTGGACGATGCCGGGGCGCTCGACGCCGCCGATGCCGCTGAGGCCCTCGCAGTGGTGCAGCAGTGCATTCACCAGCGTTCCGGTCGCATGGCCTGCCGCGGGATGCACGACGAGTCCCGGCGGCTTGTTGAGCACGATGATGTCATCGTCCTCGAACAACACATCGAGCGCGATGTCCTCGGCATGCGCCGTATCCGGTGAGGGCGGCGGCTCGGTGAGCACGATGCGTTCGCCGCCCCGGAGTTTCGCGCCCGGCTTCACGGCGCGCCCGTCCACCGTCACATGTCCGCTGAGAATGAGCGCCTGGAGCCGCGAGCGCGAAAGCTCCGGCGCGCGCGGCGGAAGGAAGTGATCGAGCCGCGTGCCCTTGTCGTCCGGCCCGGCGGAAAACTCACGCGCCATGGTGTTCACTTTGCGGCCTTCGGCCTGGCGCGATCGCCGCTGACGCGCTCGAGGCCGTGGAGCTGCGCGGAGTGGATGAGAAGGTGGGCGACGCGACGCTTCAGCCGCCGTGCGCGGATGAGCAGCCACAATACGAACAGCGCGTAGATCGCCCACAACCATGCGTCACGGTTGCTGGTGAAAACCTGCCGATACACGAGGGCGGTGAGCGAAATCGCGTTCAGCATGAACGTCGTGGGCACCATGTGGTGCCTCAGGCGGGCGCGTGTGAGGCATTTTGGGCCGCCGTGATATTCGGTCACGGTCTTGATGCTCACGCTCCACCAAAGCGTTCCATAGACGAGCACATCCCATGTTTTCCAGCCGGTGTCCGTGGAATAACGCCAGCCCTCCTTTTCGAGCAGCGCGAAAACTTCCGGGAGCAGCACCTCGCGCCCCTTTCCCTCCTCGTTCCAAAAATCCAGCCGCGTGATTCCTCCCCGGAGCGCCTCGTGTGCGACACCCTCCTCCGGCGAGCGGACCACGGCGCCGGGCGTGCGCTTGAATTTGAGCCACGTGAAATAACGCGCCCAGCCGCGCCCGAGCGGCTGCATCATCGCGAGAAACGCCACCAGCAGCCGTGCACGGATCGTGTCGTACTTGGGCTCGATGCGGACATTCACCATCCAGCTCAGCGAGACGCTCACCGTCCCGAGCAGCATCAGCACGGGCACGATCCTCAGCCATTGCAGCGGGATGCCGATGAAGCCGACGAACAGCGTGAGCGCGATCCACTCGATGCTGCTAAGATACGCCGCGATCTGCGACACTTGCGCCGGGTAGAGCGATTGGAAAAGCCCCTGCCCGAACACCCCGTGATAAATCAGCGGCTTGCTGAACCACCACGTCAGCCGCGGAGCCCCGTAGATCTGCCCCTTCCATTTCGCCGTCCCGGTCGGGCCGAAAAAGATGAGGTGCTTGAATCGCAGCAGCGCCTCCGCCTCGCCGTAGCCCTCCTGCTGCGAGCGAAACGCCCGCAGCGTGAACCGCCGGTAGTGCCACACGATCGCACTCGGCGAAAACGCCACGACCCCGCCCGCCGTCTGGAGGCGCCAGCAAAAATCCACGTCGTCCCCCGCCTTGCGGTACTCGGGATCGAAACCGCCCGTGCGATCGAATGCCCAGCGCCAGAACGCCATGTTGCATCCCGGCACATGCTCCGCGACCACATCGCTCAGCAGCACATGGCTCGGGCCGCCCGGCGCCGCGGCCACCGCGGCCTGCACCCAGTTGACCGCCGGCGGCGAGATGTTCGGCCCGCCCACGCCGGCGTAGTCGCCGCTGAGCAGCGAGCCGACGAGGTAATACAGCCAGTCCTCATCAGGCATGCAGTCGCTGTCCGTATAGGCCACCACCTCGCCCGACGACGCCCGTGCGCCTTCATTGCGCGCAAAGGAAAGCCCCATGTTTTTCTGCGCCACGCTCACGAATGCCGGCACCTCCCGCGCGCCTCGCTCGGAGATCCAACGCTTCACCACCTCCTGCGTGTTGTCCTTCGAGCCATCGTCCACGAGCACGATCTCGAAATTGGGATACCTCACCTGATCGAGCGCGCGCAGGCAGTCGCCGAGCGTCTGCGCGCCATTGTAGCTGCACACCACCACGCTCACCCGCGGGTAGCGCGGAAGCGGGACGCGCTCGGTGATGGCCCCGTCGCCCGCGAGCTTTTTTTGCAGGACGTGGAAGACTTTCTTCGGCCTGCGATCCCGCGTCACGAGCCCGAATTCCCAGTCCGTGATCTCATGCCCGCCGGTGAACCACTCGTCCGTCCACGCAAAGAAAATCGTCCCCGCCGCGCCGCCATGCACCACCACGTCGAGATGCCAGTCGAGGATTTCCGCCTGCCGGTCCTCGCCATTCCGCAGCGTGTCCAGGCCGAATTCTCCGAGGATCAGCGGCTTTTCCTCGGCGATGTTTTGCAGCCGCGCGAGGTAGCGCTCGAAATCCAGACGCCGCTCGAGGTACACGTTGAACGACAGAAAATCCACGTTCGCAGGCACGAGATACTCCGTCGGCGGAAAGCTCGCGTAGCTGTAGAGCGGACGCGGATCCGCGGCGCGCGCGACATCAATCAACTTCTCGAGGAACCGCCGCACGTTCGCCGCGCCGAGCCAGCGCGTGATCGTCGTCGGCACCTCGTTCCCCACGAGATACGCGAAGATCGCGGGATGCCCCTTGTTTTTCCCGACCGTCTCGCGCACGACCTGCGTGATCTGGCGGCGGAGCGCGCGTGAATTCAAAAACTCCACATGCTGCGTCCACGGAATGCTCACCAGCACGCGCAACCCGTGCGACGCCGCCAGGTCGAGCAGCCACCGCGGCGGGACGTGATACACGCGGATGAGATTGATCCCCAGCTCGCGCATCTGCGCGAAGTCCCTCGCGGCCTGCTCCGGCGTGCTGGTGAAATCACCGTCCGCATTCAGCTTGAACGGCCCGTACGTCACGCCCTTGAGGAACCACTTCCGGTCTCCCTCGAAGAAAAACTTTGCGCGAACGCGGATTGGCGGCAGTTCGGTGACTGTGGTGTCGGGCATGAAAGCGGCGCGGTTCTAGCGGGCTCTCACCGCGCCTGCAAGCGGGACGCCATCATCGCTTCGCTCCACAGCCGCCCTCCAGCACCGGCTCCTCCCCCGTGTCCACCGCAGCCGCATGCACACGGGGAAAGACAACCGCCTTCTGCCGTGCGATCCATCCGCCGCCGAGCACCTCGTCGCCATCGTAGCAGACTGCGGCCTGGCCGGGGGTGACAGCGCGTTGGGGCTCGCTGAGCTTCACGCGCGCCTCGCCATTCTCGCCGGGGAAAACCGTCGCCCGCACCAGCGGCGCCGAGTAGCGGATCTTCACGAGCGCATCGAACGGCCTGTCCTCGCCACGATGCCACGTCGCGTGCGTCACGGTGAATTCATCGCACCAGAGATCCCCCGCCTCGCCGACCACCACCGTCGCCGTCGCCGGATCAATATCCACCACGTAGCGCGGCGTCGCCGAGCCGCCGGGCAGCCCCTTCCGCTGGCCGATCGTGAAAAGCTCGATCCCCTCGTGCGCGCCGAGGTCATTGCCCGCCGTGTCCCGCATCCGCCCCGGATGAAACTCCTCCGCGCCCATGTGCGAACGCAGGAACGCCTTGTAGTCATTCCCCGGCACGAAACAAATCTCCTGGCTGTCCTCCTTGTCCGCCGTCTTCAGCCCCAACTCCCTTGCCAGCGCCCTTATCTCCGTCTTCTCCATCGCGCCGAGTGGCAGCAGCACACGGCGGAGCTGCGCCTGCCGCAGGCTGAAAAGAAAATAGCTCTGATCCTTGCGCGGATCGCGCCCGCGACGAAGCACCGTCCGCTCCGGCCAATGCTCGGCGATCGCGTAATGCCCCGTCGCGATGTACTCCGCCCCGATCGCCTTCGCCTTCCCCCACAAGTTGCCAAACTTCACCTTCTCATTGCACATCACGCACGGATTCGGCGTCCGCCCGGCCTTGTACTCGGCGGCGAAGTAATCAATCACCGTGCGCTCGAAGTTCACCGCCTCATCCACCACGTAATGAGGAACGCCCAGCGCATGTGCAACGCTCCGCGCATCGGCGATCGCCTGCGGCCCGCAACACTTGTCCTCCGCCCGCGAGATGCAATCCTGCGGCCACACCTTCATCGTCACCCCGATCACGTCGTACCCCTCCTTCTTTAAAAGATACGCCGCCACAGACGAATCCACCCCGCCCGACATCCCCACGACCACACGCGTCCCCCGCGCGGGAATGGTCGGCTGGCTGTCGTTGGAAAATGGCGGCATTTGTTGCGAAGGTGCGGACACTTGCCCGCTGCGCCCTGCCGCTCAACAGATTTCTCGCTGCCGGATTTGTGATTGAGCGCAGCGCACCCGTCCCACGATAGTCCGCCATGCTTCCGCTGCCACCACTCCGCATGCCTCGTGCAATCCGCTAGCATGGACTGGCCAACGCTCCTATGCGCCGACCGCCTCGGGCGCACCAAACCCGGCCACCGCGAGCCCGCCCGCTCCGACTTCCAGCGCGACAGCGACCGCATCATCTTCTCCAGCGCATTCCGCCGCTTGCAGGACAAGACCCAAGTCTTCCCCCTCGCGGAAAATGACTTCGCCCGCACCCGCCTCACCCATTCCCTCGAAGTCGCCAGCGTCGGCCGCTCCCTTGGCACCCGCGTCGGCGCACACATCTGCGAAAAGCACGGCCTCGCCTCCGCCGGCCTCCACCCCTCGGACTTCGGCGACATCCTCCACGCCGCCGCCCTCGCCCACGACCTCGGCAACCCCCCCTTTGGGCACAGCGGCGAAGACGCCATCCGGCACTGGTTCAAAGACACCACCAACCCCATCGTCGCCCAGGCCCGCGAACGCCTCAGCGCCGCCACCATCGCCGACATCACCCACTACGAAGGCAACGCCCAAGGCTTCCGCATCCTCACCCGCCTCCAGATGCCCGACAACCCCGGCGGCCTCCAGCTCACCTTCGCCACCCTCGGAGCCTTCACCAAATACCCCCGCGCCTCCATCATCGTCGCCAACCCCCACACAGGAGCCAGCACGAAAAAGCTCGGCTACTTCGCCACCGAACGCGAACACTTCCAGGCCGTCGCCATAGCCTGCAACCTCCCCTGGCGCTCCCTCGGCTGCTGCACCCGCCACCCCCTCGCCTTCCTCCTCGAAGCCGCCGACGACATCTGCTACCGCCTCGTGGACTTCGAAGACGGCCTCCACCTCGGCCACCTCCGCTACGAAGAAGTCCGCGACGCCTTCCTCGCCATCATCCCCCGCCACCCCCGCGACCTCGAAGCCATGACCTCCCGCAAAGCCGCCATCGAGATGCTCCGCGCCATGGCCATAGGCGCCTGCCTCGATCAATGCACCGCCGCATTCATTGAAAACGAACCCGGCATCCTCGCCGGCACATACGACACCCCACTGGTCGAAGCCATCCCAGCCACCGCCGCCCTCCGCGCCATCCACGACCGCAGCCGCGAGACCATCTATAAAACCAACCGCGGAGCACAGATCGAAATCGCCGGCTACGAAGTCCTCGGCGGCCTGCTCGACCTCTTCATGAGCGCCGTCAACGACATCGCCGCCCAAGGCCACCGCGCCCCCCGCCGCAGCCACATCCTCCTCGGACAGCTCCCGAAAGACTGCGTCACCGCCGCCACCAACGACAACCCCGCCGAGCGGATCATGCGTCTGCTCGACTACATCAGCGGCATGACCGACAGCTACGCCGTCTCCCTGCACCGGCGCCTGACGGGCATCGCCCTCCCTGGGAGGTAAAGATGAGCGGCCTGCCAAGGGGCTTTGGCTCCGGGCAAAGAGGTGAAGAAGGCGCTCCACCGTGGGGCAGGCGGCCCGCCTGCCAGTTAGGCAGTCCCCTACACGCGGGCTTACGTACCTGGATCGCAGGAAATAAGGTCCTTTTGCTTGGGACTGCCCAACCGGCAGGCGAGCCGCCTGCCCCACTTGCTCCGTGCTTGCGCAACCGGCTCCCATATTAAAGAGGTGCTTCTGCTTCAGATCGCCCAACCGGCAGGCGGGCCGCCTGCCCCACGGGGGCGAGCCGCCTGCTCCACGCAAACCTTGACCCCTCTGGCCCGGACTCTACCCTTTTCCCATGCCCGGCGCCATTCACATACTCCCCTTATTTAAGTACCTGTACGCCACCACCACCGCCCTTTCCGCCTTCCTCCTCTTCCTCGTCCAGCCGATCATCGCCAAACAGATCCTTCCCTGGTTTGGCGGGTCGGCGGCGGTCTGGACCACTTGCCTCCTCTTCTTCCAGCTCGTCCTGCTCGCCGGTTACTTCTATTCCGACGCCCTCATCCGGCGGGTGAAACCGGGGCGGCAGGCGATCATCCATACCGTATTGCTCGTGCTCAGCCTGCTGGTGCTCCCGATCATCCCGCGCGAGGCGTTCAAGCCGGACGCGCCGGTGGCCGCGGGGCCGGCGGGGCAGATTCTGCTCCTGCTCGCGGCGACCATCGGGCTGCCTTACCTGATGCTCTCGACGACCGGGCCGCTGGTGCAAGCGTGGTTCGCACGGAGATATGAGGGGGGGAAGGTTTACCGTCTTTATGCGCTGAGTAATGTGGCATCGCTCGCCGCGCTCGCGGCCTACCCGCCGCTGATCGAGCCACATGCCTCCGGGCGGATGCAATCCTGGGGCTGGAGCGCGGGCTATGTGGTCTTCGCGATACTGGCAGCAGCGGCGGCGTGGGGGTCATCGAGGCTGCCGGTAAAGAGTGTGATGGAGCCGCAGCCGGAGGCCGGGGAAGGGGCGGATAACACGGCAGCGCCCACTTTCAAAGACCAGATGCTCTGGCTGCTGCTGGCGGCGCTGGGGTCGGTGATGCTCCTGGCTGTGACCAATCATGTGACGCAGAACGTCGCCTCGGTGCCCTTCCTCTGGGCGCTGATGCTGGCAATCTACCTGCTAACCTTCATCCTGTGTTTCGACGGCAGGGGCTGGTACCGGCGGGGGGTGTTCGTGGTGCTGGCGGGTGTGGTGTCGCTGCTCATGCTGGCGGCGCTCAGTTGGTGCGTGAAGGTGGATGCTGCCACTGGCGCTTACACTATAAAGAGGGGGGTTCTGGCGCTCTCGTGGGCGGTGCCTCTGTATGCGGCGGGCCTCTTTATCTGCTGCATGTTCTGCCACGGCGAACTGGTGGCCCGGAAGCCTGCGCCCCGCCACCTCACGCGCTTTTACCTGATGGTCTCGCTGGGTGGCGCAGTGGGTGGGCTGCTCGTGGGGGTGGTGGCGCCGGTGGTGTGGTCGTGGTACTGGGAAGTCCCGCTGGCGCTTGCGCTGGTGACGGTGCTGGGTACGGGCTTATCGAGGGGCTGGCTGAGGCTCTCGGGGGCGGTGTGCTTCTGTGCAGCGGTGGCGGGGTGTCTGGACTACAGCCGCTTCATCCGGGAGGATTGCGTGGTGATGCGGCGCAATTTTTACGGTGTGCTCCGGGTAAAGGCGACGGCGCCGGATAGCGATGAATTCGCAAAGTGGCGTCTATGGCATGGTGTGATCACGCACGGTGAGCAGTACCGCGGGGCGAAACGGAGGCTGCTGGCCACTACTTATTATGGTGAGCAGTCGGGAGTCGCGCGCTGTCTGCTGAGTCTGCGGGCGCAGAAGGCGGCGGGAGCGGGTCAGAGGGTTGGCTTGATCGGGCTGGGTGTCGGCACGCTGGCGGCCTATGGGAAGGCGGGCGACCTTTATAGGATATACGAGCTGAACCCGCAGGTGCTGGAGGTGGCGCGCACGCAGTTCTCTTATTTGTCCCAAAGCCCGGCGACCATCGAGACGCCGCTGGGCGATGCGCGCCTCGTGCTCGAGAAGGAAGCGGGGCAAGCGTTCGACGTGCTGGTGATTGATGCCTTCGCGAGTGACGCCATTCCCGTCCACCTCATCACCAGGGAGGCGATCGCACTTTACCGGCGGCACGTCGGGGAGGAGGGTGCGATCGTCTTTAATATCACCAATCGCTACCTGGACCTGACCAGCCAGGTGCGGCTGCTCGGGGATGAGATCGGGTGGGAGGTGGTGCGTGTGGTTCACGATCCGCCGAGATCCAGTCCGCTGTATTACTCCGAGTGGGTGGTGATGACGGGCAACAAGGCGCTGCTCAAGGCGCTGAGAAGCAGGGGCACGGTGGAGGAAGTCCAGGCGGCACCGGGCCGGCGCATCTGGACGGATGACTACAATAACCTGTTTGAAGTTCTGAAGTAAGCCCAGTGGCGCAAGCCGCCGGCTTGCGAGAGCGGCTCTGTATGCGGGAGGTGCAAACCCTGTACTCGGGAGGTATAGGCTCTGTACCCGGCAGGACACGTGGCGCAAGCCGCCGGCTTGCGAGCCTGTGGCTAACGGCTTGCGAGCCTTTGGCCGCCGGCTTGCGAACGTTTGGCTATCCATTAGGCCAACCCAAGGGCGGCGTACCATGCTCTCGCAAGCCAGCGGCTTGCGCCACTTATTGACTGGCCTCCGGCCCGGGAAGCGGCTATCTTTTGCCGATGAAGCCTCTCATTTTATCACTCGCCGCGCTGGCCATGCCCGCTCTCGCGCTGACTGACGCCGAGCTGGAGGGGATCGGGAAGCGGGTGTGGCAGAATGAATGCGGCGGAACCCGCGTGGGTCTGGCCTCGTGGAATGACGGGGAGGCGTTCGCGTCGCTGGGGATCGGTCACTTTATATGGTATCCCGACGGGGCGCGGGGGCCGTTCGAGGAGAGTTTCCCGGCCTTGGTAAGGTTCCTCGTGGGGGAAGGGGTGAAGGTGCCGGTCTGGATGAAGGGGCCGTGTCCGTGGAATACGCGGGCGGAGTTCCGGGCGGCGGAGGATGGGGCGCAGGTGGGGGCGCTCCGGGATCTGCTGGCGGGGACGGTGCGGGAGCAGGGCAGGTTCCTGGCGAGGAGGATGGAGACGGCGTTGCCGAAGCTGCTGGCCGCGGTGCCAAAGGGCGGCAGGGCTGGGGTCGAGGGGCAGTTCAAGCGGCTCGCAGGGTCGGCGGCGGGGACGTTCGCGCTGGTGGATTACGTGAATTTCAAGGGCGAGGGAACGGACGCGAGGGAGCGTTACAAGGGCGCGGGCTGGGGCCTTTTGCAGGTGATCGAGGGGATGACCGGACGCGGGCCGGGGGCTGCAAGGGAGTTTGGGGAGTCGGCCGCGAAGGTGCTCGCGCGCCGTGTGAAGAATGCGCCGCCGGAGCGCAATGAGGGTCGCTGGCTGGCTGGCTGGCTCGTCCGCGTGCGGGCTTACGGCAGGTAGCTCAGGGGATGAGGTTTTTGTTTCCCGCCGAAAACGGGATTTTCGCGGCGGCGGGATTTCCGAGCATCTGCATGACGCCAACCATCCGCGCGGGGTTGAAGTCAGCGGGCCGCGCGCTGGGATCCTCGCCGGCCCACTTTTCATGCGCGGACTTGCTCCATTGCCAGAGCTGGCGGTTCATTTCGAGGCATGAGGGCCCGGAGAGCGACCAGCCGAGCGGGAGCAGCACGTCGCTGCGATTGAGGCGGAAATGCAGGAACCGGGAGCGCAGGTCCGACGCCTTGGGGAAGACCGGATAGTCGGCACCCTCGGCGGCCGTCTGCTGCACGGCTGTGCGCGTGAATGTCAGCTGCGGCGCGGGGCTGAACTCGTAAAATGCGGCGGCCTTTGCAAGCGAGCCGCGTGATTCCCGCGTGTGCAGCAGGGCGCGGATGGGCGCGAGGGATTCGCTCGCGAAGGCATCCGGCATGGCCTTGAGCATTTCGTGCGTGGTCGTGAGCGCCGGGCTTTGCGAGATGCCGATGCTGGCGAAAAAGAAGCCGGCGCGCGCGTAGTCCTGCGCGAGTCTTGCGGCCTCGGCTTGCAATGCGACGTCGGGAGCGCCGGGCTCGTTGCTGATGAGGATGAGGACGGGGATGACTTTTTCCGGGCTTTGCTCCCGCGCAATTTCGTCGTTCACGATGCGGAGGATCTCGACGGCGGTGACGGTGCCGGAGTTCTCGAAGTAGCCGCCATCCACGATGCGCTTGTCGTTGCTGATGCGCCCGGCGGGGCTGAAGTACGTGAAGCGCGCGCTGAGGTGGACGGCGCTGCTGAGGGTGAAGTCGCGGCCCTCGGGGAGGTGGTTGGCGGCGTCGAAGGCGTCGAGGAAGCGGGCGCCGGCGTCGTTGCGGATGGGGACGTTGCTGGCGATAAGGCGCTGGCCGGTCTCGACGACGGTGGCGTTGAGGAAGAGATTCGGGAGCAGAGGCGCGCCGGGCGGGCGCTCGCTCCAGAGCTTGTGGAAGGGATCGGCAAAGCGGTTGGTCTTGCCGTTGATTTGTTCGCGCCACGTGACTTCCCACGAGCGTTCGAGGGCGCGGGCCCGGTCGGCGGCATCCCACGAGAATGGCAGGAATCGCTGGAGCATGTCGGGGAAAAACATCTTCGCCATGAGCGGCGCGAGATGGTCGCGGCTGAGCATGTTCTCGGCGCCCTGGGTGCTGGCGCCGTTATCATCGGCGCACATCGCGGTGAAGACTGCCGCGCCAAGGCTGCCGCCGGAGACGCCCGAGAGCGCGAAGACGTGCGGCGCGAATTCCAAGGGCCGCGGGCCACCGACGTTTGGGGCGAGCGAGAGATCCTGGAGCGTGCAGAGCACTTTCGCCGTCCAGAACGCGGCGCGGATTCCCCCGCCCTCCGCGGCGACGATGAAGAGCGGGCGCGGCATGCCCGGCGGCAGGGGCTGTTGTTTTTGGATCTGCTCATGCCACGTCCGGTACTGCTCGCGGAGGCTCGGGCGTTCCGGCGGGAGCGTGGCGGCGACAGTGTGGACTTTGTGGTTGTCCATCCAGAGGCTAAAGACGAGCGCGGCGACCAGTGCGCCGCTGAGGAGCGGAAGGCGGTAGCGGAGCGCGAGGAGACGGAGGAAATTGAGGAACGTGACCCACGCGCACCCGCCGATGCAGAAGATGGTGGCGGCACCGAAGCTCCGGCCGATCCCGTCCCATCCGTATGCAAAAAGGAGAATGAGGGAGGCGGTGACGATGAGCATCGCAAGCGCATACACGCGGAGCAATGTGTGCTGGCGGTCCTCGCCGGAGCGGAGCCGCAGCGAGAAGGGCTGGCGTGCGGGGGCCGGAGGCGCGGCGGTGATTTTCCGGAGCCTCCGGATCGTGGACAGGGCGAGGAATGCGGCGAGCACCGCGTAAATGGCCGCCATCGCGTAGAGCCAGCTCTTTCCCGTGCCCGGCGATGACCAGCCGCTGCGGAAAAAGCCCACGGCGATCCCCGTGTGAACCAGCGAGGCGCACGCCTTGGGGATCCACACTTGCGCGCGAGCCATCCCGAGCGGGTCGGGGAGAAGCTGCGGAGGAAATACCGGGTAATCGAAATGGAGAAGCGCGGACGCCCAGAATCGCGTGAGGTGTGCAAAGAGAATGGAAACGGCCGCAAAAAACAGCAGGTCGGGAAAACGGGATTCCCCATCCGCGTAGGGAGCCTCGACCAATGTGTGCAGCATCTCGATTCCCTGCGGAACCACGGCGAACGCGACCGCAACCGCGAGCGGGACGATGACCGAGTAGCAGATGATGCGGACGAGTTGCCAGTATGCGCGGACGGACTTGTCGTGCGGTGGTGGCGAGGCGTTTCCGGTGGTCATGTGGGCAGTGGTTGGGCTGGCTGTGTTGCAGGACTGGGTTGCGGGCGGCGCGTGGGTCCCCTGCACACGCCCGCAACCTGTTTGCCCCGGTTGTTACACCGAATCGGGAATCAGCACAGACCTTTCGATCCGCACTGAACGTGGTGCTGTTTTGCCGGAAATCCCCGCATTTGGAAATGGGGTGAAACCCTGAAAATGGGGAAGGGAATCCCCTTGGTTTTCCGCTGATGGTTCGCGCGTGTTGATTTTGTGAAATGCCTCTTGTGTCATCGGACCGCAACTGCCATTCAAAGCGCACCTCCTCCGCGCAGAATGGTAACGCAGCCCGGCTATCACTCTGCGCATCGGAGTGAAAACCACGCATCATGTTTCCAATACCAGCCGCTGCAACACCGCCCGAATCCCCCGGGACGAAGCGCATCTCCGTGCTCCTTGTGGACGATCACGCCTAAATCCGGCAGATGCTCGCATTCCTGATCCCGCGTGAGGGCCCGTATGAGATCGTGGCTGAGGCTGCGACCGGGAGCCAGGCAATGGATCGCTGGCGCGAATTCAAGCCGGATCTCGTCGTTGTTGATCTTCTGCTTCCGGGGATGAGCGGGGTCGAGCTGGTTCGCCGCCTGCGCAGCGAGGCAAAGGATCTCCGCATGCTCGTGTACTCCGGAACCGCCAGCAAGGATCTCATCGCCGAGGCCATGCTGGAGCACCCGGATGGTTTCGTACACAAGGAGGACACCCTCGATGTATTGCGCGAGGCTCTGCGCGCGGTCGCGGCGGGCAGCGCATACTTCACGCCGATGGCGAAGGATTCCGTGCGAAATGCCACAAGCCAGCGGTTGTCAAAGCTCACGAACCGCGAACGCTCGATCGTGCAATTCGTCGCCGAGGGCTGCGGAAACAAGGAGATCGCCGCGAGACTCTCGCTTTCCATCAAGACCGTGGAGGGACACCGGGCGAGCATCGCGGAAAAACTCGACATCCACGACGTGGCGACGCTCACCCGCTTCGCCATCCGGCAGGGGATGGTCTCCATCGAATAGCGGCGTTTGCGCTCGCATGCAGGGGGCGCGTTGCGTTTGTTCCGCGGCTGAATGATGGCCGCAGTTTCGTTTGATCGTCCGCTCGCCGGTGTGCTCGCTCCGCTTTTTGCCCTGCGTGGAAAGTCGGACGCCGGCTGCGGGGACACGGCGGCGCTGCAGGAGTTCATCGCGTGGGCAGCTGAACACGGCTTCCGCTGCGTGCAACTCCTGCCAGTGAATGAAACGGGCGAGGATCACAGCCCTTACAACGCCATCAGCTCCGTCGCGATCGAGCCGTCCACAATCCATCTCGCCGGGCTGCCCGGCCTCCAGCCTGCGGAACTCGCGGCAATCGCGCGGGAACATGACGCGGAGACATTGCAGGAGGGGCCGGTGCGCTGGCCGGAGGCAAAGGCCCTGAAACGCGCCGCGTTGCTGCGGGCATTCGAGAATTTTTCCGCCGCCCGCCGGAACGAAAACGCCACCCGCCAATTCGACATCTTCGTAAAAAATGAGGCGGCATGGCTCGATGCCTACGCCTTGTTCCGCGTGCTCGCGGAGCGGCACGGCTCGGAGCAATGGGACAAATGGCCGGCGGCCGTACGCACCTTCGCCCATGCACGCAAGTGGCTCGCGCGGCGGAAGCGTGACGCCGCGGAACTGGACCGGGCCATCCGCTTCGTGAAATTCATCCAGTGGGTCGCATTCTCGCAGTGGCGCGCCGTGCGACGCTTTGCGCAGGCCCGCGGCGTCATGCTGATGGGCGACGTGCCCTTCGGCGTGAATTACTACAGCGCCGACGTATGGGCGCAGCCGGAGCTTTTCGATCTGCGCTGGAGCGGAGGCGCGCCGCCGGAGCCCGCGTTTGCGGGAGATGAGTTCGTGCGAAAGTGGGGGCAGAATTGGGGCGTCCCGCTTTATCGCTGGGACGCGCACCGCGATTCGGGCTTCGCGTGGTGGCGGCAGCGCGTCCGGAAAATCGAGGAGGCGTTCCACCTTTTCCGCATTGATCACATCCTGGGCTTCTACCGCATCTACGGGTTTCCGTGGCGACCGCCCGAGAACGCCGCGTTTGCCCCGCTCGGCATCGCCGAGGCCCGGGAGCGAACCGGCGGAGAACTTCCGCGCTTTCACGAACGCCCCGACGACACGCCCGCGCACGAAGCAGTGAACCGCGCGCAAGGTGAGGAAATTCTCCGGGTTTTGCAGGACGAAGCCGGCCCCGGCGGGCTCATCGGCGAGGATCTCGGAACCGTGCCCGGCTACGTCCGCCCGAGTCTTCTTTCGCTCGGCATCCCCGGCTTCAAAATCCCGCAGTGGGAGCAGGCGGGCGACGGCAGCCTGACCCCCGGTGCTGAATACGAACGCTGTTCTGTCGCCACGTATGCCACGCACGACCACGAGCCGCTTGCCGCGATGTGGCGCCGGTGGATGAGCGTCATCGAAGCGGCGCTCAGCAGGCCGGTGGATCTCGCCGAGGAGCGGGACATCGCATGGCGCGAGGTGCGGCGCCTTGCTGCATGGGCCGGGATCGAGGTGCCTTGCATCCTTCCGTTTGACGACGTCCACGAGCCACTCATCACCGGGCTGCTCCGCTGCAATTCATGGCTCACGATCCTCATGATCACGGATCTGCTCGGCACCGCGCAACGCTTCAACATCCCCGGCAGTGTCGGCACGATGAACTGGAGCGAGCGGCTTCCATGCGACTGGCAGACCCGCTTCGCGGAAAAATGCGGCCGCATCTCCGGGTTGATCCGCGCCGCCGGGCGTTGAGCGCAGCCTTGCCCTCTGGCACAAGCACAGCCAGCCTCCGCAGCTTATGAAACTCCAGGCCCTGCTCACCACCGCAACGCTGCTTGCAGCGCCCCTTTTCGCCGCCGACTACGAAGCACAAGTCTTCACCGCACCCGACGGCGGAAAACTCCCTTACCAGATCCTCAAGCCGGCAAACTACGACCCCGCGCAAAAATATCCGCTCATCATCCTCCTCCACGGCGCTGGCGAGCGCGGCGACGACAACCGCGCCCAATTGAAATGGGGCGGCTCCCTTTTCACCCGCCAGGATGTCCGTGAAAAATTCCCCGCATTCGTCCTCGTCCCGCAATGCCCGCGGGACAAAAAGTGGGTCGAGGTTGATTGGTCCATCGAGGTGCCCATCGCGCCGCAGGATCCCGGCGCCGTGCAAAAACTGCTGCTCGCGCTCATGGACAAAACCGCCGCCGAGTTCAGCATTGATCCCGACCGCCACTACGTCACCGGGCTGAGCATGGGCGGCTACGGCACATGGGATCTCATCACCCGGCATCCCGGCCGCTGGGCCGCAGCCGCGCCGATCTGTGGCGGTGGCGACGCGACAAAGGCCGCCGCGGCGAAGCCTGTTCCCGTGTGGGCGTTTCACGGCGACGCCGATGGAGTCGTGAAACCCGCGCGCACCATCGAGATGGTCGCCGCCATCAAGGCGTCCGGTGGAACTGTGTCACAGACGATCTATTCCGGTGTCGGCCACGATTCCTGGTCCCCCGCCTTTGCCGAGCCAAACTTCCTCCCCTGGATGTTCGCCCAGCGCCGCGGCCAGCCCGCGCAAAAAATGGAACTCGCAGTCAGCCCGCACACGGTTCTCGCGATGCCGGCGGCGGATGTCTTTGCCGGCGCGGGGCCGCTGCAGCTTGGCGGCTGGTTCCAGAAACTCTGGGTCAAGCGCCGAGTCGAATTCGCCGGCAACCTCGTCCGCGAGAATGGCGCCATCGTCTTCCTCGGCGACAGCATTACCCAAGGCTGGGGCTCCATCGCCGGGGATTTTCCCGGGATGAAAATCGCCAACCGCGGAATCTCCGGCGACACTTCCCGCGGCGTCCGCTACCGCCTCCGCGAAGACGTCCTCGCGCTCAACCCCCGCGCCGTCAGCCTGCTCGTCGGCACCAACGACCTCGCCCTGGGCGGCGAACCCGCGCAGACCGTTGACAACATCAAGACCATCATCGCCGAACTCCAAAAACAGAACCCCTCAATCCCCATCATCCTCAACCGCGTCATGCCCCGCGGGCCGGTTCCCGGGAAATTCCCCGACAAAATCCGGGCGCTCAACGAACAGATTGACGCCCTCGCCAAGGCCGACCCGCGCCTCACCATTTGCGACACCTGGGGCATCTTCGACGACGGCGCCGGCTCGTGCAAAAAGGAGGAATTCCCCGACATGCTCCACCCCAACAAGGCCGGTTACGACAAATGGAAAACCGCGCTCGCCGCGATCTTCGCGAAGCTGAAGCTCTAACGACGGCCCGCAAGGCGACGATATTTCCGATGGCGGAACCCCACCCCGGCGACGGCGCAATGCCGGGCGGTTTTCCGTGTGCCGCAGGCCGTATCGGCCCGCCGTCCCATCCAGCATACCATCGCTCAAAAATACCCGGACTGAATGACGCGTAGCGTCAGCGAAGTGCGCAGCCGTGGGTGCCCACCCTGCCCGAGACACTCCCCTGGCCCGCGCTGCCTCTCTATATTTTGGCTGATCGTATCACACCGCCCCAGCAGCACAAAACAACCCTTTCAATCGTGACGTTCGGGTTTATTCAAGGTCGAGTTGGGTGCCCGTCATCGGGAGCGTGCTGCTCATTTTGCGCCTCGAACTCGCCCCTCACTCAGCGTCCTTCACTTTTTTCGCCCATATTTTGCCGTCAGCAATTTGTGAAAGCTTTCGGAACGCCCTCTTTTGCAGAAAAATAATCGCACGGCCGAAAATAGTGACACTGGAACCTCGTGTCCAAAAATTGCCCCAAATGAACTCCTTTCGCCATGGAACCCGCATAAATACTGGCGACCCTAACGGGATTCGAACCCGTGTTACAGCCTTGAAAGGGCCGTGTCCTAGGCCTCTAGACGATAGGGTCGTTTTTGAGAAGGGCGGGAAAATAGGAGGGCGGCTTCGGGAAGCAAGCCGATTCCTGCGCGATGCCGGCGTTCCTGTTCGCGGCATTACGCCAATCGCGCAGTCGGGGATCAAGATTGCCGGAAGTAGCTCCCGGGGTCCCGGTGGCGCTCCGCATCGTGCCAGTAGGTCTTCGCCGTGCGATCAAGCCGGCGGGTGAGCGGGTCTTTTCCAAACACGCGCAGCAGGAGACCGGTCGGAATGACGGCGAGGAGGAAGATCGCCGCGAGCATGACGTTGCCAATGACGCACGCGATCGCGGCGCCGAATGCGCTCCACACGATGAAAAATGGTCGCGCGATGCGGGGCGCGGACCAGCAGAGCAGGCCGATGCCGGCGCCGATGCCGCCGAGCCACAGCGGCCATGCGGGGAATGCACCACTTTTCCACCACACGACAACCGAGAGCACGGCAGCGATAATGGGCAAACCGACCAGCAGCCGGACACCGAATGCGCGGCGCTCGGCGGTGCCCGGATTCCAGTGGATGTCGGCGAATGGGTTGATCATGCGCGGGTCAGTCGAGGTTGAAACTGTCGAGGTGCTGCTCGCGCGAAGCGTCGCTCGACGGCGGTTGTTCGCTTTTGAAAAGGATGTTGTTTTCGAGCACGAGCACGTCCATGTCGGTGGCCATGAAGCAGCGGTGCGCGTCCTGCGGAGTGCAGACGATGGGTTCGCCGCGGACATTGAAGCTGGTGTTCACGAGCATGGGGCAGCCGGTGCGTGCCTTCCACGCGGCGAGCAGGCGCGCGAAGCGTCCGTTGCGCGCCTCGGTGACGGTCTGGATGCGGGCG
>CAMAUI010000012.1 GCA_945861385.1 Prosthecobacter debontii
GTAAACGATGGTCTGCTCGGTCGGATGCACTGCCGTCGCCGTGGAGTTCCAGGCTGGCGTAGCGGGTGCATTGCGGCGCGCGATTTCCACGCCGTTCACGTAGGCCACGAAACCGTCGTCGTATTTGGCCTTGAGCGTCAGCGTCTGGAGCTGCGTCACGTCGGCGACGGAGAATGGGATGCGCGCGTAAGCCGACGCGTTGATCCCGGACATCGCCGCCTTGATGTCCGTCCCGATGAGCGACTGCAATCCACCGCTGGA
This sequence comes from Prosthecobacter debontii, assembly GCA_945861385.1. Taxonomy (GTDB): domain Bacteria; phylum Verrucomicrobiota; class Verrucomicrobiia; order Chthoniobacterales; family Chthoniobacteraceae; genus SXWH01. Next base: position 262 of record CAMAUI010000012.1, read on the forward strand.
ACTGCCTCCGATTGGAACCGAGCGCACCAACAGCCCGCCATTGCCCGTATCGCCGAGGAGCCTGAATCCCGCATCCCATGAACTCCAGCTTCCCTGCTTCGCAAATGCCTCGCCGTGGGAGCTGCCAGTGCTCTCGTAAATCACGACGCGAATCTCGTAGTCGCCTGCATTGGAGAATGTGTACGCGCCAAGGGTCTCCGAAGTGACCTCATTACTACAGACCGTGATCCATGTGGTCGCTCCGACAGCGCGCACTTGCAACTGGAAGCCCCGGTTGCTGTTGGAACCAAACGTCCACGCCCCTGCGGCCGGAATGGTCATGATCCCGGTCGCCTCGACGACGTAGTTGTCCCTTGCCCCGTTCACCCACGAAGGATTGCTATCGGGGGAGTAGCGTCCGCCACCCCCGCTATCCATATAGTTCACGACAGGGCGCGTCTCGACGAACGCCTGCGTCTGCATCGAGGGAGTGGCGAGGACCGCATTCGCGGTGGCGAGGGAGTCAACGGTCACATTCGCGAGATACATGCGGAGAGCGAACCCCGGCACCGTGCTCTCGAAGCCCACGCCATTGAGCCCCAAAGTCCAGGCTGAGTCGGAGAAGCCCGCCGCTGTCCACGTTGTCCCGAGCGTCCCGTCCGAGGGCACGAACGCGCTCGCCGGGGCATTCGCAGCGACCAGTTGTGTGATCTGGACGGACTGCCCGAGCCCATAAGATTTGTCCTCGAACTGCGGGGGAAAAGTCGGGGCAAATTCCGATGTCACCACGCCTTCCAGATTACGCAGCGCGAGATACTCACCGGAGGCGCTCAGGGAGAAATTCGTATGCAGATTCGCCCCCGGGACACGCCGGTCCTTGCCCGACGCGAACACCACCATGAACTGCCCCGCCCCGATCGTCACCGAGGGGAAGACCCACTTGTCGTCATCGCCCGCATTGTCGGTCAGCGCCCATCCGGCGAGATTGACCGGGGATGCCCCATTGTTGTGCAGTTCGATCCAGTCGGAGTAACTGTTGTCCTCGTCCTTCAAACCCGTTTTGTTGCTGGCGACGAATTCGGAGATGACAACAGCACCGTGGCTCACTGCCGCGACAAGCAGCATGGAGAGAAGCAGGACGAATCGAGGATACATTTTAAACGACTTACTCGCGGAAGGCATACTGTCTAGCTCGGAAAAATCACGCATTAGAGCGTGACAGGCGCGGGAGCGTTGTGTAATATATTGGCGTGAAACAACTTATAAAGACAGCATCTCCCGCGGCCTGCCAGACAGAGTGTTTCAGCCAGCCGCTCCTTTTTCAAGAACTTCATGGCCGCAAATTGGTCGCCGATTTTACCGGCGGTCTGCTCAGCTCGGATGGCGGCGCTTTGCTGCTGCGCCAGGTCGATTCGAGCCTCGGCATCACCCGCTCGCTGGCCGCTTGTTTCGCCGATCGCCGCGTTCCCGAACTGGTGGTTCACAGCGTGCGCGAGTTGCTCGCCCAGCGCATCAACGCACTCGCCCTCGGCTACGAGGATCTCAATGATCACGCGCGCCTTCGCCTGGATCCGCTGCTCGCGGCGGCGGCAGGAAAAGAGGACGTTCTCGGCGTGGAGCGGACTCGCTCCGAGCATCGCGGCGCGGCGCTGGCCAGTCCGGCGACGCTCAACCGCCTCGAACTCGGCGCGCAGCACGCGGATTATTACCGCAAGCTGCACGCGGACCCACAGGCGGTGGAGGCGGTGCTTTTGAAGCTGGGCGTGCGGTGCCTGCCGCGCGACTCGCAGGTGCTCGTGCTCGATTTCGATGCGACCGACGACCCGCTGCACGGCAGGCAGGAGGGCCGGTTTTTGCCAGCGCCATCCGGCGCTGCCCTTCGGGCAAAGGCTCCGCCCTTTGGCTGTCTCGCTCCGCTCGGCTCCACGGCTACTACGACTCCTACTGCTACCTTCCGCTGTTTTGTTTTTGTGGCGATGTGTGCTTGTGGGCACAGCTGCGCACATCGGATCGCGATGGGAGCGATGGCACCGTGGAGGCGTTGGAAAAAATCATCGCCGCCATCCGCGAGCGGCTCCCGCAGGTGAAAATCATCGTCCGCGGCGATTTTGGATTTTGCCGCGATGCGATCCTCGCGTGGTGCGAGGCGCAGCGCGACGTGTTTTACTGCATCGGCCTCGCCCGCAACACCCGGCTGGAAACCATGCTCCAGCCAGCGTTTGCGAGCGCCCGCGCCCGGCACATCCTTTGCGCGAGCACCACGCGCGAGTTCGCCGAACTGCGCTACCGCACACTCGATTCATGGAGCTGCGAGCGGCGCGTCATCGGCAAAGCGGAGACTGGCGCGCAAGGCGACAACCCACGCTTCACCGTCACCAACATCGGCGGCGAAGGACTGTGTGGAGCCGGCGGCCAGAGGCTCATCGAGGCTGAAGGGCAGAGCCTTTACGAAGAACTCTACTGCGAGCGCGGCAACGCGGAAAACCGCATCAAACAAATGACGCTGGATCTGCACAGCGGGCGCACCTCGACGCACTGGCTGGCCAGCAATCAAATGCGGCTGTGGCTGAGCGCATTTGCCTACCTGCTGCTCGAACGCCTGCGAGCATGGGGCCTCGCGGGCAGCGAACTGGCCACCGCCACACTGGGCACCGTGCGGCTGCGACTGCTCAAAGTCGCCGCGCAAATCACCGTGAGCGTGAGGCGGGTGTATGTGCAAATGAGCAGCGCATACCCGCTGCAAACCCTCTTCGCGAAATGCCAGCAAAGGCTGGCTGCGATGTGCAGCGGCTGAGAAACCCCCGGTGGGGACTCCGCAATCGAAAAACCGAGGAACCTTCAAAAAAGCCAAGGGCGGAGCGTGTACGCGAAGGGGAAAAAAACAGCGCGGAACGAGCGCAAAACGCGATCACGGCCCGCGCCGAACGAAAAACTGGCGCTTGGAAACCAAACTCAAGCCGGAGCGAACCCATGGTACTGCTCAAGCCGGAAAAATCGCCCCCGTCCGCCTTCCACGCGAAGCGGCGTGATTTTTCCGGGCCAAGCGGAGCGCTGCGCTCCCGGGGGGGAGCACCCGAAAGGGCCGCGCTTCGCGCGGCATTCCTGCTGTGTGATCGTATCAATCGTATCAGTTGCAGTTCCCCTGACTATTTGTGCGTGCCGCCTCCAACGCAGAACTGCACATCCAAAGTGCGTGCCACCGTTCTCCACGCTGCGTCGCTCCGCTTCTGGTAAAGCGCCAGAAGGCTGGCGCACTCCCAACGCCAAGTTCACTGCCGGCTTTTGCATCACCATGCCGCCCCGCGCGCGCTTTGATCCACATTCTGGAGCATCGGCGGTGTGTTGGGCGTGGTGCCTGGGGTGTGCGTGCCCTTGGGCAGCGTGATGCCCGCCGCCGCACGATCCGCGGCGATGGTCACATGGTTCTTTTACAAAATGGCGGCCAGCACGCGGGCGTGGCTACCAGTGCCGCGCGCGACGGTAGAGGTCGGTTGCTCTGCGAGGAAGTCGCGCGCCTTGCGGGCGAGGAGGGAGGCGGCGATGGGAGCCTGTTCAGGCGAGGGCGATGGGGAGGCGTACTTCGAAGGTGGTGCCTTTGCCGATGTCGCTTTGGACGGTGATCGTGCCGCAGTGGGCTTCGACGACGCTTTTGACGATGGCAAGGCCGAGGCCGGTGCCGTTGGATTTGCCCTGGGTGACGAATGGCTCGAAGATGCGTGGGAGCAGCTCGGCGGGGATGCCGCAGCCGGTGTCGCTGATTTTAAAGACGACTGAGTCGTGGCTTTCGAGGACGCCGAGGGAGAGGATGCCGCCTTTTGGCATGGCTTCGATGGCGTTTTTGATGAGGTTGAGGAGGACGCGGGCGAAGCGGCTGACGTCCACCATGATGCTTGCGTCGCAGACGGTTTCGCGGGCGATGTGGACGTTGGCGGGGATGAGGCGGACGAGCTGCTCGTCGAGGTCTTCGATGACTTCGCTGGCGCGGGCCCGGCGTGGCTCGACGGTGCTCTGGCCCCTGGCGAAATCGAGGAGCTCCTGGATCATGTCGAGCATGCCGTTGAGCGCCTTGTTCATGAGCTGGGTGAACCGGGCGATGGTGGGGTCGGAGTTTTTGCCCTCGATGAGCTCGGTGCAGGAGCGGATGATCTGGATGGGGTTTTTCAGGTCGTGGATGATGGAGTTGGCCATCGAGCCGACGGTGCTGAGGCGTTCGTTGCGGGTGATCTCGGCGATGAAGTGGCTGTTGAGTCCGCGGAGGCGCTCGACGACGGAGCGGAGGAAGTTCATGTGCATGCTCCCCGGGGCCTTCGCGAGGATGCGCTCGAACCCGGCATGATCCACGCGGGCAAGGACGGCCATGGGCGCGGCGGCCGCCTGTGCGCTGCGTGGCTGGCCGTCAATGAGCGCCATTTCGCCGAAGAAATTACCCGGCTGGATGAAGCCGAGGGTCTCCTGTTTTCCTCCGCGGCCAATTTTGCTGATGCGGACGTTCCCCTCGCAGACGAGGAAGAGGCAGTCGCCGGGGTCGCCCTCCTCGAAGATCACTTCGTCATTCTCGTAGCGAAATACATCAAGCGTGGAACCGATCTCACTCACCAACTCGCTTGGGATGCCGACGAAGAGGCGGTTCCCCTGGAGAAACCCGGGTGTGGGTGGGCTGGCGAGCTTGCAGTGCATGCGGTGCTAGAATCCCGGGCGGCCAGACTGTGGCTTGGTGACGGCGCCAGCGCCGGTGAACTGGCGGCTCGTGGTGCCGTTGCCGCCGGAGCCGGTGTAGTTGGCGTTGTCGGTGAAGACGGAGCCGGCGCTGCCGCCGCGGATGTCCACGTTCACACTATCATTGATGGTGACGCTCTTGCCGGCGATGATCTTCGCCCCGGCGCCGCCGAGGGTGGTGTCGGCTTCAAATATGACGCCACCTTTCGCGTGGCCTCCGTAGAGCTTCAGCATGGTGTCGGCGCTGAGGGTTCCGCCTTTGATGATGAGTTCGCCGGAGGGGGCAATCGCTCCGACCTTTACCACATCCCCGCGAAGCTGTGCGCCATCGAGGGTGACGGCGCCGGGACCGCCGCCGCGGTTCTGGATGTCCACGGTTCCGCGCTCGGCGGCGACGGTGCCTTTGACTGTTATTTTCGACCCTGCGGAGCGGAAGGTGATGGTTCCGCCTGGGCCGGGTGCGGCTGCGTCGAGCAATGAGAGCAGCGCCCCGGAGTTTTCGATCGTAATTCCGTCTCCGATCCGGGCCTTTGCATCGAGGAGGATGTTGCCGCCCCTGGCGCTCGTTTTGCCGGAAACTGTGATGTCTGATTTTACCAGGATTTTCGCGTTTCCATAGATGTTCACGGTGCCGCCGGTGCCGCCGAATGCTGTTGCCTGCGAATTTCCGCCAGTGGTTGCGCGGATGGGGGACTCAATTATCATGTCCTTGGCGATGGGCTTGGAATCGGTGCCGATGTTCACTGTGCCGCCATCGCCGCCGATGCCAAAGGAGCCGGTCGCGGCTGCCAGTGCGTTCCCGCCGTTGGAGTAAACCCCGTTGATTACGCCCGGCTTAATAAAGACCTCATCCCCGATGATGGTTACTGTTTTCCCTGATTGAGGAGCAGTCAGCAGGGTTCCATCTGCGCCGTTGATCAGAAGGCCGGTTGGGTATTTGGCATCTCCATTGATAAGCAGGCTGGTGGTGCCGGGAGTGTTCAGTGGATCAGTCCCGCCTCCGGTTCCGGTCGGCTCAGGCAGGTTTTCGCCTGGGGCCTCACCACTGTCACCACTAGACTCCTCGCTTTGACTACCCGCGGGGCCTTCGACATCTCCATCGCCGCTTGGGGCGAGGATGGGCTGCCCCTCGTCGTTAGTGGTGACAACTTCGCTAATGATCTCTGGTTGTCCAATGGACTGCCCTTCCGAACTTGTCGCAATCGCGATTTGTGCGGGAACGACTTCGGCGACGGTCGGCCGCTCAGTGGCAGACGCTCCGGCTGCGGGCTGCGTGCCGTCTGTGGAAACGGTCGCCACTACCGGGGCACCGACGTTCTCAAGATTTGCGGTTGTTGTGCTGTCGAGAGGCACGGCTTTGCTGCCGTTGCCCAGGATCGCAAGGTTGGTTTCGACGAGTTCACCACTCTTGCGTTGTGCGTCCTGCTTGTCGGCCGCGCTTTCGATCAGATTGATGCTGGGCAGGGGCTCGACCTTCATGGATTTTGTGCCTTTGAAGAGGTTGGGGTTGATGAGCGACGAGGTCTTCATCAGCTTGCGAAGATCCACCCGCACAGCGTTCGGCAGCCGTTTTGCATCGGGTTTCATGATGACCATCTCCCCAGCGCTCAAGTTGATGTTTTCCCCGACACGGCCAATGACCGAGAGCTTGAGGCTTCCCTCCAGGACGAGAACCTTGATGCTCGCATTGACGAGGTGCTCGATCATGATCGTGGTGCCTGTGATGGAAGCGGACACGGAGGCGGCGCGGATGATTGCCCCGCCGTGGTCCTTGGGAACTTGCAGGAGCATCGTGCCTTCCCCGAGGGTCATGTTGCGTGTGCCTGGCTTGAAGGAAAAGGTCGTCTCGGCGCCGAGCCGGGTCAGCGTGTCGTCCTGGAAAAGAAGTTCGCACCGGGAACGGATGCCAGTGCGAACGCTGAGGTTGTCCTTGATGACATCCTCGGTCTTCGCAGGGCGGTTCCCAGCGAGTGGATCAATGACTTTCACGTCGTTGATGACTTTCTTGATGTAGGCTTGGTGAAGGGGGATTTGTGCGGCGGGGGAAGGGAAGGCAATCGTGATGCAGGCGGCGGCGAGGAGAGCGGTGTTGATTTTCATGCGTGATTTGATCGTGGTTGTGTCCGCGGGCCTACGGAGAAGTTGGTCTTCGGTTCAAATTAGCAGGAAGCACACCCGCAGGCACGCTTAATTATGGTAATTTCAGAACGACATCCTGACCCCGAGTGTGCCGCCGATATTCCAGACATCGTAGTCAAAAACTGCCTCGTCCGAACGGTTGAAGGTCGCAGAGGCACCGATGTTGAGATGGCTCCATTCGTTGAAATCGTAACGAATGCCGAGGCTCAGCGCGTGGTTCAGATCGTTGCGTTCCACCGCTGCGTCGGGATAGACATACAGAGCCGCGCGGTATGCCGCATTGAGCGAGACTCTCCGTGTGAGCGCGGCGCGGTAGGCGAGGAAGAGGGAATACTCGTCGCGTTTCGTGGCTGCGGGGTCAGTCCAGGTCCACATGGCACTGGCTCCCACGGAAAATCCATGCGCTTGGGAGATGGGAAATGTGCGCTGGATGCCGGCACCCACGGCATGCTGGTCGAAAAATGCGTCCCCGAAATCACGTTCCGTCAACTGTGTGAAACTGTAGAAGGCGTAGAGCGAAGTATTCCGAAGCCTCCTCGGGGTGTAGGTCAGTTGCGAGGCCGCCACGAGGCTCTGGAAATCCAACGCCCGGTAGCGATCATACCGGTAGATCGTTCCGCGGAGGTCCGCATCGAGGGAAAGAGTGGGGGAAATGGCGCGCCGCCAGCCGACGCCGCAGATTGCCGCGAGGAATGTGTCGCCAAGCGGGTCCCGCTGGCTCAGCGCCACGTTGGATGTGTATTGCGGGGAAACTTCCAGCGTCACAGTCACAGGTTTTATCCGTGGGGTTTCCTTCAGCAGAAACTGCGCTCCGAAAGCGTCATCAGGCGCGGCGGTGGATTCCGAGGGGGCGGTGGATTGGGAATCCACCGCTGGCATGGAGAGCCTCGGTTGCTCAAGTCGGCGTGCCTGTTCGATCCGCGGGGTGGGCACTTGTGCGCCAGCCTGGCTAATCGCCATCAATATCAGCGCCAGGAGTGCGAAGAATTTCATCATGAGCTTTGGTAAAGCAGGCGTCGTTCCGATGCGAGGCACGAATTCGGCTTTCTCACCGCTGATGTTGCGCCGGGCAAATGCCTTATTCATCTCGCTTGCCGCCGCGATCACGCTCACGCTCGCTGCCGGCCTTGCCTTGCGCGTGGAGTGGCTTCGGCGGATCGAGTCCGCCGCGGCCGACCGGGTGGCGGTCCTGGGGCGCAAGGCGGCGGTGCAGCCCTCCCTGGTCTTCCTCGCGGTAGACGAGGCTTCGCGCCTGGACCCGGAGTTGGACGTGGCGGATCTCTCCGCAGGCGGCACCGTGGCGGAACGGCGCGCGCTCGAATTGATGGGAGCCGGGCAGTGGCCATGGTCACGCGAAATTTACGCACTGGCGATCGAGCGTCTGACGGCGGCGGGTGCCAGTTGCGTTGCGATTGATCTGAGTTTCCGCAATCCTGGAGCCGGCGACGCGGAGTTCAGGCGCGCACTCGAAAAGCACGCGGATCGTGTGGTCGTCACCGTGCATCTTGGGCAGACCGGGAACGGAGCGGAGGCGTTCATGCCGCCATCCGGGACTCTTGTGACGCCACAACTCCGGGCGCAGGGGATTCTCGGTTTCGACAATTGCTGGACGGGCGTGGATCAGGTCATCCGGCGGGCGGCATTCCGCATCACGAATCCGGACTGTGAGTCACTCGTGGCGCGAGCACTGCAAAAAAGCGGATTCGGCAACATGATTCCTGACGGCGCCGAATCGCACCGATTGCGCTTCGCCGGCCCGCCGGGGAGATTCAGCGCGCGGCCAATCTACGAGATTTTTGCACCTGAATACTGGCGCCTGAATTTTCAGAATGGCGAGTTTTTCCGGGGCAAGATCGTGCTCATCGGAAAATCGGGGAAGTGGATTCAGGACGATCATCTCACGCCGATGGGACTCATGGAGGGGCCGGAGATTCACTTGAACATCGCCAATGCGGTGCTCGCGCGGGAGTTCCTCCGGGAGACCACGCCATGGGAGGACGCGCTGATTGTCTTTTCCATGGGGCTTGCCGCGGTGCTGCTCGCCTCGCTGGTTCGCAGGCCATTGATCAGGCTCGGGATTCTAGCTGTGGTTGCAGGGGGCTGGCTGGCGGTGGTGCTCGCGCTGTTCAATCACGCATCGTTGGTCGCGCCCGCGATCACCCCGGTCGCTGCGTGGATCCTCGTGGGCGGCACTGGCTTATTCGTGGATGTCTTGAGGGAGCGGCGGGAAAAGGCCCGGGTTCGCAGCACGCTGGATCGCTATGTCTCGAGCGGCGTCGTGAAGGAATTGCTCGGGGATCGCAGCGCCCTGAACGCGACGCTCGGCGGCTCGGTAAGGGAGATTACCGTGCTGTTCACCGACATCCGCAGTTTCACCCACCTCGCCGCAAACACCGAGCCGGGACGTCTCGTTGCGCAGTTGAACGATTATTTTACCGCGATGGTGCGCTGCGTTTTCGAGCATGGGGGCACGCTCGATAAATTCATGGGCGACGCCGTGATGGCAGTATGGGGAAACGTGCGCTCGAAAAGTCCCGCGGAGGACGCGTGCGCGGCCGTACGCTGTGCGCTCGCGATGCGCACCGCGCTCGCCGCCCTCAATCAGCGCTGGCAGCACGAAGGCTTCACCACGCTGGATATCGGCATCGCGCTCAACCACGGTGCCGCCGTCTGCGGAAATATCGGGGCTCCAAACCGGATGGAATTCACCGCCATCGGCCACCATGTGAACGTCGCATGGCGAATCCAGGAGCGTACCAAGCAGCATCCGGGGGAGGTGCTCGTCGGGGAAGCGATGCTCCCGCTGATCGCTTCGGAATTCGGCACCGAGCCCGCCGGCACGGTGCGGGTGGTGGATGGTTTTGAAACGGGGTATTCGAGGGTCGTCATCAAAAGCGGTGCCGCGACCGGGTCTCGCGCGGCGTGAAGAGGTGAGCGCGCGATTCCAGCAGCCCGGGGTTGCGCTTTCTGCATCCATCCCCTTTGCTCTGGCGCATGAAAATATGTCTCGCCTCACTCAGTCTGGCCGTCCTGACCGCATCGGTCTGTGCGGAGGAACCCAAACCCGCAACCCCTCCCGTCAAGATTGGCATTGTCGCGAAACCAATCCTCAGCGCGAAGAATGTCTCGGTGGATGAAGCGGCGAAGCTCATCGCCGAGACGAAGGATCTCATCGTCCTCGATGTGCGCACGCCGGAGGAATACGATGCCGGCCACATCAAGGGCGCGGTGAATCTCAGCTCGATTGACCTGGAATTTATCAAGTCAGTCGCCGCGCTGAATCAGTCGAAGCAGGTGCTTATCCATTGTGCTTCGGGCCGCCGGAGCCATAACGCACTCGAGGCGCTGGCCGGCAAGGTGACTTTCCCGAAAGTCTATCATCTCGCCGAGGGATTCACTGCGTGGAAAAAAGCGGGGCAGCCAGTGGAGGGCAATCCTCTCCCGAGCAAGACGAAGAAGCCGGCGGGGAAATAGTGGGGGAGGCGGTCGGGCATCACCGACGGACTTCGGAACGGGGGAACCGCTCATCCTGCGGGCTGGCGTCGCAAAACGCTGCCAAATCCACCGGGAAGCCGGTGCGCCATTCGCGTGTGTCGAATGCCAGGGTGCAGGAATGCAGCGCCTGCCGTGGCAGGATGAGCCTTGCTTCGAGCGCGGGGGTCCAGCCGGTCTCGATGAATGTGAGGTAACAGTCTTCGCCGGGGCCGTAGAGTTTGTCGCCGAGGATCGCGTGGCCGCTGTGCGCGAGGTGGACGCGGAGCTGGTGCATCCGCCCGGTGGCGGGAAAACACCGGACCAGCGAGTAATGCGTGCCGCTTTTGGAGAATCGGCGCTCAACCCGGAACCGGCTCAGCGCGCGTGCCCCTGCGGGATGGATGGTTTGTTTCACCCAGACGGCGGAGGGTGCGATGACGCCCTGGCGGAGAATGGGCGCATCCACTTCCCACTCGTCCTGCGCCGGGTGGCCGGTGACGATGGCGAGGTATTCCTTGCCGATCTCGCGCCGCATCATGCGAAGGCTGAAGGCGCGAGCGGCCTCGCGGTGCTTGGCGACCAGCGTGAGGCCGCTGGTTTCGCGGTCGAGCCGGTTGATGATGCTGATCTGGCCGCCGTTGGCGATCTCGTAGGCGAGCAGCGCGCGGAGTTCGTCCCACAAGGTGGCGGTGTCCGCGGGTTTGCTGGGATGGGCGATGAGGAAGGGCGGCTTGTCCACGATGAGGAAGTCATCGGTTTCCTCCACGATGCGCGGCGGATAAGGAGGCTGGAGTCGCGACTGGCTCACGGTGTGGTTCGCATGAGGCATGTATTGCGGCCATCCCGTCCATGAGAAATTGAAGTGTTCGCCGCTTTTCACGGATTTCGAGACGGACGAAGGCACCACCTCGATGTCAGCCGGGGCGTTGGCCGCCGTGTAATTGCGGCTGGCAACGCGCGCGGGGCGCTGCTAACTGCGGACGATCAACGCATGAGCAACCAGCACCCGATTCACGACAAGCTGAAGAGCATCCCCCTTTTCCACGACTTCAAGGCTTCGGAGATTGATGAGTTCCTCGATCTTGCCGACCCGACCGCGTTCAAGGCGGGAGAGATGGTCGTGCGGCAGGGCGACTCGGGGAGCTGCATGTTTTACATCGCGGAGGGAAAGTGCCGCGTCGTGGCGAAGCGAGGCGGGGATCTCGTGGAACTGGCGCAACTCGGGCCGGGGGAGATCGTCGGGGAGCTCGCGCTTTTCGACCATCACGAACGTTCGGCGGACGTGCAGGCGGTGACTGACTCGGTGTTGCTGAAAGTGAACGAGGGGGTGCTGAGCGCGCTGGCGGGCGTGTATCCGCAGGCGGCGTTCAAATTCCTGCTCGGCATCCTCCGCGAAATCGGCGAGCGCATCCGCAAGACCAATGCGCGCTACATGGACACGCTGCTCGCCATGCCCCAGACGAAGTAAGCGGCCACAACGCGGTTTTCCGAATGATCCACAATCAATGCACCCTCGGCGAAAGGGTTTCTGTCAGCGGTTCGTCACTCCACACCGGCGGCAAAGTCGTGCTCACGCTTCACCCGGCGCCGGCCGGGCACGGGTATAAATTCAAGCGCACCGACCTTCCGGATGAGCCGGTGATCGAAGCGAAAATTGACCACGTCAAGACGGTCGAGCGCGCCACGACCATCGCCGAGGGAAATGCAAAAGTTCACACGACCGAGCACGTCCTCAGCGCGCTCACGGGGATGGGCGTGGACAACTGCCTGATCGAGATGGATGCGAACGAGCCGCCCATTGGCGATGGCTCCGCGCAGCCGTATGTCGAGCTGATCAAAAGCGCCGGCATCGTCGAGCAGCCCGTCCCGCGCCCGTATTACGAAGTCAAGGATCCGATTCACGTGGAGACGAAGGGCGGCTCGCTGATGACCATCCTCCCGGATGCGAGGTTCCGCATCTCATGCACGAACGTGGGCCCCGACGGACGCTTCACGCAGTACTTTTCCACGGAGATCACGCCGGCGATTTACGAAAAGGAGATCGCCCGCGCGCGGACGTTTGTCTATTACGACGACGTGAAGCCGCTGATGGAAAAGGGGCTCATCAAGGGTGGCTCGCTGGAGAACGCCATCGTGATCCGCGGCGACCAGGTGCTCAGCAAGGAGCCGCTGCGCTACAAGGACGAGTTTGTGCGGCACAAGGTGCTCGATATCATCGGCGACCTCTCACTCCTCGGCCGCGCGATCAAGGGGCACGTGATCGCGGTGAAGCCTGGGCACGGGCCGAACACGGATCTGTGCAAGGCGCTCGCGAAGCAATGGGCCCGCGCAATGGCTCTCGTGCCGCCGGACGTGACGCCGAAAAGCGGCGACGTGCTCGATGTGAAAGATGTGATGAAACTGCTGCCGCACCGCTTTCCGTTCCTCATGGTGGATCGCGTCGTGGATGTGGCGGACACGAGCTGCACGGGCGTGAAGTCCGTGACGATCAACGAGCCGTATTTCCAGGGACACTTCCCCGGGCACCCCGTCATGCCGGGCGTGCTTCAACTCGAGGCCATGGCGCAGGTCGGCAGCATCCTCCTGCTCCGGCAGCCGGGGCACGCGGGCAAGATCGGCTATTTCATGAGCGCCGATGGGATCAAGTTCCGCAAGCCGGTCGTGCCGGGCGATACGCTGTTCATTGAGGTCGCGCTTCTGTCTCAAAGGCGCGGAGTCGCGAAGGCGAAGGGGCGCTGCCTTGTGAATGGCGAGGTCGTGAGCGAAGCGGAGATGTTGTTTGGAATTGTGGACTCGTGAGCGCGACGAAGATTCATCCCACTGCCGTCATTGATCCCTCCGCGCAGATCGGCGCGGATTGCGAGGTCGGGCCCTATTGCGTCATTGGCGCGGATGTGGTGCTCGGCGAGGGATGCTGGCTGCAGCACCACGTCTCGCTCAGCGGCCCGAGCGTCATCGGGAAGGGGAACCGGTTTTTCGCGTTCGCATCCATCGGCCAGCGCACGCAGGATCTCAAGTATGCCGGCGAGCCGACGCACCTGGAGATCGGCGACGGCAACACGTTCCGCGAATTCGTCACCGTGAACCGCGGCACGGCGCCCGGCGCGAGGACCATCGTCGGCAGCCGCAACAATTTCCTCACCTACTGCCACATCGCCCATGACTGCGTGGTGGGGAACGACGTGATCTTTTCCAACAACGGAACCCTCGCCGGGCATGTCACCGTCGAGGATCATGTCGTGCTCGGCGGCCTCACGGCGGTGCATCAATTCTGCCGCCTCGGGCGCTTCGCAATGACGGGCGGATGCTCGAAGATCGTGCAGGACGTGCCGCCATTCATGATCGCCGACGGCAATCCAGCGCGTGTGCGCGGGATCAACAAAGTGGGACTGGAGAGGCACGGAGTGGGGAGCGATGTGTTGCGGCATTTGAAGGAAGCCTACCGGCTCATCTACCGCAGTGACATGAACGTGAAGCAGGCGATCGAAGAGATGCGTTCGCAGCTCCCGGAAGGCGCGGAGGTGGCGCACCTCATCAATTTTGTCGCCGGCAGCGGCCGCGGAATCATCAAGTAGCGTCGCTCACTGGCGGACGTCGCTCACTTCATGCGCCTGATTTTCAGATACACGCCGAGTGCATAGGTTGCGGCGATCGCGAAGGCAAAAAGCGTCCAGATTTCAGGTGACATGGTGTGTGGTTTGTTCACCGGAAAATTTTCCCATCCTCCGGTTTCACGCTTTCCGTGGCTTGGCCGATTTGCATCGAATCTTGGCCGCGGGCTTGCCGGCGGCGGCACGATCCGCGATCAGCCATGGCGATGAAACTGCGCCTGGATCAATTGCTGGTGGCCCGCGGCTTGTGCGAGAGCCGCGAGAAGGCGCAGCGTGCGATCATGGCGGGAAAGGTGCGCGTGGGGGAAAATGTGGCGGATAAGGCGAGTTCCAAATTTCCCGAGGATGCGGAGGTGAGCGTGGAGGCGCCGGATCGGTACGTCGGGCGCGGCGGATTCAAACTGGAGGCTGCGCTTGCGCATTTCGCGATCAATCCAACCGGCATGACGTGTCTCGACATCGGGGCGAGCACGGGCGGCTTCACGGATTGCCTGCTGCAGCATGGCGCGTCGCGCGTGTGGGCGGTGGATGTGGGGCACAGCCAGCTCGATTGGAAAATCCGCAGCGATCCGCGCGTGGTGGTGAGGGAGAAACTGAATGCGCGGTTTCTTTCCCGTAATGATGTGGAGGACTCCGTGAGCGTGGTGGTGGTGGATGTATCGTTCATTTCGCTGACGATGATCCTGCCCGCGGCGCTCACCGTGATCGCGCCGGGTGGAGTGTTGGTGGCGCTCATCAAGCCGCAGTTTGAGCTGCGTCGCGAGGAAGTCGGCCGCGGCGGCATCGTGCGCGAACCGGCGCTGCACCTGGCGGCGGTGGAGCGGGTGCGGGCGTTTGTCGGAACGATGAAGCCCGATGCGCGCGGGCTTCGGCTTCAGTGGGAAGGATGCATCGAGTCGCCGATCCTGGGCGGCGCTGGAAACAGGGAGTTTCTCGCGTGCCTGCGAGTTCAGGCGGCCTGACCGGCTGCATTGCCGCTGGCCCACGCCCATTGGAAGTTGTAGCCGCCGAGCCAGCCGGTGACGTCCACGACTTCGCCGATGAAATACAGGCCTGGCACATGGCGGGACTCCATCGTCTTTGATGAAAGGCCTCCCGTGTCCACGCCGCCGAGTGTGACCTCCGCCTTCGGGTAGCCCTCCGTGCCGGCGGGCTGGAGCGGCCACGCGTGAAGCAGCGCGATCACGGCGTCGAACTCGCTCTGTTTATAATGCACGAGCGGTTTCGACGGTGCGTGGCGGGCGCACCATGCCTCGGCAAAGCGACGCGGCATGTGCTCGGAGAGGACGCCCGCAATGTCGCGCCCCGTGGCGCGCGCCGCACGAAGGGAGGCTTCGATGTTCCCGGCATCGAGATCGAATTTGATGAGGTCCCCATCGCGCCAGTAACTTGATATTTGCAGGATCGCGGGGCCGCTGATGCCGCGATGGGTGAAGAGCATGGCCTCCTCGAATTGCGCATCGGCACAGCGCGCGACCACGGGAATCGAGAGGCCGCTGAGCACATGGAGGGGCTGGTCTTCAGCGGAGAATGTGAGCGGCACGAGCGCGGGCCTCAGCGGCGTGACGCGGTGGCCGAACTCGCGCGCAAGGCGGTGGCCAAAGTCCGTCGCACCGAGCTTTGCAAATGACAGCCCGCCTGTGGCGACCACAAGCGAGTCGCATGTGAGCGCGCCGCCGCCCGTGGTGAGATGGAAGCGTCCGGTTTTTTTCACATCGAGGACGCGGACGCCGCAGAGCACCTCGACGCGCGCGGCGGCGCATTCGGCGAGGAGCATCCCGATGATTGCGCTGGAGCTGCCGTCGCAGAATTGCTGGCCGAGTTTCTTCTCATGATAGGCGATGCCGTGGCGCTCGACCAAAGCGACGAAGTCCCAGGGCGTGAAACGCGCGAGGGCGGATTTGCAGAAGTCCGGGCGCTCGGAGAGGAAGTTCTCCGCGGAAGCGCCGAGGTTTGTGAAGTTGCAGCGACCACCGCCGCTGATGGCGATTTTTTTGCCGACGCGGTCATTGTGTTCGAGCAACGCGACGCGGCGCCCGCGCCGGCCGGCGGTGAACGCGCACATCATGCCCGCGCCCCCTCCCCCAATCACGATCACGTCGAAATGTTCCTGCATGGCCGCACCCTGCGCGGCGGGCTGAGGGTTGATCAAGCGGGACGCAGAACGATTACAGGAAGATTTTCCGGGTTCCAGGGGTTGATGGCGAAGCCACCGGCCTCGATCGCAAGCAGGTGGTTTTCGCAAAGGAGGCAGACTGCGCGGACGTCGAGCCGCAGATGCTCAGGCGCGTAGGGCGCCAGGTTTTTCAGCGCGAGCTGGAAAAGTCGCGCCGCGGGCCGGAGCCGCGCGCCATCCTTGGCGTGCCACGGGCGTTCACGCTGCTTTTTCAGGTGTACGAATGAGCCGGCGAGTTGGATGAGGCCCTTGTAAAAGGAGTGGTCCGCATCGCGGGTGCGCAGCCACAGATGCTCGAGCACATCGTGGGCTTCGTAGTAGTCGCCGGCATTGAAGCACGCGAACCACCCCGCGTAGCACGGGTGAAGGCCGGCGGCGGCGGGTCCGAGCGAGGCGATCAGAGCCTCGATGCGTGCGCTTTTTTTCATCGCGGGAATCAAGTGGCGCACTATCGTCGTCGGCCTTGTGCAAGACAAGTTACGCATGTTCCCGGTTTCAGCCGGGATAACGGTCTGATGGCCAGTGAAACCATGGTTCTGGCCGGCTGCGGACTGGGCGCCCTCGCCCTGGCCTCGGCGTTTGTCTCGGCTGTCGAGACGGCGCTCTTTTCGCTGCAACCTTCGCAGATCGAGGCGATGAGGGCGCGCAGGGCATCCTCCGGGGATGCGCTGGTGCGGCTGCTCGAGCACCCTCGGCAACTGCTGACGACCATTCTGATCGCGGACGCGCTTGTGAACGCGCCGCTGATGGTCGGGTGTGTCGCATTGATCGAGGCGCAGAACGCGCTGGAAATCCCCTTTTGGGCGTCAGCCTTGATCGTGTTTGCGATCGTGGTGTTCGTCTGCGACCTCGTGCCGAAGCTGGTCGGTCTCCGTGCGCCGCAGTTGGTCGCACGGATGGGTGTCCCGGTGTTGCGTGTGGTGATGCCTGTGGTGGAGCCGCTCGCCCGCTTCCTCCAGCGCATCAGCACGGGCATCGCCGACGCGATCCTCCCGGCCAGCATGAAGGCGCAGCGCCACCTGACCGAGGATGAACTGGAGACGCTTGTGGAGCTGAGCACCGAGACCGGCGCACTGCACGAGACGGAGAGCGAGATGATTTCCGAGATCATCAAGCTCGGCGACAAGACCGCGCGCGACTGCATGATGCCGCGGGTGGACATGTTCACGCTGCCGGACGACCTCTCCAACGAAGAGGCCCTCGCGCTGGTGCGGCAAAAGCGTTTTCGCCGGGTGCCCGTGTATGGCGAGACGCCGGACGACATCGAGGGCGTGCTCGACATCGGTAAATTCCTGCGGGACCCGTCGGTCCACTACACCGAAATGCTCGATGTGCCCTCGTTCGTGCCGGAGACGATGAATGCGATCACGCTGTTGAAAAATTTCCTCTCGCACCCGCAGGGCCTTGCCATCGTGGTGGACGAACACGGGGGCGTGGAGGGAATCGTGACGCTCGCCGATCTCGTGGAGGAGATCATCAGCGACGCGGTGCCGCAGGCGGATGCGGGCCTCTATCTCGACACCATCGGCGACGGACGCCTGCTCGCGAGCGGCAACGCACGGATCGAGGACATCGCCGAGGAAATCGGGGTGCCGTTTGAGGAGGAGGGGATAGACACGATCAGCGGGTATATTTTCAACGCACTCGGACAGCTTCCAAAGCCGGGCCAGGAATTGAGGTTCGGGACGCTTCGCGTGACGGTACGGCGTGTTTCCAGAAAGCGCGTGGAGGAAGTGCTGATCGAGCGGGAGGAGGCTCCGGAATGACCTGGCTCATCGTTGCGGCCTGCTTCCTTGTCTCGTTCGTTTTTAGCGGCATCGAGTCGGGCATCCTGTCCGTGAACCGCGTGCGTCTCGCGCACAGGGTGCGGCAGCGGGATCGCGCGGCGCTGAAGCTTGAGGGGCTGCTCACGTCCCCGGACCGCTCGCTGATCACGGTGCTGATCGTGACGAATCTCGCGAACATCTTCGCGCTGGTGCTGGCGGCGCACGAGTTCGTCGGATGGTTCGGGCAGCGCGGCTATGTCTATGTCCTCGCGATTTATCTCCCGGTCTATCTGCTGCTGCTGGAGCTGCTGCCAAAGTCGCTGTTCCGCTGTTTTCCCTACCGCGCGCTTGCCGCGCTTGCCGAGCCGCTGCGGCTGGTGGCGGCTGTGCTTGTGCCGCTGCATTGGCTGGGCGGGCTTGTGCAGAGGTTTCTGTTCAAGGGCGCCTCGATGATGGAGCAGCGGCGATTCCTCGGGCGGGAGGATTTCAAGTTCTTCGCGGCGGAGGGTGAGAAAACCGGCACGCTGAGCAAGGCGGAGAGCGAGATGATTTCCAACGTGGTGGATTTTCGCAGCGTGACCGCGCATGACGTGATGACACCGCTGGATCCTTCGCGCACCCTGCACAGCAACACGATGGTGGCCGGATTGCTGGAGCGCAGCGCGCGGGAAAATCACGACCGCTGGCTGGTCGTGGACGACGCGGGAGCGGTGACGGGTGTGGTGAGCGCTTTCGAGGTTCTCGTCGAGGGGCGGCGCGATGTGAATGTGGGCGTGTACCAACGCCGCATCGTCTCGGTGGGCCCCGCTGAACCGGCTTACAATGTCGTGCGAAAGCTGCGCGCCGCGCGCAGCACCATTGCCATCGTGCGTGGCGCTGGGACTCCGCCCCTCGGCGTGCTCACATGGGGGGACTTGATCCGCCGGCTTGTTGCCGCGGCGGGAGCCTGATGATCCTGCAACTCTTCATGCAACGTCATCGCGTGATTCTCAAATGTTCGGCCGTTTTCCTGTGCGGCATCGGCGCAGGCCTGGCGGTGGCGGCACCGCCGGATGATGCGCGGCTTGCCTTCTTCGAACAGCGGATCCGGCCGGTGCTCGTGGAGCATTGCTACGAGTGTCACAGCGCCGGGAGCAAGAAGCTCAAGGGCGGACTGCGCCTCGACTCGAGGGCGGGGCTCTTGCGCGGAGGCGACTCGAAGGCGGCGGTCGTTCCGGGGGACGCTGGCAAAAGCCTGCTGATCGAGGCGGTGAGCCATGGAAACCGCGACTTGCAGATGCCGCCGAAGAAGCGCCTGCCGGACACCGTCATTGCAGACCTGACGCAGTGGGTGAATGACGGGTTGGTGGATCCGCGAGGCGATGCAGCGGATGCGAGAGCGGCCGGCCCTGAGAACGGCGGCAAGGCGCACTGGGCGTTTCAACCCATCCGGAAAATCGCTCCGCCTCCCGGTGAAAATCCCATTGACGGCTTCATCGCCGCGAAGCTGCTCGAGCGGGGCTTGACGCCAGCCCCGCCCGCGGATCGGCGGATCCTGGTGCGGCGCGCTGCTTACGATTTGACGGGATTGCCGCCGAGCCCCGGGGAGATCGGGGATTTTGTGAACGACTCCTCGCCGGATGCCTTTGAAAAAATGATCGGCCGACTGCTTGCTTCGCCGCGCTATGGCGAGCGATGGGGGCGATGGTGGCTCGACGCCGCCCGCTACGCGGACACGAACGGGCAGGATGAGAACATGGTGATGGCAAATGCCTGGCGCTATCGGGACTGGGTGATCCGCGCATTCAATGCCAATCAGCGATTTGACGCGTTCATCACCGAGCAACTGGCCGGCGATCTCCTGCCCGCGGAGGGCGTTGGCGAGCAGGCGATTTTCGACCGGTGGACCGCCACCGGCTTTCTCGTGCTCGGCCCGAAGATCCTTGCCGAGCAGGACAAGCCCAAACTCGTCATGGACCTCGTGGATGAGCAGATTGACGTGGTGAGCCGCGCGTTGCTCGGGCTGACCGTGAGCTGCGCGCGCTGTCACGATCACAAGTTCGACCCGATTCCCGCGCGCGATTACTACGCGCTCGCCGGCATTTTCCGCAGCACGAAGACGATGGCGGATCTCGGATTCGTCTCGAAGGTCAACGAGCGCCGCATGATCACCGCGGAGCACACGGCCGCCTTGGCGGAGCACGGGAAAAAGCTCGCCGCGAAAACCAGGGAGGTGGATGAGGCCATCCGCAGCGCGAACGAAGCTTTGCTGGCGGAATGGCGCACCAGCCTTCCGGCACACCTCAAGGCCGCCGCGGCGACGGACGCTGTTCCGAAGCAGGATCCGCTTGCGACCAATTTCGTGACTCGACTCCGGGGTCTGATGGCTCCCGATCCCGGCACGAACAACGTCAGCCGGACACTTCGTCGCATGGCCGCAGAGCCGGCTATTTTGCAGGCGTTCATGGCGAAAACTCAGAACCTGACCCCTGCGCCGGCCGGCCTCCGGCTGGCTCCGGGGAAAGTCGGCGCGGCGTTTCTGGCAGACGGACGCAATCATCTCGAGATGCCATCGGTGCCCGCGCTTGAACCACCGCAACTCACCGTCGAGTCGTGGGTGCGCGTCGCGGAATTTCCGAAGGACGCGGATGAGCGCCGCTGGCTGGTGAGCAAGAACGCCAACGAGTGGATCGAGGGCCATTACGCTCTTGTGCTCGAGCGCGACCGCGCCGGGGCGTATCTCAACATCGGGGGTGGCAAAGAGAATGCCTTCGCCATTTGGAGCGAAAATAATACGCTGAAGCCGGGCCGATGGCATCACCTTGCCATGACCTATGACGGCGCGAAATTGCGGTTGTTCGTGGATGGCCAGTCCCTCGCAGAGACCGCGATCAATCGTCCGCGTGTGGCCGGTTCCGGCCCGCTGATGCTTGGGCGAAGGCCCGACGGGCACTCGTATTTCAAAGGACTGCTGGATGAAGCCCGGGTCCATCGCCGCGCCCTCACGCTCGCGGAATTGAAAACACATTTTGAAAACCCAGGGCAGCCTGCGGATGCCGACTTGGTTGCGCGCTGGGAGTTCAACGACATTGCCGGCGCTGATTTGCAGGCACTCGAATGGGCGGAAACACGCGACGCGCTCTTCGGAGCAGGCGGCGTGTTCGCGCCGCCAAAGGATCCGCGCCCGCTTTATTCCGCCGCGACGAAGGAAGCCATCGCCATGCTGAAAAAGGAGCGCGATGAGGTGAAGGCCCGGGTCCCCTCCCCCGCTCCGTTCGTGCTCGCGGTGGAGGAGGACAAGCCTGTGGATCTCCCGGTGCATATCCGCGGCAGCCATTTGAATCTCGAAAAGAGCGCAGTGCCTCGCGGCTTCATCAGCGTCGTTTCCAAAGGAGAGCCCGCGCCTTTGCCAGCCAATCATAGCGGGCGGCTCGAGCTCGCCCGGTGGCTCACCAGCCCGGACAATCCGCTCACGGCCCGCGTGATCGTCAACCGCATCTGGCAGGCGCATTTTGGCGAGGGATTGGTGCGCACTCCGGATAACTTCGGCATGCGCGGGGAATCGCCGTCGCATCCCGAGTTGCTCGACTGGCTCGCGCTCGAGTTCGTCCGATCAGGCTGGGATGTGAAGCATCTGCACCGGCTGATTCTCACGAGCGCGGCATGGCGGCGGGCGGGTCTTGGCGATCAGTTCCGCTCCACGGAGCACTTCATCCGCGCTGCCAATGCGGATCCGGACAACCGCCTGCTGTGGCATTTTCCCCGGCAGCGCCTGGATGCCGAGATGATCCGGGATGCGTTGCTGGCCGTGTCCGGACGGCTGGACTTCACGGTCGGAGGCTCGCTGGTCTCGTGGAAAAACAACGACTATGCGCCCGAGGACAAGGTGTCCGCGATGTCGCTCCGTCGCTCCGTGTACCTGCCGGTCGTGCGGGGGCACGTGTTCGATCTGTTCACGATTTTCGATGCCGCGAATCCCGGGGTCAGCACCGCGCAGCGAACCCCGACTGTCGTGACCCACCAGGCGCTTTTTTTTCTCAACAGCCCGCTGGTGAAAGATTCGGCGCGCGTTTTTGCCGCGAGCTTGCTGGCGGCGGCGCCGGGTGATGCAGCGGCACGGGTTGCACACGCCTACGAGCGCGCCTTTGGCCGGCTGCCGACGGACGCGGAGACGCAGCGGGCACTGGGATTTGTCGGCGCGGTGCCGCGCCGGGAGGGGAAGGACGCGGAACTCTCCGCATGGAGTGCGTGGTGCCAGATGCTGTTCGCCGCGAGCGAATTCGTGTACCGGGAATAACGCGATGCCGCACGACCTGCCTACACCATCAACCCGCCGGCAAATGCTGCGCCAATGCTGCGCCGGCTTCGGCAACCTTGCGCTGCTGGGGCTGCTGTCGTCGCTGGAGAGCGCCGCCGGTGGCGCGATCGCGCACCCGCTTGCCGTCCGGCCACCCATGTTCCGGCCGCGGGCAAGGCGCGTCATCTTCCTCTTCATGCACGGCGGGCCGTCGCACGTGGACACGTTCGACTACAAGCCTGCGCTCATCCGGGATTCCGGGAAGCCGCTGCCCTTCGACAAACCGCGCATCCAGTTCGCGCAGACCTCGAATCTCCGCAAGTCTCCGTGGCAATTCCGCCCCTACGGCCAGAGCGGCGCGATGATCAGCGACCTGTTCCCGCTGGTCGGCGCGCGTGCCGACGACCTGTGTTTTCTCAAGTCCATCCACGGGACCAACGAGGCGCACGGCGGCGCGCTGCTCAAGCTGCACACCGGCTCTGACACATTCGTGCGCCCGAGCATGGGGTCGTGGATTTCCTACGGGCTGGGCAGCGAAAACCAGAATCTTCCCAGCTTCCTCACGATCAACCCCACGCTCGGCCACGGTGGCGTCGGCAATTGGTCCAGCGCATTTCTGCCGGCGGTACATCAGGGCACGCCCATCGGCGGCGAGGTGCCGGTGGAAAAGGCGACCATCAATTACCTGCGCGACCCGGACGGCGACCCCGCGCGGCAGCGCGCCCAGCTCGATCTGCTCGGCGAAATGAACCGCCAGAATCTCGCCCAGGCCGGCCCCGATGCGGCACTGGAAGCGCGCATCGAATCCTTCGAGTTGGCGTTTCGCATGCAGACCGAGGCGCCGGAAACGATGAGCCTTTCCGGTGAATCCGTGGCGACGAAAAAACTCTACGGCCTCGATGATCCCCGCACGGCATCGTTTGCCCGGCAATGCCTGCTCGCCCGCAGATTCAGCGAGCGCGGTGTGCGCTTCGTGCAGGTCACGCATCCCTACTGGGACCAGCACGAGGATTTGACCAAGGAACATGCCCGCCTCGCCTCGGAGGTGGACCGCCCCATCGCCGGATTGCTCGTGGATTTGAAAGCGCGCGGCCTGCTGGAGGACACGCTCGTGATTTGGGGAGGCGAATTTGGGCGCACACCCACGCTGCAAGGCAAAGACGGACGGGATCATAACCCGCACGCGTTCACCATGTGGATGGCCGGCGGCGGCGTGAAGGCAGGCTTCAGCCACGGTGTGACCGACGACTACGGATTTTATTGCGTGGACGAAAAGGTCCACGTCCACGACCTGCATGCCACGGTCCTCGCGCTGCTCGGCCTCGACCACGAAAAGCTCACCCATCGCCACGCAGGCCGCGACTTCCGCCTGACGGATGTGAGCGGGCGCGTGGTCACGGAAATTTTCGCCTGAGGCCGGAACAACCTCATGGAGCGCTCACCCGCAGTCGGAGGAAGCGGGTGGATGCGCCGGTCAGCGCGACGATGTCGCGGAAGGTCACGGTTTCCGTGCCGTCGCCGTTGTCGGTGGGGAGGCCAAGCTGCACGGGCTCTGCGAGCCATGGGCCAGTGAGCAGGTTGCCGGTGGATTCGACGATATGGGTCACACCGCTCAGGCCGGCGCGGCGGCGGAAGGTGATGGTGAGATAGTTCTCGCCAGCGACACTGGCGATGCCGTGCGCGGGCAACTGGGCTTGGGAGCCGCCGAGCAGGTCAGCGCCGAGGCCGTATTCGAGAAGTGTCACGAGACCATCGTGGTCATCGTCGGCGAGGTCGGGCGCGGCAAAGTCTCCGAGTGTGTCGCTTTTCCACTGCTGAAACAGTGACCACGTCGTCGCGCTGATCGGATCGGTCGGCAGCGAATCGTCGCCATCTGAAAAGAGCGAGCGCACCCGCAGCCAGCGCATGCTCGCAGGCGGCAGCGATGCCGCGTTTGCGCTGGTCGCGTCGGCGGCAGCATCGGCGACGAGGCTCCACGGGCCGGCCGCACTCGCAGCGATCTCAAGCCGGAATGCGCTCTCGTTTTGCGCGGTCCCGCTGACGTCGCTCCATGCCGCCGCGAGCGTGCTCGAGGAGGCCGCGCTCACCGCCGGACTCGCCGGCGGAAGCCAGCGCAACTCATCGCGGGTGATAGCGCGCGAGTCGGTCATCAGCAGATCGGGATTCGTGCTGTCGAGGATCGCGAGCTTGTGGTAGGTCGCGTAGCCGTTCGTGTAGAAACTGTTCCAGACAATGAAGAACGACATCCGCGGATAACGAAGGGCGATCTGCGTGAGGTAATTCATGTTGTCGAAGTGGCCGTCGCGCGAAGTCGGCGTGCCTTTCCCGGGGCCGGCCTGGGGTACGCCGTAGATTTTCGGGAAGCGCGAATAGACCTTGTTCGCGTCGAAGGGCAGCACCCAGTCGTCGTCGTAGAGATTGTGGGACATCACATCCACGCGATCCTCGCCGGGATAGTAATAGTCGCTCGCCGCGGCGCTGCCCGTTGGCACCGGATGCACATGCTCGGTCTGCGCGGATTCATAGACCCAGATGAGATTGTGCAGGCCGTGGTGCGTCATGAGCCGGTCACGGATCAGGTTCCACAGCGCGACATAGTGCGCGTGCGTCTGGTGGCCCCACCAAAACCAGCCTCCGTTCATCTCGCTCAGCGGGCGGAAGAGGATCGGCTTCGAGTTGGTCGCGAGGTTGAAGCGCTGGATCTCCGCCGCTACGGTATCAATCCAGCCGAGCACGACGGCGCGCGCGGCCTGGTTCTCCGCGGCGGTGTTGTTTGTGGTGGATGTGCCCGCCGGATCGAGCAGGCCGGGGATGTCTATCTTCGTCTGGTCGCCCATGTTGCCCAACGTCCACGGATTCCACATCGCCCACTTGATCTGCACGATGCCGCCGGCGTTCGCGAAAGGGATCGCGTGGTCAATGCTCGCCGTGATGTCGAGCGGGGCGTTGGGTTTCTCGACCGCGAGGCCGAGGATCGCCGGCCAGCGACCCCACACCGGTTGCGCGGCGAGCGCGGCGACGTATGCCGAGTAGTCGGTCGAGTTGTCGCTCACCATCTGCCCGACGAGCGCCTGCCCGCGCCATGGCCGCAGCGCGAGATAGCGCAGCAGCGCGCGCGTCTCGTGCGTCGCGAGCGGGTCGCTCGGCTTGCCGGGATATTGCGCCGCGCTGCGCGGATCGGTCGCACCGAAATGTTCCTGCACGTTGGTGAACTCGTCGCCGTCGGTGTCGAGCGCGGCGTCGCTCGCGTCGCGCGGGTTGAAGCCGTGAGAGAGTTCCCAATCGTCGGGCATTCGGTCGTCGTCGCTGTCCGCATCGTCGCTGAAGGACAACGTTGCCTGTTGGTGATCCGTGGATTCCTCGGTGTTGAAAAGTCCGTCGCCGTCGTCGTCGAGTTCCATCGTGAGATCGTCGAGATCGTAGTCCGGAAACCATGTCGCGAGCGGCGGAAATGCCGCGCCGCGGTGAAGCTGCTCGCATTCAAAATCAATCGTCGCCGCCGAGAGCGAAGTGACCCACTCGAGCTTCGCCGTCGCTTTCATCTCCACCCAGCCGTCCTGCCCGGTGAGCAGGCACTCGGCGAGAATCAGCGGCGTCTGTTGCACGCCGTTGTCGCGCCAGCGCAGCAGGCAGCGTATGCTCGCCTCCTCCGCCGACGGATCGAGCCGCACCCACACGCGCGTCGAGTAGGTGCGCCCGCTGCCATTCGCGATGAGCGAGTTTCTCAGTGCGTTTGAGACGAAGTTTCCCTGCAACGGCCCGTCCTGCACATGGTCGCGCCCCGCGACGTGCAGCATGAAGGCGCCGTTTCCGCCCGTGCGCGTTCCGGCCACTCGGGTGACCGTGACATCGAATGGCGTCTGCCCGTTGAGATTCGCAGGGAGATTGTCTTTCTCCGTCCAGTCCATCGTGAGCGCCGTCTCGAAATTCGCATTCTGCACCGGCCCGGCGGCGAGCGTGGCGGTGAGCGCGAGGAAGATGGCGGACGTTTTCGTTTTCATGCCCGTGAGCATCCGGCCCATGGCAAAATCCGGCAATGCACCCACGGGAGTATTGGCCCGGTCCGTCCTGCCGGGTAGCTTCCCGGGAAATGAAACGCATTCTCCACTCGCCGTGGCTGGTCGCGCTGGTTGTGCTGGTGCTTGCCGCGCTGCCAGTGTTTGCCGCGCTCGCGGCACACCGCGCACAGGCGCAGCGCGCGGAGGATCTGCTTTTCGAGCGCAGCGCGGATGTTGTCGCGGCGCAGTTGAGGCTGCTGACATCGAGGCAGACTGCCTGGCAGAGCGGCCTGCGGATGCGGCTCTCCAACCGAAGCAGCGCCCCTGAGAAGTTGCTGGATGATATCTTCGCATCCGGCTCCTCGGTGAATCTCCCGGAACACTGCCGCGCCATCGGCTATGGCGCGCTCGAGGACGGGCGCGTTGTCCTGCGCTGGCGCCGCATGAGGGCTGGCGCGGCAATCGCCGGTCTGGGTGACGACCTGCTCGCGGCGTCACCGACCGCGGTGTTGCTGCGTGGCGCGATGGAGCGGCCGGCGCAGACCGCATCGGTACAGTCCGGCACGGATCTGCTGACCGCGATGACCGTGGCGGAATTCTCACCCCGGCAGCCGCGTGGCTGGCTGGTGGCCTGGTGGGATATTGGTGCGATGTGCATGGACCCGCAGATCCGGCTGGTCAATGCCGACCATACTCTCACCGCACGTCCGCTCGACGACGTCCCGGTGTCGGCAGATGTCTCATTCGATATAGGCGAAGGAGAGGTGCGCTGGCATGTCGGAGTCGGCAAAGGAGCAGGGTTTGCCGCCCTTTTTCCGCGGATTTCCGAGCGCGCAATCATCCTCACCGGCGGCGGCTGCGCGGTGCTGCTGGGGTTGCTTGCCGGTTTCGTCACTCGTGCTGTCGGGCTGCGGGCAGCGCTCGCCGCGGAGCGCGAACTGGTGGGGATGAAGGATCACCTGCTGCATTCCGTGTCGCACGAATTCCGCACGCCGCTCAGCGTGATCCTTTCAAGTGCGGAGCTGCTGGAAAACTATGACACCCGGCTTTCGCCCGGCCGTCGGGCCGAGGCGCTCGCGCAAATCCGGGAGGCGACCACACGGATGAATGATCTCGTCGCCCAGGTGCTCCTATTGAGCCGTCTCGAGGCGCGGAGGATGCCGGTGGAGCCGAGGCCGCTCGATGTGGCCGCTTTTGCCCGTGAACTGGCCCGCGAGATCACTGCCTCGATGCCCGCTGGCCCGCAGATCCAGGTTTCCGCACCTGAACAGCTCGAAGCCACCCTCGATCCCTCGCTGCTGCGCGCCGTGCTTGGCAATGTGCTCTCGAATGCCGTCAAGTTTTCTCCCGCGGACCGGCCTGTCCACTTCGCCATTGAGGGAGGCAACCGGCTTCGTTTCATCATCCGCGACAGCGGTTCCGGCATCACCGCCGGCGATTTGCAAAGGGTGCGCGAGCCATTTTTCCGCGGGGCTGCCGCGGAGGCAGTGCCGGGCACAGGTCTTGGCCTCGCCATTGCGGAGAAATGCGCGGCATTGCTCGGCGGCACGCTCGGAATCGAGAGCGGCCCCGACGGAACCACTGCCACACTCACCGTCTGATGACCACGCTCCTGCTCATCGAAGACCACGCACCGTTGCGCCGGAATCTTTCCGAAATCCTCACCCTTGAAGGCTACCGTGTGCTCACAGCCGCCACCGGTGGTGATGGCCTCCGGCTTGCGCGCACGGAACGGCCGGACCTCATTCTGTGCGACATCATGCTCCCGGGCATGGATGGGCTTGAAATCCTCGCGGCCCTGCGTGGCGACGCTGCGTGCGCCGGATTGCCGTTCATTTTCCTGACGGCGAAAGGGGATGCGCCGGACATCCGCGCAGGAATGAAACTCGGTGCCGACGACTACCTGCCAAAACCCGTCGCCCGCGCCGATCTGCTCGATGCCATCCGCACCCGCCTGCAACGCGCCAGCCAGCAGCGCGCATTCCCCCCGTGCTTCGATTCGCCCGCCCCGCTCGAGACGCTCGGCCTTTCTCCACGCGAAGCCGAGGTGCTGCTCTGGATGGCGCAGGGCAAGGCCAATCATGACATCGCCACCATCCTGGGATGCAGCCATGCCACGGTGAAAAAACACGCTGTCCACATCTTCGCAAAACTTGGTGTGGAGACGCGCGCCGCGGCAATGCTCATCGCGATCGAAGCGTTGCGCGCGCAGTAGGCGCTTCCGGCGTCAGCGGCCGGCGCGGGCGAGTTCGGCGGAGCGGCGGTAATTTTCGCGGAAGACGTCGGCAAGGCGTTTGGTGAGCTGCACCTGGGCGATCATGCTCGCGCCGCGGCTGGTGGCGGGGATGATCTCGTTGGTCGTGGAGTCGTAGCTTACGGCGCTTACGTCCTCGAACGCCGCGAGCGCCTCGGGCGGGAATGAGCCATCCGCCCGGCGCGCGGCCATGAGCGCCTCCCATGCGGCTCGAAGCTCGGTGTGCGCATCAATGCACATGACGCGCACGACGAAGCGGATCGCGTTGAAATGCCTGCCCGTGCGGCTGCCCACGTAGGCGAAACTTTTCGCCCGCTCGTAAGGCAGCACATCCGGTGTGCAGCGGAAGCTGCGAAATTCCGGCGCGTAGAGCGACGGCAGGACGGGAAGGCGATGCAGCGCGGTTTCCTTCGGACCGTCGGGCAGGTTGGTTTTCCAGCCCCAGATTTTTTGTCCCTCGGGGGAAAGAAGGTATGTGATGAAGTGACGCGCGAGTTCCGGGTGCGGGGCACCGCGAAGCATGGCCACCGGATCCACTCCGTAGCTCGTGCCGCCGGAGGCGTCGTTGTAGCCGACGCGCGAGGTGCCGTCGGCGCGCAGCACCGTCGCGGCCTGCACGCGGCCGTAGAAATCTATCGTCATCCCCGCTGCCGCTTCGCCGGCTTCGACATCGAGCGCGATCTTCGATGAAAAGTCGGACCAGTATCTCGCGTTTGCGCCGATGCGCTGGAGGAGGTTCATCGCCTTTCGCCAGCCGTCGGCGACGGCCTGTTTCTCGGAGGCACCGCCTTTGCCAGCGATGGCCTCATTCATCTGCTGCTGGATGAGCATCTCGAACGCCTTGTTCGCCGAGCTGCTCTGCGTGGGGTTCGCAAGGGCGAGGGTGCGAAAGTAGCGGGGGTCTGCGAGGTTGTCCCATCGCTGTGGTTCCGGCAGGCCGAGCCGTGCGATGAGGTCGCGGTTGAATGCGATCCCAAACGCACCGATCGCCGTGCCGATCCAGCGGCCCGCTGGATCCCAGTACGGCTCGCCGCCGACGATCTCGGGGATCGCATGATCGCCGAAAAGCTCCGGGTGCGCGCGCACGAAACCGGAGTCCACCAGCACGCCGTCGGCAGCCATGCTTTTGAAATCGAGCGCGCCGCCGCCGAAAAACACGTCGTGCCCGCAGCCTGCATCCGAGGCGAGAAAATCGCGCCGCGCGGCTTCCGCGGGCGTGTCGTCGGCGGGGGAGTTGTCCGGGACGATCTTCGCATTCAGGAATGCGTCGGCGACATCGCGGCTCCACTGTTTGCCGAGGACATTGCGCCACCGGTTTTGAAAAGTCCCGGCGTACTGGCCCTTGATGAACCGCACGATCTCGCTCGTCCCTCCCGGCGTGCGGTAATCCACCGTCACCGTCCGGCCTGTGCGCGCGTGATACCACTCGCGGAAGCCGCGCCCGAACTCCGCGCGAATGGCCTCATTGTGCGGGGTGATCACGACGAGAGTGTCGTCGCCGCGCAGGATGCGTTCGTCGCCTCGTGGGCGCAGCGCGATCGGCCCGACCACCACCGCGGCGAGCAAGGCGAGCAGCAGCCAGAGTGAGCGTCCCATGCGTCAGACGGCCAGAGCGACCACGTCCTGCGGCTCCACGCTGGCGAAAATATCGCGGTCATCCGCCGTGAACGCGAATCGCGGGTTCAATTCGTAAATTTTCACCAACTGGCCGCGCGTCGCGAAGCGATACTGCGCCATCTCCCCGAGGTACACGCGCTCACGGATGCGCCCCGGCACGGAATTGACCGCCGATGGTTCCACGCTGAGGCGCCAGGCCTCCGGGCGAATGCTCAGAAGCACCATCGCGCCAACCGCCGGAGGCGGTGACTGCGCCACTGCGGTGAACTGCGCGAGCGCCGTCTCCACGCTGATGTGGCCATCCGAGAGGGCACTCACTTTTCCCTCGATGAAATTTGTCTCGCCCATGAAATCCGCCACGAAGCGCGTCGCCGGCTTCCGGTAAATGTCCAGCGGCGTTCCTGTCTGCCGGATGTGCCCGCCTTCCATGACGGCGATGTGATCACCCACGCTCAGCGCCTCCTTTTGATCGTGCGTCACGTAGATCGCAGTCAGCCCGGCATCCTTGCAGATGCGCCGGATTTCGCCGCGCATCTCGATGCGCAGCTTGGTGTCGAGGTTCGAGAGCGGCTCATCGAGCAGCAGGCACCGCGGCCGGATCACCATCGCGCGGGCGAGCGCCACGCGCTGTTGCTGGCCACCGGAGAGCTGGTGAATCTTCCTGTCCGCGTAAGCCACCATTTTCACCGACTCGAGCGCAGCCGCGACCCTCTGCCTGGTCTCCGCGCGGGGCACGCTGCGCTCCTCCAGCCCAAACGCCACGTTTTGCGTCACCGTCATGTGCGGCCACAGTGCGTAGCTCTGGAACATCATCCCCGTGTTCCGCCGGTGCGGCGGCAGATGAGTCACCTCCTCGTCGCCGAAAAAAATCCGACCGCCCTCGGGCAGATAAAACCCGGCGATGCTGCGCAGCAGCGTTGTCTTCCCGCAGCCGCTCGGTCCGAGGAGGAAAAAGACATCGCCCGCGCCGATGGTGAGATTGAGCGAATGCAGCGCCGTCGTCCCGCCGAAGCGCTTCGTCAGATTTTCGATGCGGATGGAAATCACAATGCCCCGAGCAATGGCGGGAGGCAGGGGTGGAGGCAAGCAGGAGTGGGGTGGTCGTGAGACGCGCCATCCCACGACATGCAGGGCAATCGCCTGCCGGCGACCGGAGACTAGGCCCCGTTGCCGAGAAGCGAGCGCATGCTGCGGAGCAGCTTCTCCGCGGTGTACGGCTTTTCGAGAATGATCGAGACTCCCAGGCTGCCGAGGATCACGCGCTTCTCCGCGTCAACGTGGCCGCTGGACACTATGACCTTGGCGTCCGGGTTGAGCTTCCGGAGCGAGCGCGTGAGCGAGATGCCGTCCATGATGCCCATGTGGAGATCGGTGATGATGATGCCGATTTCCCGCCGTTCAAAATACAGCGCAAGCGCATCGGTGCCATCCTCGGCAGTGAAGCAGCGGTATCCGTTGGCCTCGAGAGTCGAGACAATCGCCTCACGGATCGCAGCTTCGTCATCCACGACCAGGACGAGTTCGCCATTTCCGCGAAGCTCGCCAGTCTCCTCTTTTTTCACTTCGCTGTCCTTGGCCTCGACATTCGCCGGGAGAAACACGCGGAAGGTGGTGCCGACACCCACCTCACTCTGGACGCCCAGGACACCCTGGTGGCTTTTCACGATGCCGATGACTGTGGCGAGCCCAAGCCCTGTCCCTTTGTCCTGCGACTTTGTGGTGAAGAACGGATCGAAGATTTTCCCCAGCATCTCCGGCGGTATGCCGACCCCGGTGTCGCTAACGCTGATGCAAACGTGCGGCCCGAGCTGAAGGCCGGGATTGGTTCGTGCGAAATGCTCGTCCACCTCGATGTTCTCGCAGGCGAGGCGAAGTGAGCCGCCTTTTTCGCTCATCGCGTCCCGTGCGTTCACGCAGAGGTTCAGCAGCACCTGATGGATCTGAGTGGCATCGCCTGTGAGCATCCACAGGTCGTTGGGGAGGTTCGTGGTGATGTTGATGTTCTTTGGGAAAGTCTGCCGCATCACCTTCGTCATCTCGGTGACGAGATGCTTTGGCTGGAGAAGCACGCGCTCTCCCACCACGCCGCGCGCGAAGGTGAGGATTTGTTTCACGATGTCCGCGCCACGCTCTGCGCCGCCCTCGATGATGGAGAGCATGTTCAAGTCCCCGGCGCTGAGCGGGGACGCCCGGAGGATGCCCGCGGCCATCATGATCGGGGAGAGAATGTTGTTCAAATCGTGGGCGATTCCACTGGCGAGCGAGCCGATGCTTTCCAACCGCTGCATCCGGAGGTAGCGCGACTCGAGCTGCTTGGTTTCGGTGGTGTCGCTGTTGATGAGGAGAACAGACTCCGGCTCCCCGGTCGCTTCGTCGCGAGTCAGCGACCAACGGCTGTTGACCGTGGCTTTCCTGCCGTCTTTGCGCGTGTGCTGCATCTCGCCGGTCCATGCATCCTTCGCGAGCAGGCCGCTCATGCACTTCAGCACCGTGTCGCCTTCCATGCCGAGGAGTTCGTGTGCGGTTTTGCCGAGGGCCTCCTGCGAGGTCCAGCCGTAGATTTTCTCCGCACCCTTGTTCCAGAACAGAATTTCGCGATCGAGGTTGCAGGCGATGATTGCATCCGAGGCAAGATCGAGAAGCCGCGCGAGTCCGCGATTTTCGCCCTCTGCCTGCCCCTCCTTGCCGCGGTTCATGGCGGTCACGAGGACGGCCGGCCTCTCGTTAAAAGTGATCTGCTGCCATGCCTCATGGACGGCGAGGATGTCACCGCTTTTGGTGATGTGCCGCCAGTTCGGAGGGCTGACATCGGAGGCCGCGTCCCGATGGAACTCCATGAAAATGGCAGCGTCCGCCGCGGGATGCACCTTGTCGGCGGTCATCGCCAGGAATTCGTCATGGCTCCATCCGTAGCGCCGGATCGCGGCGTCGTTCACGGCGAGGAACTCCAGCGTTTCCGAGTCAAAAATCCACATGGGACACGGCGCCTTATTGAATAGAACATCGAAACCGGGTTCGTCGGCAGACGGGCAGGGGTCGGCGGAAATCGCCAGATGGTGAGTCCCGGTGATTTCACCTGGAAATGGAATCGGTTTAAGGCTGGAAAGCATCAATGCAAGGGCTTGGGTTCTGATTTTAGCAGCTTCTGAGCCCCACTCCCCTGTGAACTTTCGCGGATGGGGGAGTGCGGCCAACGGCGCGGCGCCGCTCCTGTACCTGCGAAGCGGTCAGTGTGGCGTCGCGGCCACGCCGCCCTGCGGCGCGCCCTGCTTCGGCGGGTGGAAGAAAAGCAGCAGCGCGGCGGCGGCGGCGAGCGCGGCGTAGGTGGGCACGAGGAAGAGGCCCTTGAAGTCCACGATGTTGCCGTGCTTGAACGTCTCCTGGATGAGCAGCGGGCAGATGGAATTGGCCACGAGCGCGCCAACACCGAGGATCATCACGTTGAACAGTCCCTGCGCGCTGGAGCGCGCATCCTTCGGGAAATATTCGTCCACGAAAATATAGACCGTGGCGAAGAAGAACGCGTAGCAGATGCCGTGGAGGATTTGCACAGTGATGATGGTGGCCTGCGAGTCGGGGAAGAACGCATACACGGCGAAGCGCGCCGCGTGGCCAAGCACGCCGATGATCATCGTGAAGCGCCAGCCGAGCGCCTTCAGCGTCGCGCCGAGGATGAGCATGGTGAGGAGTTCGGCGACTTGGCCGATGGTCATGACGGGCATGATCCAGTTGCCCGGGATGCCGACGCCGCCTGCCTCCTTCGCCGCACCGAGGAATCCGCCGGTCCAGTTGAAGTAGCAATTGTGGACGAATGAATCCACGAAGGTGACGAGGAAGAGAATGAGGACGAACGGGTGCTTGAGGAGTTTCAGTGCTTCGAGCCATGCGAGGCTTTCCGCAGCGCCCTCTTCCTTTTTCTTCGGCGGCGTGTGCGGGAGCGTGAGGCTGAATGCGGCGAGCACGAGCGAGATGATGCCCGAGACGATAAAGGTCCACTTTGTCGCCTCCTTCAGCGGGTCGCCGGTGAGGCCGGATTTCAGCACGACATCAAACCACGCCTTGATGCCGTCCGGATTTGCCGCGCTCACCTTAGCCCAGTCCACGAGGATGAAGACGAACGGCCACGCGACGAGAATCCAGCCGAAGGTGCCGCCCATGCGGATGATGCCGAACTCCTTTTTCGGATCCTTCATGTTAGCGAAGGCGATGGAGTTCGTGATCGAGAGCGTCGGCACGTAGAGCAGGCAGTGGATGAGCATCAGGATGAAGAACGGCCAGAAGCTCTTCGTGAAGCCGCAGCCGAGGATCGCCGCGCCACCGATGAGGTGGCTGAAGGCGAGAAACTTTTCGGCGGCGAAATTGCGATCGGCAAATTGGTTGCTGAAGAACATGCCGATGATCGCCGCGACGGGGAAGGCGTTCAGGATCATGCCCTGTTCTGAGAACAGCACCTGCAGAAACCCCGGGAGCATATCCACGAAACCCTTGAGTGCCGCCGGGGGATTCACCGCGGAGAAGCCGAGGCTCGGCAGGTAGCCGAAAATCAGCGGAAGCCATGCGCCCCAGATGGCGATCTCGAGCACCATCATGAGGAAAAGTTTGTTGCGAGTGTTCATAGAGCTGGTTTGGGAAGTGACCCGCGCGGTGTAGGCGAGGCCGGTTGCCAGTGGCAAGAGCCGTCTGCGGGGATGCGTCAGCGATTTTCCCCGCTCCCCGTCAGCGAGAACTGTGGTCGCTGGTGAGAATGACGGCGGCATTGTCGAACTCCCCCACCCTGCGCAATGCGTCGAGGATTTTCCCGAGTACGAGATCGAGGTACGCGAGGTGGTTGCGGCAGCCTTCCGTGTCGTGCGACATGCGGTTGCCCTTGAAGGGGCCTGAATAGGTTCCGCCGGGCTTGAAAATCCAAGGGCAGCGAGGGAGAGGCAGGTGAATCAGCGCGAACTGATTTCGCGGTGCCGTGGCGATGAGCCGAATGGTGTGGGTGAGCAGGCCGTGGTTGATGGACTTCCAGTGGCGGGCTCGCGGGCAGGGATTTGCTGGAAAACGCTGAACAAACTCACCGCCGCGCGCAAGGTGGGCTGCGATGAAATAATGCTTCTCGTATCACGTGGGAGCAGGCACTGCGGGCGATTCGGCCGTGGCTGGTGAGATAGCCCGGCCCCTGCCTTTGCTGCGGCATGAAATTTGACGACATCGTCGCCGGCTTCGCTTGACGAAGCAATGCTAGGCCAGCACCCGCTCGCGTGTGATCCCGTAAAGCTCGAACACCCGCACGATGGTGTCCTCGATGAGGTTGTTCGGGCAGCTCGCGCCAGCGGTGAGGCCGATGACCGCCGGAGCGGCGGGCAGCCAGTCGCGCGTCTCGGTTTCGCGTTTTTCGTGCTGGTTGAAATGCGTGATGAGTTCGCGCGAGGCGAGCTTGGCGGCGTTGCGGATGAAGTAGGTCGGCAGCACCGCCTCGCCCATCTCGGCGAGGTGCGAGGTGTTGCTGCTGTTGTAGCCGCCGACGACGATGAGAAGATCCATTTTTGCGCGCAGCATGTCGCCGAGCGCGTCCTGCCGCTCCTGTGTGGCGCCGCAGATCGTGTCGAAAAAACGATAGTTCTTCTGCGCGCCCTGCTCGCCGTCGCGGTCGCGGATCGCCGCCATAATGCGGCGCTGCACTTCCTCCGTTTCGCCGCGCATCATCGTGGTCTGGTTCGCGACGCCCACGCGCTTGAGATGCAGGTCGGGATCAAAGCCGGGACTCATCGCGCCTTCAAAGCGCGCGAGGAATTCCGCGCGGTCGCCGCCCTTGCGGATGTAGTCGCAGACGTAGTCGGTATCCGCGAGCGTGAGGACGATGAGATAGTGGCCCTGCCCGCCGAGCACCGCGCGGCTCGCGGTGGCGCGTGTCTCCTCGTGCGAGGCCTTGCCGTGGATGATGCTCGTCATGTCCTCGCTGGCGTTTTGCTTCACGCGCTTCCACACGCTCATCACGTCGCCGCAGGTCGTGTCCACGATCTGGCAGCCGCGCTCCTTGATGCGAGCGAGCGTGGTCACATCCGTCCCAAACGCCGGCACGATCACCACATCCTCAGCCGTCAGCGATTCCACGTCCACCTGGGCGTCCTTTCCGAGAATGTTGCGGATGCCGAGCGCGGAGATCTGTTCGTTCACCTCCGGGTTGTGGATGATCTCGCCGAGAATGAAGAGCCGCCGGTCCGTGAAAACTTTCGCCGCCGCATACGCGAGATCAATGGCGCGCTCCACGCCGTAGCAAAACCCGAACTGCTTCGCGAGCAGCACCGTCACCCCGCTGACGCTGAGTGTGCCGCCATTTGCCCGCACGCGCTCCACGATCGCGCTGCGGTAATGCTGCTCCACCTGCGCCTGTACGGCGGCCATCACGTCGGGCGTGCGGAGATTCACTCGCTTGGCTGGCGCTGGCGTGGTTGCGGACATGTCGTCGAGCAGGATGCAGGATGTTCGGTCTGGCGCGAGGAAAAGAATGTGCGCGCGCCACCCTCCGCCGTGTCTCACGCGAGCGCGTGGCGGAAGTCCGGCCTTGCCCTATTCCTTGTCCAGCCCTCGAAACAAATCGGCCCACCGGCAGCCCAGCGCCTTCCTCATCCGGTCGAGGTATTCGATGGTCATGTTCGCTTTCCCGCACTCGACACGCTGGAAGTAGCCGCGACTCACCTCGGCCAGTTCGCAGAGCTTCTCCTGCGTGACACCGCGCTCGCCACGTAGGCGGCTGATGTTTCTGGCAACGATAATGTAGGGCTGTTCCTCCTTCGTTGGCACAGGTGCATCTTGAAACTTGCGGCTTCATTTGTTGGCCCTGTATAGATGGCTTTATGAGGCCTCTTATAGGCGGCCTCCCTCGCATGACTCCCGCACACGATGGCCAAACTTGAGGAACTGATCGGAAAATTCTCCGACCCGCGCCTGCGCGCCGAGATGCTGACGGCGCTGCGCTCCTCGCAGGGGCGCACGGTCGAAATCGGGAAGGAATACCGCCTCGAATACGCAGGGAAGATGCGGCGCGAGGAGGTGCTCGCGCAGACGCCCGCCGCGCCGTGGCAGCTTGTCCGCAGCTTTTGCGCGGAGCGTCCGCACGGGAAGGGCGCTGGCCGCTGGCGCAATTTGCTCGTGTGGGGCGACAACCTGCTCGCGCTCCGCGAACTGCTCGCCGACCAGCGCGGCCCGGATCGCTTCGGCACGCGCGGGCGCATCAAGCTCATCTACATCGACCCGCCCTTCGCGACGCGGCAGGACTTCATGAAGGACAAGGAGAAGGCGTATCGCGACAAGGTGCTCGGCGCGCAGTTCATCGAGTTCCTCCGCCGCCGGCTGATCCTCCTGCACGAACTGCTCGCCCACGACGGGAGCATCTACGTGCATCTCGACTACAAAAAGGCGCACTACATCAAAGCCATCTTGGATGAAGTGTTTGGTGAGGAGAATTTCCAAAACGAAATCGTCTGGGAGCGCACGAACGCGCACAATATGCCGACGAAGACGTTCGCCCGCGCGCAGGATAGCATCTTCCTTTATTCGAAATCGGATTCGTTTCGATTCAACAAGCTGCGACAGGCGTATGGAGCTTCTCAACTCAAGCGGTTCAAGCGGGGCGAAGACGGGCGACTCTTCACGGGGAGAGATCTCACTTTCAGCGGAGAAAATGCGAAACGCCGCGACGAATGGCGCGGCTCAAAACCACCGCCGGGGCGCTGTTGGGGATCCTCTACCGAACAGCGGGAGAAATGGTGGGCGGATGGCTTGATCCTCACGAAAAAAGACGGAACGCCGCGACTCGACGGGTTGAAAACCTTCCTCGAAGACCTCGAAGGAAAGCCGATCAATACGATTTGGAATGACCTGAGCCGGATCG
This sequence comes from Prosthecobacter debontii, assembly GCA_945861385.1. Classification (GTDB taxonomy): domain Bacteria; phylum Verrucomicrobiota; class Verrucomicrobiia; order Chthoniobacterales; family Chthoniobacteraceae; genus SXWH01. The sequence continues at coordinate 38,147 of CAMAUI010000012.1, forward strand.
GAAACACCTCGGGTGAACGCACGGACTACCCAACGCAAAAGCCAGAGGCGCTTTTGGAGCGCGTCCTTCTCGCGTCGTCGAACCCCGACGACATCGTCCTCGACTGCTTCACCGGCAGCGGCACGACCGCCGCCGTCGCGGAGAAACTCGGGCGGCGATGGATCGCGATGGATTGCGGGAAGCTGGCGATTTGCACGACGCAGAAGCGGCTGTTTTCGCTGACGACGAACATCGGCGCGGCGAAGAAGGACGACCGCGCGGAGCCGGAGCGCACCGAGGATTTCGCCGAGCACCTCAAGTCCGCGCCGGGCGTGCTGCTCATCACGGAGAAGGCGCGCAAAGGCGAGTGCGAGGTGACACTCGATCTGCTGCACGACCTCGCGGCGCTGGCGAAGAAGTATGATCTCGTGAAGGCGGGTGCCGCGCTTTCGCTCGTCTGCCCGGAGGACAAGCTGCGCGTGCCCGCTAACAAACTCACGGAGCCGGAGGACGCGCCGGGCGCGAAGGCGGTGCGCGTGGGCGGCGTGGAGTTTCGCATTTCGCTCATCGCGCGGCGCGACAAGGCGGAGAAGGAAAAGCCGCTGCCCGCGCGCGAATTCGCGCTCTACCGCGCGGGCCTCTACGACATGGCGGCGATCCGCGAGATGTTGTGGGCGGAATACCGGCCATTCGTGCTGAAGCTCTTCGGCGTGCGTCCGCACCCGCACACGCGCTATGGCGTGGCGCTGGATGGCTACGTGAAGACGGATGCGGCGCTGCTGTGGAATTTTCCCGACCACAAAACGCTGACGCTCGATCACGGCTACGTGGATGATCTGCACCGCGCGCTGCGCGGGCGCGAAGGCGAGCGGTTCTTCATCATCGCACCGGTGGTGGCGATGGACTTCGCCGAAGATGAAGTGGAGCGCGGCGGGGCGACGTATGTTTTCCTCAAGGTGCCGCTCTCGGTGCTGATGCGGCTACTGGAAGGCAACCGCCGGCAGGGCAAGGACGCGAAGACGCCAACGCTGCCGCAGCCCGCGCGCGAGGCTGACGTGAACGAGGTGATTGACGCGGTGGGCTTCGATTTCATCTCGCAGCCGGTCGTCGAGTGGCGGGCGAAGAAGTCGAAACGCAAAGGCGAGATGCTCGCGGAATACACGTTGGAGATTACCGAGTTCCGCTCGCAGACGCTGGCGACAGAGCCGGAGGATTTCGCGAATTTCGAGACGTTCTCGATGGCGATGATTGACCTGGATTACGACGGTGACGTGTTCCGGCTGGGCCGCGTGTTTTGGGCGGAGGATCTCGTGAAGGACGCGGGCGGCCTGGACGCGGCGAAGGCGCTGACGCTGCGCGTGCCGGATGAGGATTTCACCGGGAAGCGGATGATGGTGATCCTCTGCGACCGCTACGGGAACGAGAAGCAGCGCGTGTTCGCGAAGGGGGATTTCAAATGAGCCTGCAATTTCGCATCGCCGATCAAGTGCTCCGCGTGGACGACCCGCGCGAGGCGACGGAGGCACTTGTCCACAAATACGACGCCTTCCTCAATCTGCTCTGCGATGAACGCCACGCCTTCCTCCGCGATGCGGCGCGCGACGCGTGGAGATTTCTCGTGTCGGACAGATACCCCGACCTCGAACGGCTCGCGCGGGAGAACTTCAACGGGCGCGAGACGATCAAGCAGCGGCACGAGAGCATCGACGCCTTCCTCGCGAAGATGCCGCTGCGCGCGAAGAAAGCCGTGTCACTCGATCTCGCGACCGGCGCGGGAAAAAGCTGGGTGATGTATGCGCTCGCCACGCTCGCGCTGGCCGAGGGGCTGGTGGATCGCGTGCTCGTGCTGTGCCCGTCGCTCACGATCGAGGAGGCGCTGCTGGAAAAGTTCACCGCCTTCGCGGGCAACGCGGAACTCGCCGCGATCCTGCGCGAACTCGGCGCGGCGGTGGCGATCCCCGGCATCAAGCGCGGCAACGCGACGGTCGGCCCCGGCGACATCTGCATCGAGAACATCCACGCGGTGTATGAAAACACCGGCTCATCCATCGCCGACAGCTTCCGCGGCAACGGCGCGCGCACGCTCGTGCTCAATGACGAGGCGCATCATCTTTTCAGCCCGCCGGACAAGGGGTTGAAGAAGTGGATGGAGTTCCTGCTCAGCGACACGTTCGGCTTCCGCTTCATCGTGAACGTGACGGGCACGCCCTACATTAAGGACGAGTATTTCGCCGACGTGGTCTTCCGCTACGGGTTGAAGCAGGCGATCGAGGACAAGGTGGTGAAGAAGCCGAACTACGTGACCGCGCAGACCATGCGCGACAACGGTTGGGCACAGACCTACAGAATTCACGGGAAGAATCGCGACGACTACGGCGCGACGCTCAAACCGATCAGCATCGTGGTGACGCAGGAGATCGTGCGCTGCGTCGAGGTATGGCGCGAGCTGGTGGATTTCCTCGCGAAGAAGGAGCGCATCAGCCGCGAGGAAGCGGAACGGAAAGTCATTTGGGTCACGTCGGGCGTGCCATCGGGCGCGCGGGACAAAGAGCGTGTGCTCGCCGCGTGCCCAAAGCGCGATAGCGACGACAGCCCGGAGAAGCGCCGGAAGGAAAATCTCTCCGCGCTCCGCAGCGTGGACGAGGCAGCGAGTCCCGTGGAGTGGGTCGTGTCGGTGTCAATGCTCACCGAGGGATGGGACGTTAAGAATGTCTTCCAGATCGTGCCGCACGATTCGCGGGCGTTTTCGTCCAAGCTGCTCATCGCCCAAGTGCTCGGGCGCGGCCTGCGCGTGCCGCCGGGGCTGGATCGCGAGCCGCTGGTGACGATCAACAACCACGAGAAGTGGTCGCCGGAAATCGCGAACCTCCTGCGCGATGTGCTGGAAATCGAAAATACGCTTTCGTGGGGCTACGACCCGCGGCGCGCGGGCTACGTCTTCCCGCTGCACAACCTGCGCTACGAACCGGAGCAGACGACGGTGGAGACGAAACGCAAAAAGGCGGAGCCGCCGAAAGTAACTTTTGATCCGCAGGATCGGACGACGGAGGAGATCAGCACGTTTTCCGAGACGGGAATGCTGCGGGTGGAGATCGAGCACCTCGGCGCGCTGGAGATCGACGAAGCGGTGATGGTGATGCGCCTCTTTCTCCGCGAGAAGGATCCCGAGATCGTGAAGGCGTGGCCGAAGAAAAAGCTGCGCGAGTTCATCGTCGCGGGCCTGCGCACCGGCGGCTACGACGAGACGTTCCTCAGCAAGGGAAACCGCGTGCGGCTGCAACAGGCGTTCGGCCCTATGTTCCGTGAAACAGACAAGGAGCACCCACGGATGAGCCAGACGGCGAAGGAAATCGTGGCGGTGGATTTGACGAAGGATGTGCCTCACCAATCGTTCTCCGAGAGCACGCTCAAGGAGCACGGCTCGGTGTGGTATGTCGCCGAGGAGCCCACGCCATTCAGCGGGCAGGAGGTGCATCTGTGGGAACAGTGGCAGAAGTGGAAGAAGGTCGCGGGCATTGATGACAGCGCGCTGTCCGAGGACGTGCGGAGCATCACGGAGCGGATGCAGCAGGTGGATTTGCGCTCGTTCAAGTCGCCGTGGAACGTCCACTACGCCAGCCATGAGCCTGAGCGGCAGTTTTCTGCGCTGCTCTTTGCCAATGCGGATTTGTTCGATGCTTTAGTGAAGATGCCGGATCAGCGTGGCTACGCGTTCCCGTATTCCTACAAGCCGGCGAAAGCGGCGAAGACGCACACGGCGAACGAGAATTTCAATCCCGACTTCTTCATCAAGGTGCGCGGCTTGCACGACATCCTCGTCGTGGAGGTGAAGGCGGACGACGACGATTCAAATCGCAATCGCGCGAAGTGCCGCGACGGCAAGCGGCACTTTGACACGCTCAACGCCAAGCTCACAGAGGCCGGTGAGCCGTGGCGCTACCATTTCTATTTCCTGTCGCCGGAGGACTTCACGAGCTTCTTCGCGCAGGTGCGCGCGGGGAACTTCGCGTGGCACTCGGGGCTGATGCAGGATCTGATGACGCAATGATGGCCTGCCGTGAAAGCTCCCCGGCGACCCGCGGCTATAACGCTGCTGACAACGTAGCCGCTCTCGTGCGGCTGAGGGCGCCTTTGAAAAACGGAGCGGTGATTATTGTTTGATGAGCAGCGGGCCGGCGGGGTCGCGGAACCAGCTATCGGACATCATCTGCGAGCGTGGCGGGTCGGGGTCGCGGGACTGATCGAGCTTTTTCACGAAGTGGCCGATGGAGGAATCCTCCGGCTGCGAAGATGCGATGTTCACGGGCGTGCCGATATTCACGAGGGCGAAGAAACGCGCCGCGGCCTCGCGGTGCATCCGGATGCAGCCGTGGCTGCGCGGATGCGGGTGGACGAAGCCCTCGTGAAATCCATACGCGGACTTCCACGCGCACCAGTAGGCCATCGGGTAGCCGGCGTCCGGCTGGCTGATGCGGCGCTTCTTTTTGATCTTCTCGATGATGCGGTAATTGCCCGCGCCAGTGCTGCCGCCGACGCCCACGGTGCCTTGCACGGCCATGAGAACGCGGTCGCCCTCGACGACGTAGATGTGCTGCCTGGAGGTGGAGACTTTCACGCGGACGTTGGCCGGATTGTTCGGCGCGAATGCTTTGACGCTGTAGGAACCGCCAGTTCTGGAGCCGACGCATGCGCCGAGCGAGAGCGCGGCGACTGCGGTGAGTAGATAGAGGAGTCGTTTCATCGGCGCGGAAAAAAGCGGGCTTGCACGCGGAAGTCAATCCGCGTGCCGCTCAATCGCGAATTTCCTTCTGGCGCAATTTCTCGAATGCGCCGGATTCGTTGGCGTAAAACGGATACTCGCGCCCTGCTCCGCGGGGCCTGTAGCGGAAGTGTTTGTAGGGCCACAGCCACAGGCCGGGGTTTTTCCGCACGTGCGGCTCGTAAAAATCCCAGCACTGCTGCGCGACCTGTTGCGGCGTCGCGCCGTCGCTGATCCCCAGCGGCGGGTACATCTCGCTCGTGTATCCGCCGTCGGCATCCGGCATGCAGAGGAACGGCACCACCACCGCACCGCCGCGCAGAGCGAGGACTGCGTGGAGGATGGAGACGCAAAGCTCCATTCCAAACGCGCGGATGACCGTGCTTGCCTCGCCGGGCCGCAGCGTGAGATCGGAGAGAAATGCCGCGTAACCCCCGCGCTTCACCGCGCGCAGCATCTTCAGCATGGATTGCTCCTGTGCGATGATCTTCTGCCCGCTCACTTGCCGCGGCGCGGTGAAAATATCCGTCAGCGCCGGATTCTTGAAGTTCTCCGCCACGGCGAGCGCCGGGTAGCCGGCCCAGCCGGCGGAAAGCGATCCCCACTCCCAGTTCCCGAAGTGCATCGTCAGCAATACTGCTCCGCGTTTTTCCTCATCGAGAGCGCGCGCGCATTCCGGCGATTTCCGGATTCTCAGCCAGTGCCGGTTCTCCGGTTTCGCCAGCGCGGGCGACCAGAAAAGATCAATCATCGTGCGCGCAAAATTCCGATAGCTCGCGCGGACAACGGCGAGTTGCCCGGCGGGGGAGAGCGCAGCGCCCAGCGCGCAGCGGACATTGGCCAGCGCGACCGCGCGACCGCGGCGGTCGAGGTGAAAGGCGAGTCCCCCGAGCGCATTGCCGAGGCTCACGCACGTCCGCCGCGAGAGCCGCGGGATGAGCCACGCAAAGAAACGCAGGGCTGCGGTCTCGATGCGGTGGCGGATCTTTTTCCAGAGCGACATGGCGTGCCGCATTCATCGCCGAAGCCGCGCCATTCACGCAAGCGCGCTTGCGGGACGATGTGGTTCGCGGCTATCCCGCGCACGTGGATACAGCCAGCTATCTCGCCATCGCAAAGTCCATCCTCAGCCAGCCGACCGCGCCGTTTTACGAGGACGCGGTGCGCGCCGAGATCCGCAGGCTGCTCGCGGATTGCCCGGACGTGCGGATCACAGAGGATGCTTTTGGAAATCTCATCGCGCTCTACCGGCGGGGGCGCACGCGTGCTCCGCTCGCGTTTGCCGCGCACATGGATCATCCGGCGTACGTGGGCCGCGCGTTTCTCGGTGGTGTACCGGAGCACTATCGCAAAAAGAAACCGCCCACGCGGAGATTCGACGGTTTTCGCATGTGGGATCTTCCCGCATTCGAAGTGCGCGCGGGGCGCATTCGCTCAAGGGCGTGCGACGACTTGATCGGCTGCGCGTGCATCGTCGCGATGCTGCGGGAGTTGCAGCGCACCCGGGCGAAGTGCGCGGCATACGGTCTGTTCACGCGCGCGGAGGAGGTCGGGTTCATCGGCGCGATCGAGCTGGCGCGGAGCGGCGTCCTGCCGCGAAAGACGACGGTCATTTCGCTTGAAACAAGCAGCGTGAAAGGCGGCCCGGTGACGATGGGCGCGGGGGTCATCGTCCGCGTCGGCGACCGGACGAGCATCTTTGATTCTGCGGCGACCGCGCAATTGCAGGAAGCCGCCAAAGCCGCGGAGATCCCGCACCAGCGCGCACTCATGCAGGGCGGCACGTGCGAGGCCACGGCTTACGCGCTCCACGGCCATCGCACTGCGGCGATGTGCGTGGCGCTCGGCAACTATCACAATTGCGGCCCGGGTGGGCGGATCGCGCCGGAGTTTGTCAGCGTGGACGATGCGTTCGGCATGGCGCGGCTCTGCGTGGCTGCGGCAGGGGCGGGCTGCTCCGATCCCCTCGGCTCGCTGCGCAGGCGGCTGGAAAAGTATGTCCGCGATCACCGGAAATACTTCCGGAAGCTGCGCTGACCCGCCTTTCAGCCCGCCGGCCGCGCTTCTATGTTTCCTTTGCCGGGCCGCGCGGGTAATCACGGGGCCGTGACACCGCCTCAAAACGTCGTCGAACTGCTCCAGGCTCTCATCCGCATCCCGAGCGTGAACCCGGAGGGTGACCCTGGCACGCCGCACACCGGCGAACAGCGCATCGCCGAATGGCTCGCCGGCTGGCTGCGCGCCGAGTTTCCAAATGCTCGCATCGAACTCCGCGACGTGGAGCCGGGCCGTCCGAATGTCGTCGCCCGATTCGCTGACAGCGACGGGAAAAAGCCGCGCATCCTCCTCGCTCCTCACACCGACACCGTGAGCGTTGGCGGCATGACCATTGATCCCTTCGGCGCCGAAGTGCGCGAAGGACGAGTGTGGGGCCGCGGTGCGACGGATACAAAAGGCACCATGGCCGCCATGCTCTGGGCCTTGCGCGAAATCCGCGAACGCATCCCGTCACTTGGGCGCGAGCTGTGGTTTGCAGGCCTGTGCAGCGAGGAAGCCGGCCAGCACGGCGCCCTCGCTCTCGCAAAGGAGGAACGCTTCGATTTCGTCATCGCTGGCGAGCCCACCGGCCTCGATGCCGTCATCGCCCACAAAGGCCCGCTCTGGCTCACCCTCACCACCCGCGGCCACGCCGTCCACGCCGCCGCACCCGGGCTGGGCGACAACGCGATCTACAAAATGGCAGACGCCCTCCGCTGCATCCGCGACGAACTCGCCCCCGCGCTCGCCGCCCTCAGCCATCCGCTTCTCGGCGCCACCACGATCAGCGCCGGCACCGTCAACGGCGGCATCAAAACTAACATCGTCCCCGACACCTGCCGCGCCGAAGTGGACATCCGCACCGTCCCCGGCGAAGACCCGCTCGATCGCGTCACCGCCGCCCTGCGCCGCGCATCACCCGGCATCGAGATCACCCACATCTGCGCTCCCCCGATGCTCACGAACGAGTCCCACCCCGTCATCGCATCGCTGAAAAACCACGGCTCCCGCTGCGTCGGCGCCCCGTGGTTCAGCGACGCCGCCGTCTTTGCGCGGAACGGCGTCCCCGCCATCGCCCTCGGCCCTGGCAGCATCGCCCAAGCGCACACCCGGGACGAATGGATCGCCATCGCGGACCTCGAGAAAGGCGCGCAATTTTTCACCCGCTTCCTCTCAGGCCTATGATCTTGGAGCCTGTACGGACTTCTGGCCGGGCGTGCGTGTGTGGAGCACCGAAGGTGCGGCGACAAGCCAGCCCTGGGCAACGTCCAGAGTGGCACCGTGCAAAAAAACCAGCTCTACCATGCGCTGCGAACCCGGCCATCGCGTCACTGTTGCAATCGAAGCGTCTCGCGGGCCGGGTCGCTGAGCTTGGGTCGTTGGCGTCTTCGCACCCGTCTCCTGACAATGCTCGCCGAGGACCCGAAAGCACTGATTCCGCACGCCTTTCGGCACCTCGTAGCGCCGCTGCCTGACGGCGCTATCACGCTCGAACGATTCCGGTTCCTTCTCGGCTGGCCCAACTGGAGCATCATGTGCGACTCGATTTCAGCATCGCGCCGCTACGATGTTGGCTTCGACATCGCTTCACTGTTGTTCCGCGCCACTTGGCAATTCGAGAACCAGCTTTCGGCGCACGAGTTTGACCGAGCACTCCATCTCACTTCCGTTCAGATTCTCGACATGCTCGACCGTGGCGACAGGTGGAGCGACTACATTTCATGGTTCTGCTTCTTGCGCGACTACTCCACCTTGCACGTCCGCGAGCACCGGGCGTTTCTTCGCACCGACTACGCCGACCAGTATTTGGTTCGCTGGGCCGGCGAGCATGCCACGCTCCGCTACATGTATCACTACCACCCGCGCTTTCTGGTCGTGAGCCGCAAGCTTGCGCGACAGCAGGCGGGGCGTTCAACCGCTCATTTTGAGCACGCGCCCGCCGAAGCCCTGCGCCCTGAGGAGGTCAGAGACCGTCTTGAGCGCGTCTTCGGTTTTTGGCGCTTCAAACAAGAGGCAGAGGCATATTGGGACAGCTACTATGGGCGCACAACCAACGCCTAAACACACTGGTGATGCTCCGCATCAGGAAAAATGCCGCGCATGAAATCTGCGCGAACACCGCAGTGATCATCCCGGCGAAGGCCACAAGGCTGGCCCATCGTTCTTCGAATGCCGCGAACTGCTGGACTTCGGGATGAAACAAATCCCGCCCGCGCCTGCGGGAGTCTGTCATCCAGCTATGATTGGGCGATCCAACGCTATATTTTCGCACGCTGGGTATTTTGAACGATTCCAGATGAAAGCCCCAGCCGGGGAGCTTTCGCAGAAGAGGAAATTGTGCGTCCGACGATGGATGCAGGCTGATGGGCAGGCGGAGGCGCTGCACGGAAAAGCGCTCGCCCTCACTTGCCGCTGCTGCGAGCATCCGCGCATGAAGATGCCGCTCATCGGAATCCTCGCCACACTCACGCTTGCACTGGCCGTGCGTGCCGCGGAGTTTGCGCCGCTTTTTCCAAATGACGGAACACCGGCGGGCTTCGTGGTCCGGCATTGGAGTGATGTTTCGCTGCCGTCGCGGGATGCGGCGTCGTGGGTGGTGAAGGACGGGGTGCTCACGAGCGAGGGTGCGCGCGGGTGCTGGCTGTTGAGCGAGAAGGAATACGGGGACTTCGAGCTGGAGTACGAGTTCAAGCTCGGGCCGATGGGGAACTCGGGGCTCGCGCTGCGTGCGCCGATCAAGGGTGACCCGGCGTTTGACGGGATGGAGATGCAGATGGCCGACCGCCGTTACACCGCGCAGATGAAGGACAGCGAGCTGACGGCGGGCATTTACCGCGCGGTCGCGCCGACGAAGCAGCTCTACAAGCCGGAGGAGTGGAACAAGGTGCGCGTGAAGATCGAGGGCTCGAAGCTGCGCGTGGAGATCAATGGCGAGGTGGTGCAGGACATTGATTTGTCGAAGTTCGACAAGGCCGTGCTGCGTCACGACAACACGGAGGCGCCCGCGCTGAAGGACCGGCCCGCGAAGGGGCGCATCGGTTTTCAGGAGCTGAGCCGCGGCGGCAGCCATGTCCTCATCCGCGGGGCGAGGATTCGGGAACTGGCGAAATAGGCTCGTGCCGCGTCAGACCTTCCACTCGCCGCGGTAGTCGCGGGTCAGCCACTCGGGCTTCCCGGTGCCGCCGGTGAAATCGAGCTTCGCGGGATCCCACTGGATCTTCGCGCCGTGTCGGTAGGCGAGGTTCACGAGGTGGCACGTCGTCACGGTGCGTGCGCCGACTTCCACGTCGGCGATCGGGCGTTTCCGCGAGCGGATGCAGTCCACGAAGTCCTGTTTGTGGCCGGGGCTGACATTGAGTTTCACCTTCGCGCTGCCGAGGAATTCCTTTTCGACGAGGTCGAGCTGCTCGCGAAGCGAGGGCTTGCTGTCGTTCTTGCTGTAGTCGGCAACCTGCCGGTCGCCGAGCTTCATCACGAAGCGGCCGCGGTTGACGAAAACCATGCCGTCCTTGCCGTGGAATGTGATTCCGTTGCCGGAGATGTGAGACACCTCGATGCCGTCGGTGTATTTCAGTTTCACGCCATCCTGCGGTTTCGGTTTGTCCACCGGGTGAATCTCCAGCGGTCCGCGTTCGTCCTCGCCGAGGCCCCACTGCGCGATGTCGAAATGGTGCGCGCCCCAGTCGGTGATCATCCCGCCGCCGTATTCCCAATAAAGGCGCCAGTTTGGGAAATGGCCATGCACCCCGCGTGGGGAGAGGATGCTGTTGTAGCCGCGCATCGGCGCGGGGCCGAGCCAGCGATCCCAGTCGAGGCCGGGCTCCATTTTTTCCTCCGGCAGATCGCACGCGGTTCCCGGCCCGCCGATGGCGACTGCGACGTGGCTGACTTTCCCGATGACCCCGTTGCGGATCAGCTCGCAGGCCACGCGAAACTCCCGGTCGCTGCGCTGCTGGCTGCCGGTCTGGAAGACGCGGCTATTGTCCCGCACCGCCTTCACCAGCGCCCACGCCTCGTGGATCGTGTTGGTCAGCGGCTTCTCGCCGTAAATGTCCTTGCCCGCCTTTGCCGCCGCGATGCCCGCGATCGCGTGCCAGTGGTCCGGCGTGGCGATGCACACGGCGTCCACGTCCTTGCGCGCGAGAAGCTCGCGGAAGTCATTGTAGGCGCCGCAGCCCTTGTAGTCCGCCCCGGCTTTCTTCGTGTAAAATTCCTCGGTCTTTTTCTTCGCATCCTCGCGCCGCGTGGTGTCCACGTCGCACACGGCGACGACCTGCGTGTCCGCGCGCCCGAGCCATCCGCCGAGATGGCCGCCGTTCATTTTGCCCATGCCGATGATGCCGATGCCGATGCGGTCGTTTGGTTTCACCTCGGCGGCCCAGATGCCCGATGGCAGGAACATCGGTGCGACGCCGGCGGCGAGCGTGGTTTTGAGGAATGAGCGACGGGAGTGTTGGTGTGAGTTCATGGTGGTTGGTTTGTGCGGGGACAATCCGCAGCCGCGAGAGTCAGTGGAAGCAAAAATTCAGCGCCCAGTGAGCACGCGGGGCTCGGATGGATCAGCGGTTGTGCGGGGCGTGACTTCCCGCTCGCCTCGCGCGGGTTCCTTTCACCAATGTGTGCGCTCTCGTGAACGCCGCGTCTTTTCCAATCCGAATGTTCCGCTCGCCCGGCCCCGAGGCCGGACAGACATTGCCCCTTCCAAAATAACACCCAACGATGCTCCGCCGAATCACACTTCTCCTGCTCGCGTTCGTCCCGTGCGCCCCGGCGGAGACACGCCAGAAGTGGGAAAACACGCGCCTGACCGGCTCGCCGGATGGGCCGTCGAAATATCGCGCAGTGCGCGCGTGGCCGGGATTGAAGGCCGGGCAGATGATCGCGGCGGAGCCGGAGCCGGGCGGAAAGCGGCTGTTTTTCCTCGAGCAGAAACAGGGCATCCCGCACCCGCCGATGATCCTGCGCGCCTTCCGCGAGCCGGCGGACGTGGAGACGCTGCTCGAATTTCCCTTCCTCGCGTACACGATCGCATTTCATCCGCGTTATTCGGAAAACGGCTTCGTCTTTTTCGGCGTCAACGAGCCGGACGAGAGCGGACGCCGGCATTCCACGGTGCTGCGCTACACCGTGGTCGAGGGCCGGCTCGACGTCGCGTCGCGCAAGGTAATCATCAAGTGGCCGAGCGATGGCCACAACGGCGCGGCGATCGCGTTCGCCGGCGACGGCATCCTCTTCGTGACGAGCGGCGACGGAACCTCGGACAGCGACACGGATCTCGCGGGGCAGGACACACGCTCGCTCCTTGCGAAAGTCCTGCGGATCAATGTGGACAAGCCTTCCGACACCGCCGCGGCGTACTCGGTCCCGCCGGACAACCCATTCATCGGCAACCCGAAGTTTGCGCCGGAGACATGGGCGTATGGGCTGAGGAACCCGTGGCGGTTGACCTTCGACAAAAAGAGCAGCCAGCTCTGGGTCGGTGAAAACGGGCAGGATCATTGGGAATACGCGCGTCTCGTCCAGCGCGGCGCAAACTTCGGCTGGAGCCGCTACGAGGGCAGCCACCCCTTTATCCTCGAGCGCGCCGCCGGGCCGGACCCGGTGACTTTCCCCACCATCGAGCACTCCCACGAGGAATTCCGCTCGCTCTCCGGCGGCGTTGTCTATCGCGGCAAAAAATTCCCTGAGCTTGCCGGCGCCTACATCTACGGGGACTTCCGCACGGGCCGCATCTGGGCGGCCAAACACGACGGCAGCAAACTCGAATGGCACAAGGAACTCGCCGACACCCCGCTCGCCATCACGAGCATCGGCGCCGATGCGGACGGCGAACTTCTCTTCACCGACTACGGCACCTCCACGGGAGGCGTCGCAGGCGGCGGTGCATTCTACCGGCTCGAGCCCGCGCCCGCCGTGAACGCCCCGCCGTTTCCCACGAAGCTGAGCGACACCGGCCTCTTCGCCGACACCGCCAAGCAAGTCCCCGCGCCCGGCGTGCTTCCGTATTCGATCGCCTTTCCCGCGTGGCACGACGGCGCGAAATCAGACCGCTGGCTCGCCCTCCCCGGCGACGGGAAAATCGAAATCACCACCCGGAAAAGCTGGATACCGCCCGACGGCACCGCGCTCGCACAGACGCTCATACTCGATGGGCGCCGGATCGAAACGCGCATCCTCGTCAAGCAGCAGGACGACTGGGCAGCCTACACGTACACATGGAACCCGGCGCAAACCGACGCCGAACTCGCCGCGAAGGGCGGCACCGACATCACCATCGCACGCCCGGACTTCCGGCAACCGTGGCGCGTGCCGAGCCGCGCCGAGTGCCACATGTGCCACTCGCGCGAGGCCGGCTTCGCCATCGCGCTCACCGAGCCGCAGCTCAATGTCCCCGGCCAGTTCGCGCGCCTCGAAGGCATGGGTATTTTGAAAAGGCCCGTCCCCACCGATCCGCTCAAGGAGCCCCCGAAGCCATTTGATCAGATGTTCAAATTCCAATCCGACACCCCCGAGAACCGCGCGCGGGCGTACCTCGCCGCAAACTGCGCCCACTGCCACACCAATTGCGGCGGCGGCAACAGCGCCATGGAGTTTGACTGGATGACACCCACCAAGGACACGAGGATCATTGATGTCATCCCGCAGCACGCCACCTTCGGCATCGCAAACGCCCGCATCATCGCCCCCGGCGACCTCGCCCGCAGCATCCTCCCGCTCCGCGCAAGCCATCGCGGCGCCGGCCACATGCCCCCGCTCGGCACGCTCATCCCCGATCCCGAGGCCGCCCGCATCCTCGCGGAATGGGTGCTGTCGCTGAAATAGGATTGCGTCGCGGGACGAGAGATGATTCCAGCGCGTTCCGCCACGGGCGCACCAAGGAGGACTCGGTGCGCCTGAGTGGGGACGATGCGGAATATCTCGCAGTGGCGGCCAAGCCTTCTGACGGCAGGCGCGGGCGCGGGTTTTCCATCATGGGAAGGAATCACAGCCGCGTTCGTATCCTCGGAACGAATCTTACGGAAGACTGTGGAATTCCTGATGCGCGTGCGCTTCCCGGGTTCTACACTTCCACCGAGTCTGAACCAGTCGATCACTTACAGAACCATGATCTCATTCTTCCAGCACCTATTTGACACCAGCGATTTTGTAGCACGTTGGACTTGTGGCAACTGGTCGCAGGAACACGCCTGGCTGCATATCGTGTCGGATGTCGCCATCTTCGGCGCTTACGCAGCCATCCCGCTGGGGCTTGGCTATTTCATCCGGCGTCGGAGGGACATGCCTTTCATCCCGCTCTTCTGGCTCTTCGCCATCTTCATTTTCTCCTGCGGCTTCGGCCATCTCATCGAGGCCAGCCTGTTCTGGCATCCTTGGTATCGCCTTTCCGGCGCGGTCAAGGTGCTGACGGCGGTCGTTTCGTGGCTGACGGTGATCCAGGTCGTCAGAGTGCTGCCAAACGCCCTGGCCCTGCCCGGTCTGGCGAAGGTCAATCGCCAACTGGAAGCGGAGAACAGCGAGCGCAAGCGCGTCGAGGCGAAGCTTCGGGCCTCGCTCAAGGATGTCGGTGAATTGAGAGCCGCGCTCAACGAGCATGCCATCGTGGCGATCACCGATGCGCAGGGGCGGATCACTTTCGTGAACGACAAGTTCTGCGCGATCTCGCAATACTCGCGCTACGAACTGCTGGGGCAGGATCACCGCATCATCAACTCGGGCTTCCACCCGAAGGAATTCATTCGCGGCCTGTGGACGACGATCACGCAAGGCCAAGTCTGGCACGGGGAAATCAAGAACCGCGCGAAGGACGGCTCCTTCTACTGGGTGGACACGACCATCGTGCCCTTCCTCAACGAGCAGGGCAAACCGCGGCAGTATGTTGCCATCCGCGCCGAAATTACCGAGCGCAAGCAGGCGGAGGAGGATCTGCGCGCCGAAGTCGCCGAGCGAAAGGAGGCCGAGGCTGCGTTGCGCGTGAGCGAGGAGCGGTGGCGGTTTGCATTGGAAGTGTCCAAACTGGGCGCATGGGAACTCAATCTCGTGGATCACACCGCATGGCGTTCGTTGCGGCATGATCAGATTTTTGGCTACCAGGAGTTGCTGCCGGAATGGACGTATGAAGTCTTTCTCCAACATGTATTGGAGGAGGATCGCGCGGAGGTGGATCGGTGTTTCCAGCGCGCGATGGCGGAGCGCGGGGACTGGAGCTTCGAGTGCCGCATCCGCCGCGCCGACGGGTTGGTCTGCTGGATATGGGCCTACGGCAAGAGCATTGCCGACGCGGACGGGCACCCCGTTCGCATGTTCGGCCTGATCGCGGATATCAGCAAGCGCAAGGAAACGGAGCAGCAGATTCAGGCATCGCTGGAAGAAAAGGAGGTGCTGCTGCGCGAAGTTCACCACCGCGTGAAGAACAACCTGCAGATCGTCTCCAGCCTTCTCAGTCTCCAGAGCCGCCACCTCGCCGAGCCGGCTCTGATCGCTGCCTTCGCCAGCACGCGCGACCGGGTGCATGCCATGGCCTCCGTTCACGAGCATCTCTACGCGAGCGGCGACTTCGCGAAGATTGATCTGGCCGTGCAAC
The DNA here is from genome assembly GCA_945861385.1 of Prosthecobacter debontii. Classification (GTDB taxonomy): domain Bacteria; phylum Verrucomicrobiota; class Verrucomicrobiia; order Chthoniobacterales; family Chthoniobacteraceae; genus SXWH01. Next base: position 53,503 of record CAMAUI010000012.1, read on the forward strand.
TCGGAAACCTGCTGCGAATGATCATCCGCGCCGATGCACCCGCAGGCGTGAGAATCCGGCCCGTGCTGAGGCTTGAACCGTTGTCGGTGGATTTGAACACCGCTGTCCCGCTGACCCTCATCGCCAACGAATTGATCACCAACTCGCTCAAATACGCCTTTGCCGGACGCAGCGAGGGCACGCTCACCCTCAGCCTGCGCACCGACGGCGGGCACCACGAGATGAGCATCGCCGACAACGGCCCCGGTCTCCCGGCAGGCTTGTCCCCCGCCACCACCAAAACGCTCGGCCTGCGTCTGGTGCGCGACCTTGCGCGGCAGATCCACGCGGAATTGGAAATTGACAGCACCGCTTCCGGTGCGAGCATCTTCCTCCGCTGGCCCGCCCGGTTCCCGGACGGCGAACCGCCCACAACTGTCCATCCAATCGAAACCCAAAATTATGAGCAAACCACGGATACTGATCGTTGAGGATGAGGCCGTCACAGCCGCAGACTTGCACGATGAACTAACCGCCCGAGGCTACGAAGTCATCGGCACCACCGGCACTGCGGAGGGCGCTCAGCGCATGGCGGATGATGGGAGGCCTGACTTAGTGCTCATGGACATCAACATCGCGGGTTCGGCCGACGGCATCATCGCTGCCAGTGCCATGCGCGGCCTGGAGATTCCGGTCATTTTTCTCACTGCCCACTACGACGAGCGGACGCTCGAACGGGCCAAGCTGGCCACGCCAGTCGGCTACATCACCAAGCCGTTCGAGGCGCACCAGCTTGCCGTCGCCATCGAGATCGGCATCACGCGGCACAGATCCGATGTTGAGCGGATCTGGCTGGCGCGGGAGCTTGAGAAAGAGCGCGCCGAGTTGAAAATGCTGCGCGGCCTGCTGCCCATCTGTTGCTGCTGTAAAAAAATCCGCGCCGCTGCCGATCAATGGCAGAGCATCGAGAGCTACATCGCCGGGCACAGCGACGCCACCTTCACCCACACCTACTGCCCGGCGTGCGCGAAGGAAGCGATGGAGCATCCGGACTCGATTCCGAAAGGCCAGGGGAACTGATTCGCGCGCCCCTTTTCCTCCCGCTCCGCGCAAGCCATCCCCGATCCCGAGGCCACGCGCATCCTCGCGGAATGGGTGCTGTCGCTGAAATAGGATTCCCTGCCGATCCCCCACGCGCCAATCTCCCGCCGGCGAAGCGCAGCCAGACTGACTGCAAGGAAATCGCTTTCGCGCCCACCGCACCGTGGACGGTCAGAATGGCGGCGGGAAGTGATACGATTGATACGATCACACAGCAGGAACACCGGGTGGAGCACCCGACTCGGGTGCAGTTTCCGGCGACTCGCCGGAAACACCGCAAGCCAGCCCCGGCAAGGAGCATCGTGGCAGCGGCACCCCGCCGCTGGCCCGGATGTCTCTCGACATCCGCAGACGGCAGCGTGCAGTCTCGGCTTCGTAATGATCACCACGCGACACCCGATCTGCCTGCTTTCGATCTTCGCCAGCGCCGCCTTCGCCGCAGAGCCCGCCAGTGTGGTTCTCGATCCTGGCCCAGCAGGCAAAGTCGTCGAAATAAAGCTGCCTGGTGATGTGACCGCGAAATTCTGCCACTGCCCGCCGGGAATCTTCACCATGGGCAGCCCGGAAAGCGAAGAGGAGCGCCGCGACACCGAAACCCAGGGCGAGGTACGCATCACCAAGGGCTTCTGGATGGCGCAAACCGAATGTTCACAGGCGCAATGGCAAACCGTCATGGAAACCAACCCGAGTTTTTCCAAAGGCGCAACACTGCCCATGGAAAAGGTGAGCTGGATCGCCGTGGAAAGTTTCATCGTGAAACTCAACCAGACCACCACGCTCCCGGCGGGCTGGAAGTTTGCCCTCCCGACCGAGGCGCAGTGGGAATATGCGTGCCGGGCGGGATCGAACACAGCTTTTGCCTTTGGCGACACCCTTTCAAAAGAGCAGGCGAATCACACCGGAGCGCAGACCAAGCCGGTGGGAAGTTACCCGCCCAACGCCTGGGGCATCCACGACATGCACGGCAACGTCTGGGAGTGGTGCCGCGACTGGTTTGGAAAAGACCGGGCGGCAGGAGCCGATCCGGAAGGAGCGCCACAGGGACAAACCCGTGCGCTCCGCGGGGGCGGCTGGTTCAACCTCCCCGCCAGTTGCCGCTCCGCAAACCGCGCAAAAAACCCACCCGTCTATGGCGATAGCAACCTGGGCTTTCGTCTTGCACTCGTTCCGTCCAAATAACACGGCGTCGCTGGGCTGATGGGAACCCCGGGGTTGGCTGGATCCAATGCGACGAACGCAACGCGTGCTATAAACCCGAACGTCGCGATAGAAAGAGACGTCTTGTGCGGCTGGGCCGGTGTGGCTGGTTGGGGTGAACACAAACCAGAATCCGGCGGCCGCACAAAACGATGACATGGATTTCGTCCCGCTTTGCGTCGGGGGCGGCCATGCCGTGGAGCTACTCTTCGGCAAGATCAGGGCCGGTGCTGCACGCAAAGGGCTTCTGCACGCAGCGATTCTTCGCCACCGAGGCGGCATTCCTCCCGGCGGTCTTCGCGTAGTATCTGCTCAGCGTCTATCACATCATCTCTCAGGCGGAACGATGCAGTTGGTACAGCGCGATCCATCCGGAACACAGGCTTCCAGCCTGTGCGTCCGGCGGTCATCATGCGTGCAGCGTCCGCACCATTCGGTGCATGGGCCAGCGGGCTGGAAGCCCACTGTCCGCACAGGCTGGAAGCCTGTGTTCCACTTCGCAGCGCTCCCGCAACTGCATCGTTCCGGCTCAGAATTAGCCCGAGTTCCGCAGTTCGCGATCTGCGCGAAAAAACTTTCCTCTGACGGACTTCCGACGCGCGGGAGTGCCGTCTCTGTTGGCCTGCGGGTTTGGGCGTTGTAGTGAAGAAGACCCCGTTGCGGAACGCCCGCCGGGGCTGGGATAGTC